>CAMCIN010000093.1 GCA_945874745.1 Akkermansia muciniphila | reverse complement strand
ATCAGGACAAGGTGTCGGTCTTCCGCGCCACCCTGCCCGTGGGTGCTCCCGTAGGCGCCCTCCCGCCAGAGCGCAACTTTATCGACAAGGCCGTTTTTGCCCGGCTCAGGGAGGTCGGCATTCCTCCCTCCGGAATCTGCAGCGACGCGACGTTCCTGCGGCGGGTCACACTGCTGCTTGCCAGCCGCCTTCCCACCGCAGAAGAAGCTCGCAGCTTTGCGTCGGACCAAGCCCCCGAAAAGCGAGCCCACTGGATAGACCAGCTTTTGGAAAGCGGTGAGTACGCCGACACCTTTGCCAACTATTGGAGTTCCCTCCTGCGCAACCGCCGGGGTGACCTCAGCAACACGAGGGACCCCTCGCACATCCACGGCAACATCGCTTTCCACGGCTGGCTGCGCGAGAGCATCTACCGCAACAAGCCATACGACCAGATGGCTCGCGAATTACTGACCGCCACAGGTGAAGCAACGGACAATCCGGCCGTCACTTGGTACCGCCAACTCAACACGCAGATCATCCAAACAGAGGACACCGCCCAGCTGTTTTTAGGGGTGCGGATCCAGTGCGCCCAGTGCCACCACCACCCCTATGAACAGTGGAGCCAGAGGGATTACTACGCGCTGGGCGCCTACTTCTCACAGATGGACCGGACCGTCTCCCCCAGCAGAATGGCGGAATTCGTTGTTTCGCTCAAACGCACAGCCCCCGAAGCCACCCACAAAAAAACCGGCGAAAAAGTCGCGCCCTCCGCCATTGGTTCCCAGGCTTCGGTGATTTCCCCTGACGAGGACGCCCGCGGAGCGCTGGCCGACTGGATGGCAGAAAAATCCAATCCGTTCTTCGCTAAGGCGCTCGTCAACCGCTACTGGAAAATCCTCTTCAACCGGGGCCTGGTTGATCCCGAGGACGACATTCGGGACACCAATCCCCCCTCGCATCCGGAGCTGCTCGAGGCGCTGGCGGCGCACTTCATCCAGAGCGGCTTCGACCTCAAGCAGCTGCTCCGAACCCTGACCAACTCCAGCACCTTTCAGCTCGATTCCGCCCCCAACCCCCACAACGCCGCCGAAGGCCAGTACTTCTCCCGCTTCTACGCCCGCCGCCTTTCCGCGGAACAACTCCTGGATGCGGTCAACTCCCTTGCGGGCACCACCGACAACTGGGCCAACCAACCCGCTGCCACGAAGGCGGTGCAGCTTCCGGACAATTCCTACAACACCGGCGGGATCCTTCGTGAGTTCGGCCGACCGGATTCGAGCACCGCCTGCACCTGCGAGAGGCAGAGCAATGCGAGCCTCGGCCAGAGCCTCTTGCTTGCCACTTCGGACCAAGTGCAAAACAAGCTGGCAAGCCCTTCCGGCACGGCCAAGCGCCTGGCCGACGAGAAAGCCCGTTCGGACGAGGAAAAGCTCCGGGACCTCTACCTCGCAGCCTATGGCCGCCCCCCCCTTGCGGAGGAACTGGGACGCGCCGAGGCCCATCTGCTCAAAAGCACGACCCTGCCGCAGACCGACCCTGCAGCCAAACTCCGCCGCGCTTGGGAGGACGTTATTTGGGCGCTCATCAGCAGCGGAGAGTTTCTCCTAAACCACTGACTTCCCCGCAGCTCATACCTTTTGCCAAAGGACATTTCCGCTAGAGCCATCTCTCGACTGACCAGTCATTCCCCCATCCTACTCCGCTTCCATGAAAACCAACTTTTGTCCGGGCCCCATATCGCGCCGCAGTTTTCTCCAATTTGGAGGCCTCTCGATGGTGGGGATGTCGCTGGCAGATTCGCTCAAATTGAAGGCAGCGCTGGCCGGCGGGCCGTCCTCCCAGGCCCCCATTCCGTCCGATACCTCGGTAATTTTCATCTGGCTGCCCGGCGGTCCGCCGCACATGGAAACCTACGACATGAAGCCGGATGCGCCCCTCGAATACCGGGGAATCTTCCAGCCCATTAAAACGAATGTGTCGGGTATGGAGATTTGCGAACTACTTCCCCTCCAGGCCAAGATTGCGGACAAGTTTAACATCATTCGTTCCGTCAGCCACGAGTTCGCCGACCACGGCGGCGGCCACAAGCGCTTCTTGACGGGCCGCGTTCCGGCAACCCCGGTCGGCACCGTCAATGATGCCCCCGCGGTCACCAGCATCATTTTCAAATGCCTCACCGAAAACGGCGGCTTCAAAGACGGCATGCCGCCCGTTGTCTTCGGCGCAGACGCAGGGCGCGCCGGGATCGACACCTTCGCAAACGGACCGGCGTATCTGGGCAGCGCGAACACACCTTTTGTCGTCTCAGGCGACCCAAGCGACAAAGGCTTCAAAGTGCAAAACCTCGGGATCTCCCGCGAAATGGAAACCCGACTCGAAGACCGCATGGCCCTGCGCCAGGGACTGGACCACTTCCGGCGCGACATCGACCAAAGTGGGGTGCTGCAGGCCATGGACAGCTTCAACCAGAACGCCTACCAGATGCTCACGAGCGCCAAGGTCAGGGACGCCTTTGACCTGGGACAGGAACCCCTGCGTGTCCGGGAACGCTACGGAATGCACGCCTACGGCCAGCGCGGGCTCATGGCCCGGCGCCTCGTAGAGGCGGGCTGTCGCTTTGTGGAAATGGTCTGGGAAAACCCCTTCCCCGGAAAGCCCCAGCCCACTGACTGTGTGTACAACTGGGACAGCCACGCGGTGAACTGCAATATCTTCAACGACGCCCGCTGGCGCTTCCCCGCTTACGACCAGGCCGTCTCGGCACTCATCGAAGACCTCTACGCCCGCGGCCTCGATAAAAAAACGCTCCTGGTTGTTACCGGCGAATTTGGGCGCACCCCAAAAATAAGCACTGCCGTCGGCACCGCCAACAAGGTCTCCCAACCCGGCCGCGACCATTGGCCCAAGGCGATGTCCATGATCGTATCCGGTGGAGGGATGCGTACGGGCCAGATCATCGGAGCCACCAACAGCCGGGGAGAGTATCCGGTCGAGCGTCCCCTCAGTCCGAACGACCTCTGGGCCACCGTCTACCAACATTTGGGTATCGACCACACCCACAGCTTCCTTGACCACCAGGGCCGCCCCATGCCCATCCTCCCCTTCGGCGACGCCATTGAGGAACTGCTGCCAAGCCGCTCTTCGTAGCTGCTCTTGATAGCCGCGCGCGGGGCGGCAACCGGGGGGAGAGCCGCGCCACCAAAACAGAGTCCAAGACCAATTTGCCGGACTGCCTGTTGACATCCGCGAACGCGCTTTCCATCTGAGGCCCTTTTCTTCAGCAGGGGATGAGCTGCCCGTTTGCCGAGGAATCAGCGAACGGTTGCCCATTGTGGACACGCCCGAGTGATCGCCTCTTGGAAATGCCCCGGCGATGTGGGAGACTTTTTCCACCCGCAACCGGAGAAAACGGCGGGCTGAATGAACACACCCTCCCTTCCGACACCCTGGCAGCGCAAAACAATTTGGACGGCCTTGACCTCGCTTGCCGTGGTCACCATCGGGGCCATCGCAGTGGGACTCATCTGGTTGGGAACCGAAGTGCTCAGCTTCCTTCAACCCATCTTGATCCCCTTTGCTGTCGCCGGCGTCATGGCGTACCTGCTCGAACCGGTAGTCTCAAAGCTCGACCAGTGGAAAATCCCACGCACAGTTTCCGTCCTGAGTGTGTTCGCAATGGCGTCCGCCCTGCTCTTGTGGGGGGCCATCTGGCTCATCCCTCTGATTTCCCATCAGACCGTGAAGCTCTATAACAAGAGCGGGCAGTACACGGTTGCGGCATGGAATCACGTCAACGACTTCGCCAAGAACTTCCGCAATCGCACCGGTTTCAATGTGCTTCCCGACTTGGCTGACGCCACAGAGGAGGACGCGAAGGCGGCCGGTGCGCTTCTGGCGGGCACCCCTCTGCAACTCACTCCATTGCCGACCGCCCCGGCTCCACACGCCGGCGCCCCAGCGGATCCTTCCAAGCCCGCCGCAGCAAAACCAGTTGCCACGTTGGAAGAGTTGCTCGACGTCCAACAGTTTCTGCGTGGCGACTGGCTCAAGAACGCGCTACTGGGGCTGGTAAATCAAACCATCCGGATGCTTCAAAGCAGCGTCGGCGGCTTCCTGAGTGTCTTCGGCTTTTTGATCTCGCTGGTGATCATCCCAATCTATCTTTTCTACTTCCTCATCGACGCCCGTTACATCTCCGCGACTTGGCAGGACTACTTGCCGCTCAAGAACTCGCGTTTCAAAACCGAACTGGTCTCCGCGCTCACCGAAATCAACGGCTACGTCATCGCCTTTTTCAGGGGACAGCTGCTCGTGAGCGTCATCAACGGTGGCCTGACAGCCCTCGGGCTGATGATTGTCGGGCTCGACTTCGGGATTCTCATTGGGCTCGTACTGTGTTTTCTCGGGCTGATTCCCTACCTCGGAATCCTGCTTTGCTGGATTCCCGCCGTCATCATCGCCACGGTCCAACAAGGGGGAACTTGGATTCCCGAGCAGCCAGGTTGGCTCTTCCCGGTAGTTGTCACCGGAATTTTTGTCTTGGTGCAGAAAATTGACAGTTTTTACATCACTCCAAAAGTAGTGCAGCAGCGGGTGGGACTGCATCCCTTGACCGTCATTGTATCCCTGTTTTCCTGGAGTCTGCTCATCGGCGGATTGCTGGGCGCAATCTTGGCCGTCCCCCTGACTGCAACCCTCAAAGTGCTGCTCCGACGCTATGCTTGGGAACGCCAGATCCTGCGCTCTGCAGTACTGGCGGAGGTCACAGGGGACGCATTGAAGTCTTTTTCCGGGGAACCGCCTCCGGCCGTATGACCCGAAAAGGCTGATCCTTGTCCTTTGTGGCCCCGCACAAACCGAGGGGATCAACTCGCCTTTTGAGGAAAACGTTGCCAAGGTAAAGGGCCACCCAGCGCGTGGCCCTTTTTTTTGTCATGGAAAATCCATTTCCCACCGAACTTCCACCGTCCGATCCAGCCGCCCCATCCGCCCACGCAGAGTCCCTCCCCGGGGAGACTCAGCCAGCGGACTCAGTGTCACCGGAGAGAATTGAGCAGCCAGAGGAGTCCGCAACTGCCGCCTCCCCCGAGCAGGATTTTGAGCGCACCGAGACTGGCAGTGCCCCTGAACAGGAAAACGCCACGGAACATTCCTCCGAATCTCCCGGAACCGAACCCTTGGAAGGCACGCTCGAGGACTATGCGCTCCGTGCCAGAAAAAGCCGACTGAGTCCAGAGGAAGAAGCGGAAGCGGCACGCCTGCTAAAGGAAGCGCTTTTGGGCGGCAGGGCAGAAGTAGCAAAGGCGGTGGCGGTAACCCCGCAGTTGCCTTGGGTGGTCACAGTTCAGGCTACTGCTTCTGTTTGGCCTGAGATCAAGCCCACCTTCCGTGCGCAATTTCTCGCTGGCTTGGCACGTACTGCTGGGGAAGCCGCGGCCAGAATTCGCCTCAGCCTCGCCCGCGGCCTCTTCAAGGTGGACCCGGCCGCCTCGCTGAAGCTCATCTTACTGACGCTCAAAGTCCTTCGGGACAAGGAAACCGGGCTACTGGAAGGCAAGGGCGCGTCCATCCTCGCAAACGTGCTGATTGGCAGGGGCAAAGCCTGGGTCCTTCAGCTCCCCTTGGGCGAGCTCAAGCCAGCCGAAGTGGATCTCCTGGTCTTCGCGGCCTTGCACGGCGCCTTTCACCAACCACAAGCCCCGCTGACCCAGTTGAGCATCCTTAAATGGGCGGCAGCCGCAGACAGGCTTTCGAAGCTGCCACAGGCTCTTGAACAAATGGTACTCAAGGGAGTGGCCCGCTGGAGTGGCAAATGGCAGGCGTCCCTTCGTCGGGAGGTCGCTCCCTTGCCAGATTCCTGGGTGGAGCTGCTCAAATCTCCTTCACCTTCCGAAAGAGGCAGGGGGGAAACGCATTCCCGCCAAGGACTCCCTCCCGGCGCCGAACCCGGTGCCGAACCCGGTGCCGAGGATGCAGATTCCGCCGAGGGCGGATTGCACGCCACAGGCGCCGCCTCACACTTGCAGGACGCTGCGCATCCGGACACCAAGGCGGACGACCGGGAGCTAGAGGAGGACGACGAAGACGAAGACGAGGAAGATGCCGACGAATCTGATTCGGAGGAATCCGGCGGTTCACAGAACAGACGCCAAAAGCAGCGTCCCGTTTACGTTTCCAAGACAGTTCCCGGTCCGGGGAACCAGCACTCCCAGCAGCAGTCTAGGAAGGGTGGTCCCCAGCCATTTAATTTGCAGGACACGCTCAGACAGGTGGAACAGCACGTGGCTGGCCTGCGCAACGAATTGCATGCAGCTCAGAAGCAACTCCGCCAGCGGGAGGACGACGGCCGACGCCACCGGCGCAATGAACGGCCTGCACCGGTTGCGAACCCGGCGGATCTGAGTCTTGAGGAAGCCATCCGCCTCAATCATCAGTTGGAGTCTCGGAATGCCGAGCTTCAGTCCCGGATCAACGAACTGACCCTGGACAGCGAAGCGCGCGCAACCAGCCGGGGCCTGGTCACGGATACCCCTGTGCAGGATACCAACACAGAGTTGCGCACCCTGCTCGGATTCAAGCTCAAGGAAGATTTCGAAGACTTTCAGGCGCTGGAGCAGGAAGCCCGGGATCTCGTGGTTCAGCAGCACTACCGGACAGTGCTCCGGCATGTATTTGAGGTGCTCGACGGCGAAGGGGTGCGCTTTGAAACAGGCGAGGCGCGGTAGGTTTTAGGGCAAGACAGCGCTTGGCTGTCTGCACCCAACGCGCACTGGAGGGGCTGTGGCCCCCTCCGGAAACTCAGCCGTTGCCCCGGAGCAGGAGCAGCGGCGAGTGTTTGCAGATCCCCCGGCTCAGCGCCAGCCCGGCAAGCGAGGATGCGAGCACCGCACCAAAAAACGCCGCCGCGAGCCACGCCCAGTCCAACCCGGGAGGGCTGTGGAATATCCAGCGCGCCATTGCCACCTGCGCGCCAATGGCAAGCGCGCTCCCAGCCAGTGCCGAGAGCGCCCCCAGCGTGGCATATTCCACCAGCAGTATGGTGCGCACCTGCCGTTCAGACGCACCCAGCGTCCGCAATAAAACGCTCTCCCGAACGCGCTGCTCCCGCCCGTTGAGGAGCGCCCCGAGCAGGACGGGGACCCCGGCGGCGAGCGTGAAGCCGGAAAGAATCTGAACGATCCGCACCGCCTTCTCCAGCAAGGCTGCCACGGTGGAAAGAATGGACGTCAGATCGACTGCGCTCACATTGGGGGCGAGGCCCAGCAAGGCACGCTGCAACTGGCCGGAAGTCTGCCCCGCGGGGATCCTGGTGGCCAACAGCTGAAACTGAGGGGCGCCTTCCAGCACTCCAGGCGGGAACACCATGAAAAAGTTGAGGTTGAACTTGCTCCAGTCCACTTTCCGCAAACTGCTCACCCGTGCGTTGAGCAGCACCCCCTGGACGTCCAGCACCATGGTGTCCCCCACTTCCACGCCCAGATCCCTCGCCAAGCCTTGTTCCAAGGACACAGGCACAGCCGCGTCCGGGCCCCCTGCCACACTGCTTAATTCACCGGCCACGAGGGTCTCGGTGGCATTTAAACACGCCCGATAGGTGGAGCGGTATTCGCGCTCCATCACCCAGCGAGGCACGCGCTGCGCGTCGGCTTGCGCGCCAGCGGCCTCGCTCTCCGACTTCCTCGCGGCCCGCGCCTCAAGCTGCCTGCCTTTGACCGAGGCAATCCGCATCGTGACCATGGGTGCGCTGTCAATGAGTGGGAGCTGCTGTGCGTGCAACAGTCCAGAGACGGCTTCGACTTGATCCGGTTGGACGTCGACCAGATACAGATTTGGCCCGTTCCCTCCTGCGTCAAAGCGCATCTGTCGCACCAGAAGCGTCCGCACCCCCCAGCTCGTCAGCAGCAGAAAGATCCCCAGACCGAGAGACAGCAGGAACAACACCGTTTGATTGTGCGGGCGGTACAGGTTGGAAATCCCCTGTCGCAGCAGGTAGGGCCACGCAGGACGCAGGAACCTTTTGGTAAGATACATCAAGCCCTGCGCCGCTCCCGCCAGCGCGAGGAAGGCGAAACTCAAACCGAAGGTCAGAGCAAGAGCCCTGCGCGGGGTTGCACCGTTAAAGAGCGCCACCCCGAAGACCAGAAGGACCAGCAGAGCGCAAACCCCGCGCGTCGCCCAGTCGCCCCCCATCCGTGCACCTGGCCGCTCAGAGAGAGTCGCCCCCGGCGGGATGTTTCGAATTTGGAGCAAAGGAAGCAGGGAAAACCCGCAGCACAGCAGGAATCCAGTGCCGCCGCTCAAGAGCGTGATGCCGGGCTCCGGCCAAGGCGAAACGTAAACAGGCAGGCTGTCCCCCGCCGCCACGACTACCACTGCGTGCAGGACGGCCCCAAGCACCGTCCCCACCCCTGAACCCGCCAACCCAAGCGCGCCTGCCTGCGCCAAATACACCGCAAACGCCATGTGCGTTGAACACCCGAGACAAAGCAGAACGGCCACCGCCTGCGCCCGCCGCTTGAGGTGCGCATGCATGGCGCCCGCCACTCCGATTCCTCCCAAAACCAAGGCCACCAACGCGGTGATGCCCAAATACTCATTCACCCGGTTCAAACTTTCCCCGACGGCTTCGCGCCTTTTTTCGGGCGTTTGAAACTCCACCCCCCGCTCCGGGAAAAAACCCATGATGGTCGAGACCACCGCCGAGAGTTCCTTCGCGCTGCCAGCTTCCAGCAGGAGAGAACGGTGGTGATACACCAAGCTGTTGCCTCCTGCCAGCCCAGTGGACGCCAAATCCTCGTGCCAGATGAACACCTCGGGAGCAAAACCACTGAACCGGTTGCTGCGGGGCACTCCTTTTTTCACAACGCCCAGGACCCGCAGTTCCCTTGCCCCAAGTTTCAACCAGTCCCCCACAGCGAGGCCAAATTCCTCCAGCAGCGCCCCCTCCACCAGAATTCCCCCGCCTGTTTGAAGGCGCCCCCAAACCTCTGGCGGCTCGGTTTCCACCGTGGCGTAAAACGGATACCCTCCGGCAACTGCACGCACCTGCACGAGTCGCGAGCGCTCGCCGGTGGGAATGCTCACCATCGAGGAAAACGCCGTCTCCCGCCCGGTTTTCCTTACCTCGGACGGCATCTTTGCAAAAATCTCCTCCCCGATTGGGCGGCGCGAGGAGATCAGCAGATCCGCCCCAAGCAGCGCCTTGGCCTGTGTTTCAATTCCATGCTGTACGCTTGTTTTCAGCGTGTGGATCCCAACCAGTGCGCTGATGCCTGCTGCGATAGACAGGGCGTAGAGGGAGAGTCGGCCCCGCTGCTGGCGGCTGTCACGCCACGCCATCCGCCACGTCCAGGCGTGGAAAAACGCACCCAGCAAAGAGCCTGGTAGGGGCTTGGTTTTAGGCAGTGTGGCCATGGCCGGTGTGCTCTTCAGAAACAATACGCCCCGCCCGCATCGAAATGATGCGTCCGGCTCTCGCGGCAAGGACCGGATCGTGCGTCACCAGCACCAGCGCAGTCCCGCTCTCGCGGTTGAGCGCAAAAAGCATTTCCACCACGGGGGCGCTCGTGGCTGCGTCCAAATTTCCAGTCGGCTCGTCGGCAAAAAGAATCTTTGGGGGGCGCACAAAGGCCCTTGCAAGGGCGACCCGCTGCTGTTCCCCACCCGAGAGTTGGCTGGGATAGTGCCCCATTCGCTCTCCGAGCCCCACCCGCTTGAGAAGCGCCTCTGCCAGAGGCCTCCCAGCGCTATCCCCCCGCAGTTCAAGGGGCACCAGCACGTTTTCAAGTGCGGTAAGGGTCGGAATCAGCTGGAAGTTCTGGAACACAAAGCCCACGCAACGCCCACGCAACGCGGCCCGTCCGTCTTGGGCGAGATTTTCCAGCGCCTGCCCGTCAAGCAGCACGCTGCCGGAGGTTGCGTCGTCCAGACCTGCGCACAACCCAAGGAGGGTCGTTTTCCCGCTCCCGGACGGTCCAACAATGGCGCAGGTTTCACCGGCGCGCACCCGCAGTTGGATGTCGCTCAAAACCGTCAAGGCACTCCCTGCCTCCGTGTAGGTCTTTACAAGGTTGCGCACCTCCAATACGGGAGGCTGAAGTGGTGGGAAAACGGGATCAGCCATGGAAATACCCTGCTCTACGATGTACATTCACGCAAAACGGGAATGCCTGAATTTATGAAATGTCGAAAGCTCCTGCCGCAACTCTGCCGGCTCCTTGCTCTTTTTCTTTTGCTGCTCCCACCGCTCATCGCGCAGGCGTACTCCGCCACGGCCCAAGCGACCCAAGCGGCTCAAAACAAAACGCTTCCCCTCCGCGTGGTGATTTTGGGGGATTCCATCACCGCCGGCTACGGGGTGGAGCGCTCCGAGGCCTTCCCGGCAGTGCTGCAAAAAAAAGTGCTCGCAGCCTCCCTTCCCTTTGAAATCGTAGCGGCGGGCGTCAGCGGCGACACCACTGCAGGAGGTCTGCGCAGGGTCAAGTGGGCCTTCGGTGCCGGGGCCTCGGTTTTTGTCATTGCACTTGGGGGGAATGATGGTTTGCGGGGCCTGCCCCCGAACGAAACCGAGGAGAATTTGAGCAACATCATCCGGACGGTGCGCATGCTGGATCCCGGGACACAGATCGTCCTGACTGGAATGAAAATGCCGGCGAACCTTGGTGCCCAGTACGTGGCGGCTTTTGACGCGGTTTTCCCGCGAGTGGCTTCCTCCCACAAAACCCTGTTCGTTCCCTTTCTGCTGGAAGGGGTGGGCGGCGTTCCCTCGCTGAACCAACCGGACTTGATCCATCCCACATCCGAAGGGCAACGGTTGGTGGCGGAGCTGCTCTGGAAAACCCTCTCCCCCGTGCTCCAACGCCTCACCTCGCCCTAAAAAGGAAGCAAGTCTCCAGGCCCTCGCCCGGCATGTTGCAAGCGGGGGTCCCCTGTCTTAGAGACGCGTTCCTCGGCTGCTGGACTGCGGCGCTGAGTATTGCCTAGAGCGCTTTCTGACGCGCTCGCCACCCCTGTCATGGGAATGAAAAATTACTTCACAGAGTTCCTCTCGCCGATCGGCCCCCTGCAGTTGCGCGGCACCGCTACCGCCCTCCGCTCGTTGTTCCTCGCAGGGACCCGGTGCCGTCCCCCACTTCCAGCGGATGCGCTCCAGGACGACGCTCCTCTGCGACAGGCGCGTGAACAGGTCGAAGAGTTCCTCGCGGGGCGGCGCTTTTACTTTTCGCTGCCAATTGAAATGCAGGGCAGTCGGTTTCAGCTGCTTGTGTGGCGGGAGTTGCTCGCCATTCCCTACGGACAAACCACCAGCTACGGCGAGATTTCCAAACGCATCGGCTCCCCGGGCGCAAGCCGCGCCGTTGGTTCAGCCAACGGACGCAACCCCCTCTCGATTGTGGTCCCCTGCCACCGGGTCATTGCAGCCACCGGCGCCTTTGGCGGCTACAGCGGCGGCCGGGAACAAAAGCGCTTCCTTCTTTCTCTTGAAGCAAAGTGCGCCACTGCAGCCGTGTCTTTGTAAGGCACGGCTAGCCCCGGGGCCCCGCAGCACCCGCCGGTTTCTAGCTTCCCTCCACGCAGGCGCCCCCGCAGTGTGTTTCGGTGAAGCTCCTCCTCGTTGACGGCTATTACTACGCCTATCGCTCTTTCCACGCACTCATCGGACTGACCACTCCCAAGGGTGAACCGATTGGGGCGGTCTACGGCTTCCTCAAGGCGCTCCGCCGCATGCAACGCGATTTGCAACCCGACCGCGCCGCAGTCGTCTGGGACCAGGGTATTCCAGCGCGCAGATCTTCCCTGCAACCAGAGTACAAGGCCCAGCGGGCCGAGATGCCGGAGGCTCTCGAAGCCCAGCTCCCACTGCTCAGGAAGCTCATCCCCCTCCTCGGCTTTCCTTCCGTCGCCCTTCCAGACACCGAGGCGGACGACTTGATGGCATCCTACGCATACGAGGCAAGAGCGCGGGGCTGGGAATCCTTTCTCGCCACGGCAGACAAGGATCTCTTTCAAATCGTCTCCACCGACATTCGCGTCTACACCACCCAGAAGACGGAGCTCTTGACCCCCAAAGACACCCACGCGCTCCTCGACGCGGCGCGGGTGCAGACTAAATGGGGGGTGGCGCCGGAACAACTGGGGGACCTGCTGAGCCTGGTCGGGGACAGCGCCGACAACATTCCTGGAGTTCCTGGGATCGGTCCGAAGGGTGCAGCTGCGCTCCTGAATGCGCACGGCTCCCTCGATGCGATTTTGAAAGACTTGGACTCGGTTTCCAACCTCAAGGTAAGGGAAAAACTCGTGGCAAGCCGGATCCAGCTCGAGCAGAACCGGGAAATGGTCCGACTGGATCTCGACCTGCCCCTTCCCTCGCCTATCGAGGAACTGTGCATCCGGCCTCAATACGAACCGTTGCTCGCCGAACTGCAACAAGCCGGACTGCGCAGTCTGGAGGCGGAAATGCGCAAAGAAGCGGCCCACTCCGTGGGGCTCCGCCAGACCGAGCTATTCGCATAACCTCCCTCCAAAACACCTAAACCGGTTATTTCAACGCCTTTGGGTGCTTGAGCCTGGCGGTCTCAGTCCTCGCTGACGCTGAAGGTCACGGTTTCAATTTTGGCGACGGCCAAGGCGTCGAGCACGTTCACCGTGCGGCTGTACTTGGCTTGGGGGTCGCTCACAATGGTCACCACCACAGGAGTCTTGGCGTTGTCCGCGTTCTGCTTGAGACGCAGAAGCGTTTCCAGCAGGCGGGGGAGAGTCTGGCTTTGGGGAGAGTCAAACGGTTCGTCGTTGAGCGTCACCTCCCCTGCCTCGGAAATGCCAATGATGATTTCGTCCACAAACTCAACGGCACTGGCAGACTCCGCACTTCCGGGAAGCGTCGTATTGAGCTCGTTCTCCACTTTCACCGCTCCCGCCATGACCATGAAAAAGAGCATGATCACGAAAACCACGTCAATCATCGGGGCGATTTGAAACCCCGCCATTGGGATTTCTTCGGGCACAAAGCTTTTCACGCAGTCCTAGTCCCGGTTGGAGGTGGAAAACGAGATGTCGGCAATGCCGGCCTCCCCCGCAGCGTTCATCGCTTGGGAAACATGCAGCGCGGGAACATCCCGGTCGGCTCGGATTACCACCCGAAAACTGGGATTTTGCCCGGGGTTGCCCTGGCGTTCCGCCGACTCGCGGGCCGCGCGCAAATCCTGCACAAACTCCGCCGCCGTGGAAAAAGGACGGTCCTGAAAAGTAAAGACCGCGCGTTGGGCTACCGCCTCCCAACGCACATTGAGCACTGCCTCGGCACGGCTGTTGTCCTTCCGTGAGGCATTTGGCGCCGTGGGAAGCTGGATGTTCTTATCCACGCGCAGGACCTGCGCTGAGGTGATGGTCATGAAAAAAATGAGCATCACCAACAGCACGTCGATCATTGGTGCAATTTGAAAGTCGGGTTCCCCGGACTCCATGTCTCCGCCGCCGCCAGCCATAGAAAATAGGTTATTTGTTTGGGACCGTTAAGCTGGGGGATGATTGGAGCGCTTGCGGGTCAGGCCTCGCCACGCATTTTTGCTTCGAGAGAAGCACCTTCACTAGTATCCACCCAGTTGGGCGTCGCAGCGTAAAGCTCCTCCCCGCTGATGTGCAGACCAACCATGTGTTCGTAAGGCATCTTCCGGAAAATCTCTGCAACCAGATTCTGGATGTGGTGCATAGCCCGTGTGGAGCGACTCCGAAGGAGGTAAAACATCCCGAAGGCTGGGATCGCGATGAACAAACCGCTGGCCGTGGCCACCAACACCTCACCGATAGCGGCGGAAAGCCCTGAGGGATCGCCGATGCCCGCCGCGCCCAGTTTTTGAAAGGCCTTAATCATCCCCGTCACGGTTCCCAGCAGCCCGATCATGGGAGTGCACACCCCAATGACCGAAAGGTAGCTGGTGAAGGTGTTGAGCTTGGAACTTTCCTGATGCATGGCCGCGACCATTGACTCCTCCACCACCGACTTACCTTCCCCCAGCATGCCAACGCCCGCCTTGAGCACATTCGTGAGTGGCGAGGGGTGAGCCTTGCAAAAATTGTAGGCGCCCACGTAGTCGCCGTGGCGGAAGAAACGTTTGACGTCTTTTTCCTGCGCGACTGGGGCCATACGAGCCCGGGAGGTACGCATCCAACCGTCCCCAGAAAGGTAGACAGTCAGAACCGAGCAGATCCCGATGGGGATCATTACCCAGCCCCCTTCATAAATCTGCCCCCAGAGCGTGATCTTTTCCACAGCAACCCCTTGTGCCTCACCCCCTGCCGCTTGAACGGAAGCAAGCACCACAACCCAAAGCAAAAAAGGCAAAAGAATGACTCTGGCGGTTCGCATCATAAAAACTCCCTCCAACATAGTGAGGACGAAGCTCATCAATTTCAAAGCTATCCTGAGTTATCTCTTCTTTGCTGACGAGGACGCCGCACCCACC
>CAMCIN010000092.1 GCA_945874745.1 Akkermansia muciniphila | reverse complement strand
ATGGACATCAAAGTGCATCCGCACGACATGAGCCACTACCACACCACGCTCGGAGAGAAGCTCGACGCCTCCCAGCGCCGCGACATCGCGCAGAGCGAGCTGCTTGCCGGGTTCCTTGACAAACTCAAAGCCACGAAGGAGGCGGACGGCAGCACGCTCTTTGATCACATCGCCCTCGCCTACGGCAGCAACATCCGCACCGGCCACGAGCTGAGCAACTGCCCCACCATCCTCACGGGCCGTGCCGCCGGTTTGAAGCTCGGCCACAACATCGTTGCGCCAAAAGACACCCCGCTCTGCAACGTCTGGCTCAGTATGCTCCACGGCATCGGCGTCAACGCCGAACGCCACGGCGACAGCACGGGGGTCCTCAAGGAGATCATCGCCTAAGCGGGCCTTCCCTCACTGTCCGCGTACGAAGGCCCGCAGAATTGCCGCGGCGGCGGATCAGCAAAGCGCGCCCAGGGCGTCGTGGTCGATCGTCGTCAGACGGCGGCGGTGCTGGCCCAGTTGGGGAATGCACCCGATGAGGGCCTTGGTGTAAGCGTGTTGTGGATTGCCGAGGACAGTCGCCGTCGCCCCCTCCTCGACGATCTTGCCACGGAACATCACCGCCACGCGGTCGGCAATCCCGCCGATGATGCCGAAGTTGTGGGTGATGAGCAGCATCGCCATTCCGGTCTGCTGCTTGATCTGACGCATCTGGTCCAAAATCTGAGCCTGCACCGTCACATCTAAAGCGGTGGTGGGCTCGTCGGCGACGAGCAACTGGGGGCGGCAGGCCAGTGCCATGGCGATCATGACGCGCTGCTGCATGCCACCCGAGAGCTGGTGGGGATAGTCGTCCATGCGCTGGCGCGGGGAAACGATCCCGACCATGTCGAGGCAGTGGACCACCTCGGCATCCACATCGGCCACCTCGGGCCGGTGCAGGTGCAGGGCCTCCGCTATCTGGCTGCGCACCGTGAATACCGGGTTGAGCGAGGTGGAGGGTTCTTGAAACACATAGGCGATCTTACCACCCCGCAGCGCCCGCAGTTCGCGCGCATTCATCCCCAGCACATTCCTGCCTTCAAACAGAATTTCGCCGCCCGCATAAAACGCCGGCGGTTCCGGCAGCAGCCGCGTGAGCGCCATTCCGGTGACGCTCTTGCCGCTACCGCTTTCGCCCACGAGCGCGACGGTTTCGCCCTTGGCTATGGACAGACTGATCCCCTTTACCGCCTGCACACGGGAGGCGCCTTTGCCAAAATCGATCGAGAGGTTGCGCAATTCGAGCATGGTGTTGGGTCTTGGGGATTGGAGCGGAAAAAAGAGGTGGGGGATGGGCGGAGAGGGCTCAACCGTGTTTCGGGTCGAAGGCGCGGCGCAAAGAGTCTCCGAATAAATTCAGGGCGAGCACCAAAAGAAACAGGGCGCCAGCGGAGGTGGAAATGTTCCACCAGACAAACGGCTCCCTCGAAAGCTCCGAGCGGGAAGCGTCGATCATCGCCCCCCAACTGGCCGTCCCCACGGGAGAACCCACGCCCAGATAGCTGAGCACCGCCTCGGCCAGCACCAACCCCGAAAAGCCCAGAACTGCCTTGATCAGCACCAGGTGCATCACATTCGGCAGCAGGTGCCGCATGAGGATTTTCCAGTCCGACTGTCCCATCGCTCGCGCGGCGGCCACATACGGACGCTCCACCTGCCGGAGGGTCTCACCTCGGATAAGCCGCGCCATCCCGACCCAACCGGTGATTCCGAGTGCGATCGCCATCGTGCCGAGGCCTTTTCCAAGCACCATCAGAATGGAAACCAGCATCAGAATCTCGGGCACGGCGGCCACCGTACTGTAAAAGTACTGCACCACATCATCCACCCAACCGCGGTAAAAGGCTGCGAGAATCCCCAGCAGCACCCCCAGTGGAATGTAGATGATGCTCGTGAGCCCCCCGATCCAAAGGGCGGAACGCGTCGCACGCAGCGTCTGCACCAGCGTGTCGCGGCCGAGCGCGTCGGTTCCCAACAGGTGGCGCCCCGCCAGCGGCGTCGGATTGGCCACCGAAAGGGTGGTGGTCGCCAGGGGCGCGGAATAGCCCTTCTCCTGGGGGATCCCAGCGGTCGCCAACTGCAAAAGGGTCCGCGAACCAGTGGGTTGAGGCACGGAAAAACTCTCAAGCGTCCCGACCAGTAGAAAAACGCAGATCAAGGCGAGCGCCGCCATTCCAGTCCGGTCGCCGCGCAGGCGGTGCCAGGCAGCCTTCCAACGCTCCGTGCCGGCGACACGCCACAGGGCGCCGCCCAACAAGGCGTAACCCGTGAAGACGGAGAGGTTCTGGACCCAGACGAGATCAAAGGCAGCCATGGAAGCGCAGAGGAAGGGGTGGTCGGACGGGGGAAATCATTGCAGCCGGATTCTGGGATCGGCCCAGGCGTAGCAGATGTCGGTCAGCAACAGTCCGCCCAGATACAGGAGCGACCCTAGAAACACGGAAGCCTGCACCACGGCGAAGTCCGGCGCCTGGATCGCACTGAAGAGCTTGTTACCGAGACCCGGAATGCCGAAGAAGTTTTCCAGCACCACCGACCCCATGATCAGGAAAGGGAGCGAGGCCACCACGAGAGTGATCAGGTTGATCAACCCATTTTTGAACACGTGGCGCAACAACACCAGGGCGGAGGAAACCCCCTTGGCCCGGGCCGTGCGGATGTAGTCCTGCCCCATTTCCTCGATGAACATCGCCCGAAAGAGCCGTACGTCCGCCCCCAATCCGCTCACCACCATGAGCGCCACAGGCAGCAGCAAAAACTTTGCAGTGGAGAACCCCTCCAACTGGAAGCCGAAGGCGGGAAAGTAGTTCAGCACCTGCGCAACCAGGAACTGCCCCGCAATGATGTAGACCATCACGGGCACGCTCATCAGCGCCACGCACGCCAAGGAGGCCGCCAGATCCACCACCCCGTTGCGGATGAAGACCAGGTAAAGCGCAAACACCACAGAGAGCGCCAGGCCCACAAAAAACGCGGGCACCGTCAGCAGCAGCGAGGGTAACGCCCCCTCGCGGAAATCCTCGGCCAGCGGCCGGTTGGTCACGTCGGACTTGCCCAGATCAAAGCGCGCCAGGCGTCCCATCTGATTCAAAAAAAGCGAGTCGTGCCACGGCGCCTGCCCCGTCCGGTTGAGCAGCAGCGGCTTGTCGTATCCCCGGTTGTGGAGCCAGTTTTCCACGGCCTTGGGAGTGGCCTTCGGACCGAGCACCCGCCGCGCCATGGCATCCGGACTTTGCACGACAAAGAACAGGACGAAGGTGAGCAGCATCACGCCAAAAACGATCGGCACGAAGAAGAACAAGCGGCGGATGAGGTAAGCGACCATGGGTTAGCTCCTGCGGTAAACATTAAGGGCAAAGGTCCCGGCCGACACCACACACGCGGCGAGCAGCAAGGCCGGCCACAGCGGCTTGCGGTTCCAGTCGCCGCGCAGCTTTTCGCGTAGCGCCTCGTCCACCACCGCGTACTTCAATCCCCCCTCGAGCATTGGATTGCTCTGTACCCGGGGCGCCCAGGGCTGCGTCAGCCCAAAAACGGACCGGTGCAACGTCAGCAGGTGCGGCACGTCCTCGGACAAGATCATGTTCAGCTTCCTCGCGATCTGTTCGCGCTCCGGAGAGTTTTCCATCGTCGCCATGGTCTCGAACAACCGGTCAAACTCGGGGTTCTTGTAGCGCGAATGGTTCTTGCCGGTGGGCGGCAGATTCTTGCTGTAGTAGAGGAAGAAGAAGTTTTCCGGATCCGGGTAATCCGCCCCCCAGCCGCTGCCCGCCGAAATCTGGAAGCTGCCCTGGTCCATCTTTTCCATGAGCCGCGCAAATGGGTTTTCGATCACTTTGACCTTGATGCCGATGGCCTCAAACTGGCGCTGCTCAAACTCAGCCATCAGCCGCTCGTCGGCGCTCCCCCCGTTCGTATCGAGGGTCAGCTCGAGGGTTTTGCCGCTGGCATCCCGCCCCCCGGGATAGCCTGCCTCCACCATCAGTGCCTTTGCCTTCTCCAGATTGAAGGCGTAAGGATTCCGAAAATCCTTCTGGTAGCCGGCGATTCCAGGCGGGAGCAGTTGTTCGGCGACAATTGGCACGCTGTTGAAAAACACGTCCAGATACCCCTGCGCGTTGAACGCGGCGGAGAGCGCCTGGCGCAGCTTCTTGTTGGGCCCCAGCACCGGATCCTCCATGTTGATGCTCATGAAGTAGGTGCTCGGCTCGGTGTCCCGGTGCAGCGTAACACCCCGTTCGAGATACTTGGCCGACAGATCCTTCGAGGGGGTGATCAGGCTCGAAAAGGCGTCCTTTCCGACCCCCATCCCGTCCAGATAGCCCTGCCGGAAGAGCAGAAAAATCGGAATGCTCTCGCGAAAAATCGTAAACGACACCTCGTCCACCAGCGGGAGCGCGCGGCCGGCGAGCGGCCTGAGCAGCCCTTCCTGCGCGGCCTCCCAGCCCTCCGTGGGGAAGGCCGTGGTGCGGTATCCGGGATTGCGCTGCAGCCGGATGCGGGTATTGCGCTTCCACTCGGCGATGCGGAACGGCCCCGTGGCCACCGGATGAAAACGGAACAGCTCGCGCGCCACACCCTCGTGGGTTTTGCCGTCATAATACTCGACCGCCTCCCGGGCGACCGGAGAGGTGAAGTGCATCGCCAGCCAGTAAAGCAGCTGTGGATACGCCTCCTTGAGTCGGATCTCAAAGGTGTAGCGGCCGGTCACCTTCAAGCCGGAAAGCGGCTTGCTGTAGTCGAACTCCCCGCTTTTGCGCGCCGCCTCAAAAGTCTCTCCCAGCCCCTCAATGTAATCCTGTAAAGTCGACACCACAGGACACTCGACCTTCGGATCCGCCATGCGCTGAAAGGCGAACTCCACGTCCTTCGCCTCCAGCTCGCGCCCCTTGCCCCCCGGAAAGCACGGGTCGTCGTGGAACAAAATGCCGGACTTCAGCTCGCACTGGTAGCTGATCCCGCCCCCTTCCCTCTCCGTGCGCACCGGCAACTGCGTCAGCAGGCAGGGACGCAACTCATACGGATCCGTCTTAAAAGGGTGGTATTCCAGCAGGCACTCCTGCACTGGCTCCATGATCCGCCGGCTGACGTTGTCGTAGGTCACCTGCGGGTCCAGCGAGCGGGGGTCCTCGGGCAGCGCACTGTAGCGGGCCTTCCAAGGCGCACCGTTCTCGCTTTTTTCCGCAAGCGGCTCGGGATGCGGGCTGTTGGAGCAGCCCCCCACCCCCAGCACACTCAAGAGCAGCAGGCCGCGAAACGCCGCTGCAAAAAACAGCGGCCGGCGGGGGTGGCGGCGGAAAGGCATCCCGAAATCTAAGCGGATTCCCGCTCTTCGACAAGCGGAGGAATGTTTCCCTCCCCGAGTGCCCCCGGCTGCCCCCGTTCAGAAAGCACCCGCCCAAGGGCCGCCCCCAACCGTTCGAGCGCAGCTTCCTCGTGGGAAGCGCTCAAAGTGATCCGCAGCCGCGCCGCGCCACGGGCAACGGTCGGGTAGCGGATTGCAGGCACCCAGAATCCGACCTCCCCGAGGGCGGCACTCAGCCGCACCGCCCGCTCCGCCGCCCCGACGAG
The DNA here is from genome assembly GCA_945874745.1 of Akkermansia muciniphila. GTDB lineage: Bacteria > Verrucomicrobiota > Verrucomicrobiia > Chthoniobacterales > Chthoniobacteraceae > Chth-196. The sequence goes on along the minus strand of CAMCIN010000092.1, from coordinate 8,931 downwards.
CACAGGAACGATCGCGCTGGGAAGGAGCGGGGAACTTGCACCGGCGCCGGGCAGCCCGCCGCACACGCCGCCGCCCTCTGTCTCACCTAGAACAACACCCAAGATATTGCCGAAAAAGGCCCTCCTTCGCGCGAGTACATGCCGCCTCTGCGCACCGGCTTCCGCCTGCATCCACTCGACCGCCGCGCAACCCATCGCCGCGACAACCGGCGAGGGCGCTGTTGAAAACATAAACGACCGCGCCCGGTTGCTGAGCCAGTCCACCAACCGCCTGGAACCACAAACGTAACCGCCTGCCCCGCCCAGCGCCTTGCTCAGGGTGCCCATGTGCACTTCGACTCGCGCCCCCAGTCCGAGCAACTCGAGCAACCCGGCCCCGCTCCCGCCCAGCACCCCGACCGCATGCGCCTCATCCACCAGCAGCCACGCCCCGTAGCGCTCCTTGAGGGCCACGATTTCCGCAAGCGGCGCCACATCCCCGTCCATGCTGAAAACACTTTCAGTGGCGACCAACACCCGCTTGCCAGGGTGGCGCTCCGCCGCCCAGCGCAGATGCTGCTCCAGCCTCCCCAGATCATTGTGCGGGAACACCCGCACCACAGCGCCGGAAAGCCGGCTCCCGTCGATAATGCAGGCGTGGCAGAGCTTGTCCAAGATCACCACGTCCCCGGGCCCGACCAACGCGCTGAGCGTGCCGACCGCAGCCGCGTAGCCGCTGGAAAAGACCAGCGCCGCCTCGGTTCCCTGCCATGCAGCCAGGGCCTCCTCCAACTCCCAATGCGGCCGCAGCCCGCCGCTGATCAACCGCGAGGCACCCGCCCCTGTGCCGTGAAGCCGGAGCGCCTCGATAGCGGCCTCTGCCATGAAGGGCTCCGCCGCCAGTCCCAGATAATCGTTGGAGGAAAAGTTGTCCCACGACACCCCGCCCCGCAGCACCGTTGCGCCCTGAGCCGAGTCCACGCGACTCAACCGGCGCAGCAGGCCGTCCCCCTCCAAAGCCCGGAGCCTTTCGGCAAGGTCTTCCTCCAGCGCCGGCCCCGCTTGGCTCACTGGTTCCGGGCCGTCGAAGTGTTCCCCCCGAGTCCCCAGGCCAGCAGCCTCTCAGAGTCCTGCCAGACGTACGTTTTGGCGTCTCCCAACACCACGGAGATGACGTCCTTCCTCCCGCTGGAGGCACTGGACACCAGACAAAACCCGGCCGCCTGCGTGTAACCGGTCTTCATTCCATTGCATTGCTTGAGGCTGGCAAGGACCCGGTTGGTATTGTGGTACTCCGTAACGCGCCCGTCCGGATGCTGCCACTGGATGTCCTTCATGCACACGATTTCGCGGATGGCTTTCACCTTGTAGGCTGCAGCCGCGAGCTTTGCCATGTCGCGGGCCGAGGAATGCTGGCCATTTGCCGGCAGACCATTCGGGTTGACGAAGTGGGAGTGGCTCATTCCAAGCTGTTCCGCCTTGGCGTTCATCTTGCGGGCAAAGGCCTCCACGCTTCCCGCATTGTCGCGGGCGAGGGCGCGGGCCACGTCGTTCATGCTTTTGACCAACAGGATTCGCAATAGGTCCCCGCGCCGATAAACTTCCCCCGCCTTGATATCCAGCTTTGAGGGTTCAGCCCAGGTGTCGCTCGCTTCGATCCGCACCGGCTTGTCGAGCCCCCCCTCCTCGGCCACCAGAAGAGCCGTCATGAGCTTCTGGGTGCTTGCCACGGCGCGCTCCTGATCCGCGTTTACCGCGTGCAACACCTTGCCTGTGGAGGCGTCCACCAGGATCGCGGAGGCCGCATGCACCCTCGGCAGGCCTCCTTCAACCTCATCGCGCTCGACCGCCACGGCCTTCACTGGGGCCTTTGGCATCGTCTTGGAGGAGGATTTCCCGGCCGCAGCCTGCGTTTCCTTCGGAGCCGTACGGGCCTGCCCAGACTCGGTTTTTTTCGCGGTGGGAGCCCCCTGCACAGCCGCCGCCCATGGGCCGGCAAACACAACCAAAGCCACACACGCCGAGGGCAAACGCGGAAACATACGGTAGCTGGGATTGACTCCTGCTTGCTGACAACTCTTGAAAAATGGGATGCTCATTTTAGGACCAATAAAGAATTTAGAGAAAAAGGCCGCGTGGCGCCCTTGCCTAATGAAGACTCACTGTGGGGGTGATTCTAAAGCAAAGAAAGAGGCTCCGGCCTCAATTAATTAAAAGTTTCCGAGGGCGCCCGCCTAGGCCACAGAGTCGTTGCCTCCCCCCGCAATCCCCCTGCTTCATCCGCTTTTCAAATCTCCAGCCCAATGCGCCAGACCCTTCCGCCGCCAGCCTCACTCGCCCGAAGCCTGGCTCTGTTTTCACTGTTTTCCACAGTCCCCCTCTCGGTACAGGGCGCGACAGCCCCCGCGGCGCCCGCAGACTTCGCCCATCAGGTGGCGCCCATCCTCAAGGAACTCTGTGGCGACTGCCATCTGGGGGACAAAAAAAAGGGCGGCTTCTCGATGAACAACCAGAGCCTGTTTCTGGCTGGCAGCGAAAACGGGGCGGTCTTCGACAAGAAAGCCCCCTCCTCCAGCACACTGCTCAAAGTGCTCCACAGCACGGACCCCGACACCGTCATGCCCCCTCCGGCAAAGGACCGCAAGCGGCCGACGCCCGGGCAACTCCAGCTCCTCCAGTCCTGGCTGGAAACCGGTGCGCCTTGGGAGGAGGGCTTCTCCTTTATCAAACCCGCTTACAACGCCCCCGTCAGGCCGCGGTTGCCTGAGCTTCCCCCCTCGACTGATCCGAGGGAAAACCCGTTGGACCGGCTTTTGGCGAAATACTACGCGAATAATTCGGTGCAGCCCCCTTCGCTGGCGGATGACACCCAGTTTGCGCGGCGGGTTTCCCTAGACCTGATCGGGCTTTTGCCGGAGCCTAAAGCACTGCGCGCGTTTGTTTCGGACCCCGATCCAGACAAGCGCACCCGTTTGGTAGACGCCTTGCTCGCGCGAAACACGGAGTACACAGAGCACTGGCTGACATTTTGGAACGACCTTCTGCGCAACGACTACGGAGGCACCGGCTTCATCACTGGCGGGCGCAAGCAGGTCTCCTCCTGGCTTTATGAAGCCCTCTCCTCCAACCAGCCCTACGACGCCATGGTGCGGGAGCTCGTCAACCCCTCGCCCGCCACCGAAGGCTTTGCCTCGGGAATCACTTGGCGCGGCAGCGTCAGCGCCAGCCAGACGCGCGAAGTCCAGTATGCGCAGTCCATCTCCCAGTCGTTTTTGGGGCTCAACCTCAAATGCGCCTCCTGCCACGACAGCTTCATCGATCACTGGAAGCTCACCGATGCGTACGGTCTCGCCGCCATCTACTCCGAAAAGCCCATCGAAATCGCCCGGTGCGAGAAGCTCACCGGAAAAATCGCTCAGCCTGCCTGGCCTTTCCCCGAAATCGGCCAGGTGGATCCAGCCGCCCCGCGGGAAGCCCGTTTGCAAAAACTGGCGGAGCTGATGACACACCGTGAAAACGGCTGGTTTGCCCGCACTCTGGTCAACCGTCTGTGGGCGCAACTACTGGGCAGAGGCCTGGTTCACCCGGTCGACGCCATGGGCACGGAACCCTGGAGCGAGGAACTCCTGGACTACCAGGGCTGGGCCTTCGCGGAAGGCGGCTTCAATCTCAAGGGGGCGCTGCGTCTCATCGCCACTTCCAAGGCCTACCAGTCCGAGGTCGCCCAGAGGCGCAAGGACGACACCACCGCCCCCTTTGTTTTTCAAGGCCCGAGGGCAAAGAGGATGACGGCCGAGCAGTACGTCGACGCTGTTTGGCAAATCACCCAATCCGCACCGAAGAAGTGGGACGCCCCGGTCAGGCGGGGCCAGCCAAGTCCAGATCTGCTCGAAACCAAACGCCTTGGTGCCATCTGGATCTCCGTTTCCCCTCGCCCCAAGACTGCAGCCCCAGCAGGCGCACCAGCCCCAGGCCCTTTTTCGATCCTCCAAAAAACAGTCACCCTTCAGGCAAAGCCAACCGCCGCTGCGGGAGTTTTTGCAGCCGACGGTGATACCCGTCTTTTCCTTAACGGCGCCGAAGTCAAGGCGCCCCAGCTGCAGAAATACCGGAAGGCTTCAGAGCTGCACCTCGAAGGCCTGCTCAAAGCCGGGGAAAACATCTTTGTCTTCGCGGGCAAGGAGCCAAAGGCGCTGCTTGAAGTTGAACTCTCCTTTGGCGCAGGAGCGGCAGAAAGCGTCGTGTCGGACCAAACTTGGATGGAAGCCGCCGGCTTCTCCGAAGACGCGTTCAAGAAAGGGGCGTTCGCTACAGAAGCGGCAAAGCGTCCCAAAGAGAGCTGGTCCCCCGCCCTGGCGGCGGCGCAACCAAAAGAGGCCGAGCTCCAGAACGCGCAGTTGCACCGCGACTACGTCTGGGCCATCCAACTACAGCCGCCCGCCCGCGCCTCCCTGCTCAAAGCCGACCTGCTCATGCGCACCCTCGGGCGCCCAAACCGGGACCAGATCGTCACCAACCGCCCCCAGGATTTGAGCACGCTGGAGGCGTTGGACCTTTCCGCAGGTGCCCGTTTGTCTGAATTGTTGGCCGGCGCCGCCGGGAGAATCGCAAAGGATGCCGCCTTCCAGTCCCCCGGTGCTCTGGTGGACTGGCTTTACACCGCTGCCCTCGGCCGGCAGCCTTCAGTCGGCGAAAGCGCTGCCTCAAGGGAGGCGCTCGGCGACAAGCCCACGGCCCCGCTGATTGAAGATCTCCTCTGGTCGGTTTTTGTCCTGCCTGAATTTCAACTCGTCCGCTAGTCCTCCTGCCGCGCACTGAAAGCCCAAAGCCACGCTTGCCCAATGAACCCGCTACCCCTTGATCCCACGGACTCCCGCCGCGATTTTCTCAGGAAACTTTCCGCAGCCTCCCTTGCCGCCTTACTCGCCCCCGAGCCGCGCGCCGGTGCGGCAGAGCCTGTAGAGCACCCAGCCCCTACGGCGGATTCCTGCATCCTGCTGTGGATGGGCGGGGGCATGGCCGCTCCCGACAATTTCGATCCAAAACGCTACCTTCCCTACGAAAAGGGGCGCCCGATGGCCGACATCCTGTCGACCTTTCCTGCCATCAACACGGCGGTCCCTGGCATCCAGATCTGCGAAGGTTTGGAAAACATCGCGCAGGTCCTCGACCGCGGCACGCTGATCCGTTCCCACGTGCAGCCGGATCTGGGAAGCATCCTACACTCGCGCCACCAGTACCACTGGCACACCGGATACGTTCCGCCCCAGACCGTTGCCTGCCCCCACATTGGCGCTTGGATGGCGCGTGTTCTGGGGCCGCGCAATCCAGTGATGCCGGCGTTTATCAACGTCGGCCAGCGGATCGAAGGCGTCGGCGAGTCCGAAGAAATCAAGGCCTTCACCACGGCGGGTTTCTTTGGTGCGGAATACGGCCCCATGAACCTGCCCCACCCGGAGGAGGCGGCGCGCTCGGTCCACCCGCCTGCGGGGATGGACGCGGGACGCTTTGAAAACCGGTATAAACTCTACCGCAAACTGGTGGACCAAAGCCCCCACCGCGACTTCTTGAGCGACTACCAACGCGAGTCGATGCTGCGCTCCTACGACAACGCGCACCGCCTGCTGAGTTCGAAGGAAAAGGATGCCTTTGACCTCTCGCTGGAGCCCGCGGAAACCTTGGCCAAATACGACACGGGCAGGTTTGGAAGGGGTTGCCTTCTGGCTAGGCGCCTAGTGGAAAACGGCGCCCGCTTTGTGGAGGTGACCACCGAATACGTCCCTTTCCTGCACTGGGACACGCACGGCAGCGGGCACGACACGCTGGTGGGGATGCACAAGCAAATCGACCTCCCCATCGCCACCTTGATTCGGGACCTGGAGGCGCGCGGCCTTCTGGAGCGCACGCTTGTGGTCATCGCAACGGAGTTCAGCCGGGATGCCATGGTGGAGGGAACCGTCGGCTCGGCGGCCGGGGACCAGGCGGCGCACAAGGGAAGCACCATGGAGGACCCCAAGCACTACGGCCTACACCGCCACTTCACCGGTGGCTGCTCGGTGGCCATGTTTGGCGGCGGGATAAAGAAGGGGGTTGTCTACGGAGCAACCGCACCCGAACGCCCCTGTCTTGCCGTTGAAAAGCCGATCTCCGTCCGGGACCTGCACGCCTCTATCTTCACCGCGATGGGGATCAGCCCGAAAACCATGTTCGAAATAGAGAACCGTCCGTTTTACGCCACCGAGGACGGAAAGGGCGTCGCCGCAAAAGAGCTGTTTGCCTGATCCCCTCGCCCCCGCAACGGTGCCGGCCGCTCGAAAAACATGAACCCGGCGCCCTTCAGCATCCGGCCCAGCTGCGGGGACAAACGGCTGCCAGTGGGAGGGCATCCCCATCGGCAACCAAGGCAGCAGCAGCGGCACTCCATCTTGCGTTTCGGCTGGAACTAGACATGGAAACCGCCGAGTACCGCCGGATGGCGGCCGTCGAGGAGTCCCACTGGTGGTATCGCGCCACCAGAGCGCTTCTCCAGCAGTTCCTGCTTCCCGAGCTCCGGGCCATGGGAAATTCCCCTGCCCGACGTTTTCTCGATGCCGGTTGTGGGACCGGCGCCACGGGAGCATGGTTGAGCGCGTTTGGATCGGTCATTGCGCTCGACTCCGCCCCCGAAGCACTCGAACTCTACGCCGAAAGGCATCCGCAAGCGCAACGCCTTTTGGGTGACATTGGGGCCATCAACCTTCCCGATGAGAGTGTAGATGCTGCCCTGTGCGTCACCGTTTTATATCACGACATGGTGACCGACCCTGCCGGGGCCCTCCGGGAGTTGTCGCGCGTGGTGCGACCCGGCGGAGTGCTCTGCCTGCTTGAACCGGGCGTGCGAAGCCTGCGCCGGGGTCACGACCGTGAGACCCACGCCGCGCGCAGGTTCAGCCTGAGTGACGTCGAGCAACTCGCCAGCCAGGCCGGTCTCGAAATTGTTCGTTCCACGGGTGCCTACTCCTTTTTGATCCCCCCCGCCTGGGTGAAAGCCAGACTTGAACGGCAGCAAGCGTCGAGCGACCTGGACAGTAACACGTCTGGACTCTTTGGCCTGCTTGGACTGTTGGCTTGGTCTGAACGACAGCTCCTTCGCCTCACCTCCTTGCCCGCCGGCCTGAGCGTGCTTGTGCTCGCCCGCAAAAAAGTCTGACCGCCCAGCGCTCCCTGGTCGGCTAGACCGGCCCTTAGCGGGCGGCAAGCCTGCGAAACAGCTGGGTGCCCAAGCCGAGAAAAAGCACCGTTGGCAGCCAGATCAACCATTCGGGGTGCCACTCTGGGCGATTCTTTACCCACCCGACCATGATCATGAGCAAGAAATAGCTGAACGCCACGACCAGACTCAACAGGAAGCCCACAGCCGTCTCCCGACGCTGCGCTCCGACGGCAAGCGGAACAGCGACCAATCCAAATGCCAGACAAGCCAATGACAGCGAGACGCGGCGGTTGAGCTCCACTCGGTATTCCAACCGCTCGGGGGCGGCGAGTGGAGTGACTCCGTCGGCCGCGATCCCAGTGCGCAGTCGCCCCCACATGTCAGAAAGCGTGAGGCTTGTGAGCCCCCGGTTCTTCTTGTAGCGCGAGTATAGCTCCTCAAGCGAGATGGGCAGGGTGCTCTTGCTCAAGGTGATTCCCTGGCGAATACGGCTGAAATTCTGGGGGGCACCGGCGTCACGCTGCTCAAACCTGGCGTCAAAAATGTCGAGCAACAGTCTGTGATTGGCGGGGTCTGTGTGGATTTGGCCGCGCCGCGCAAAAATGACTTTCTGAGGCTCAGAGTCGCGCCCCACTTCGTAGACAAGGAGGTTGTGCAACTGCTCCCCGTCATTGCGCTCGATGTAGATTTTGAGGCCGGGGAAAACGTCGATGACCCGGTCCGTGTCAAACATCGCCAGAGGGCGTTGCACGGCCAGATCGTAGATGGCCTCCTTAAATTCGGCCTGCTTTCGAGGCGCGAAATCTAGGTTGATCCAGAGACAGACCCCGACGCAAAACAGCGCGAGCCCAAAGGTGGTCAGGCAAACCCGCAACATGCTCACCCCACTGGAGCGGAGGGCAGTGAGCTCGTGCTCGGCTGACATCCGCCCAAAGACAAGCAGCACTGCCGTGAGAAACCCCCAGGGCAGCGTGAAGGTCATCGAAAACGGTAGAATGTAGGAGATGAAGGTCAGCAGGAACTCGTAAGGCGCGCTCCGGTTGACGAGCAAATCGAAGATCTGCTTGAAAAGGTTGCCGAGCACCAGCACGACGCTCAGGACGGCAACGGCCAAGAAAGTGGCCGTGCCCAACTGCCGTGCCATGTAACGGTCGAGCACCTTCATGGCGCACAAGTCTGGGGCATGGCCGGCCGGCTATCGGGGAGCCGAAGCCCCCTCCTTCGGAAACAGAGGAATCTCCATGCCCTCGCGGGCGGCGTCGACCCGCATAGCCCAACCTTTTTCCGCAACAATCGCCCGCGCATCGCGCACGAGTTGGTTAATTTGCGCATCGGAACGCAGCGGGTCGTGGTGGAACAAAATCAGGTGCTCGACACCCGACTCCCCGGCCAGTTCGACGGTGTCTTCAAATGCGGAATGCCCCCAGCCCAGCTTGCTCTTGTACTCCGCACGGGTGTACTGCGCGTCGTGAATGAGCACGCGTGCGCCCTTCAAGGTGGCAATGAAACGCTGGTGCATGTGGTCGGCCGTTTCCGCCGCGAGATGGATCGCCTGTCCCTCGAAATTCAACTCGTTGTCGGAAACGTACACGACCGTTCCTGCACTGGTCTGGAGCTTGTATCCTGCGCACAGACCCGGATGGTTGGTGAAGAAGCCCTCCACCTCCACCGGCCCGCAGTTAAAATGGTCCCCTGCCTCCTCCACCTCCGGGTGGGAGGGAAGATCCTTCATGGCCACCGGAAAGTAGGCGGAATCCATT
>CAMCIN010000091.1 GCA_945874745.1 Akkermansia muciniphila | reverse complement strand
CGATCACTCGCGCGATTGCGGAGGAACACGCAGGGCCCGAGGAGTTTTAACTGCCGCCGGGAGCCGCTCCCACGCGGGTGTTTCCCAGGCAAAGCCGACAAGCCTTTGCCGCAGAAAACTATCCGCAGATATCACAGATTTAACAGATGAGAAGAGGGCCTGAGGGTAATCCGCAGGCGTGTCATCTGTGACGTCATCTAATGCTACCCCACCGCTCCTGAGGAGTGAGCAAAAAGTGACCCGCACGGAAGGTCGCGGCTGCTGCGGGAAGCGTCACCAGGGGGTGTTTTACTGGGCAAAACTTTTGAGGAGTAGGGAGCGAGGGGTTCCCTCCGGGCGTTTCAAAAACAGCGTCTCGGTGGAGCCGTAGCGTTTGCGGCGCAGACACTCCCAGCCCGTTTCCTCCGGAAAAGCCCAATTCTGGGCGACTTCCAATACAAAAGTTCCTCCGGGAACAAGCAGCGCAGGCAGCCTTGGATTGCGCAGAAGCTCCTCGGAGAAATCCCTGTCACCCACTTTTTTAGAGTAAGGGGGGTCAGCAAACACGAGGTCCACCGGCTCCGGCGCGAGCTTGGATTCCAGAAAACGAAACACGTCGTTACACACCACCTTCGCCTGTAGCCGGGTCCGCACGAGGTTTTCGGCAATGATCGAACAAGCCTTGCGATCAGCCTCGACCAGTGTTGCAGACGCGGCACCGCGACTGAGGGCCTCGATCCCAATCGAACCCGTTCCAGAGAACAAATCCAGCACGCTGGCGCCCTCCACTCCGCCTCCCAAACTTGAAAATATCGCTCCCCGCACCAAGTCCATCGTGGGACGCAGGTCGGTTTTGGGCAGCTTCAACGTGATTCCACCTGCACTTCCGGCAATGACGCGCATGAGCTATTGGGGTTTTGGTGGCGCGTCCTCACCCTTCTCTTCCTTCGCCTCCGGCTTGGAAGTTTTGCGCTGCTTGAAAAAACCGCCGAGGAATTGCTCCACCACCCCTCCCAGCGCGCCGCCCACGACCGTGCCCAAATCATCGCCTACCAATTTTTCCAGCAGATCGGTTTGCGGTTTCTCAAGCGTACCGGTCACCTGAAACTCCAAGGAGCGGCGCCCCGCCCCGTCCACTGCGGAGAAGCGTTTATCAAACAGCTGCAAGGCCTTGCCCCTGATCATTTGTGCCGGCAATGAAATCTGGGCACGCAAGGAGAGGGCGCGCTTAAAATCGACCTCTCCAGGGGCGGTCAACTGGATGTCTCCTGCGTCAATTTCGAGATTCTCCAGCGCCACCTTCTTGTCCGCAATGCGGACTTTAGAATGTGCTCCGCGCGCCCTCAGTTGCGCCAATTCCTGCACTTGAAAAAGCTGTCCGAGCATCTGAAGAACGCCCAGTCCCTTGAACATCCCGTTGGCAACCGTCAGCTCCCCTCCACCTGTCCAAGTCTGCTGTGCCTGCGCAAACCCCTCCATCTGGAGGTGCCCATCGGCCAGTCCTGACACCCGCAGCGACGGCAGTTCCTGGCTCATCCTCTCCAAATCCACGCCTGCCGCCGAAACTCTCACCTCAAAGCGCAACCGCTCCCCCAAACCAAAAACACCATCCCCCTTCAATTTGCCCCCGCCACATTGCGCGGTAACCTCCTGTAGGGTAAGCGTCTCGCCTTTGAGATTCAGCCGCGCATGCACAGTCTCAACGGCCAGCAGTTCCTGCCACATCCCGCGTTGCGCACTCAGTTCCCCTCTCCCCTCCCCGGGTCCCGTCTCCTCGTAGCGGAGGTCCGCCCCCTCGATTTGGGTGCGCACACTGCCGTTAGCCTTCATCCAGTCCACTGCTGCATTGCTCACCGTGACCCGCTTTGAAATGCCCAGCACCTTGAGTAGCCCACTTGGACCGGCAGCGGTTTTACCCGCGGCACCTCCCGGTCCCTGTGCGGCTTCCGACCCCTGGGCGGCCTCCAGAACCTTTGTGGGCTGCTCCAACCGCACAAACCGGACATCCTGCACCCGCACCTCCAAAAATTTGGGGCGGCCACTCAGACATGCCCACACATTGGGCCGCACCAAAACGGACTGCGCCGAAAGAGAATCGCCCTTCCCGCTTGTGGCAGTGACCCCACGCAATGCGACCCCTCCAAGCACCCCGACGGAACATTTCTCAAACTGCACCGTCATCCCCGTGGCCTTGGCCAGTCCATCCCGAAGCCTCCGCTCCGAGAGAGCAACACGCAACAAACCCTCCGCCACCAGGAGAAATCCCAGAAGGACGGCTGCCACGATCCCAACACGAACAAGGGTGGATTTGGGACTCAAAATCACTGAGTGACTATAAATCACGACCTCGCATTGTGAAAGGTGGAACCGGTAGTTATCCGCAGATGATGCTGCGATTCGCAGATGTTTTTTAAGGTTTCGTCTGCCTTGCATCTGAGATGTCGCTCCTCGCGACTTTCAGTGGGTGAAAGCTTCAGGGAAGCGAACCATGATACGTCGGGACACGGCGTGACGCCTAGAGACCGATGCATCAGACCACGATGCGGAGCTGTGACAGCTTTCGCAGGGGAGAATAAACCCTTAAAAACATCTGTGAATCTTTGGCATCTGTGGATCACTCCCCGTTCCCAAAAAACCTGCGAGACAGTACCCTTGGGAGCGCGTTCCAGTCCCTCCTCTGCTCCCATGCCCCACCTTCACCGCATCTGGCTCGTCCCAGCGCTTTTGCTCGCCTGTATCATCGGGCCGTTCCTTCTTTGGGGGAACGCGTTCGAGGTGCTCCTGAGTACGGACGCCCTGCGCGTACTTCTTGAAGAGAACCGTCGGTTCGCATGGCTCATCGGGATCGCGCTACTCGTTGCCGACCTGTTTCTGCCCATTCCGAGCACCCTAGTCATGTCTGCCCTAGGCTGGCTCTACGGTCCGCTCACTGGCGGCCTCGTTTCCTCCACCGGACTGATTCTCTCGGCCCAACTCGCCTACGAACTCTCCCGCCGTCTCGGCCGGCCGATTGCGATCCGGCTCGCTGGCGAGGAGAGTCTCAGCACCGCCGCTGCATGGTTCTCCAAGGCGGGCGGCGCCTGTATTGCGGTCTCTCGGTGTCTCCCAGTCCTCAGCGAAGCAATCGCCTGTCTGGCCGGTCTCGGCCGTTTTCCGCCACGCGACTTTTTGGCCGCCACTTTGCTCGGCGGCATTCCGGCAGGTTTCACGTTCGCCGCGATCGGCCACCTTGGCCGAGAAGACTCCGCGAGCGCGACGGCCCTGAGCGCAGCGGTGCCAGTGCTTCTCTGGTTGGGCTACCGCAGAATCTCGCGCGCAAACGTTTCCAAAGATTCCGAACGGCCAAGCTCAAAGAGTTCCTAGCCCACTGCCTCGGGCTATGCAGCACCGGTTTCCGCTTCAGAAAAAGCGGGATGGCGACGTGCGTGAAGCCTTCTTCTACCCCGCTGATATCACCTCTCAACTATAGCCGGAATTTTTCGCCCCAAGGGGCGGTCTACTTGGTCGGGTCGGAGCGGCAGGATTACACCTGCCGCCCCTCCCACACCACCGGACATGCGGGACAGGATCCGGCGGTTGGAACCACTTGTCCTTAACTCTTGAGGTCTGATGGCACCACGGACCCATAGCGTTTCAGCGTTTTTGCCGCTGCAATCAATCCCTCCAAGTGTGCTGTCCGTTCCTGGCTCATGCACACACTCAGGATTTCCTCACCCCATTGGGCTTACCGTAGCTGCACCACTTCTTCCCGCTGGGTACGCGCAGGGTGGGCGAGCGTTCGGGTGTGCAACGACGCTCCTGGTGCATGCTGGCATCCCGTTGGGATGGATGATGATTTGCGTAGGCTTACGGCAGCGTCGCTGCGCTCAACCTCCGGTATGACCGAAAGCTGCCGAAGCGAAAGGTGGAGAGGCTCGGGGCTTATGCGAGACGGTGGAGTTTGTAAGGATAGACGCCGCCGCTGTTCCACTGGCAGACGTAAAGATCGCCGCGCGCATCGATGCACACGTCGTGGCAGTTGTTGAAGACGGGCTGGTCCTGCAACATGAGCTGGAGGCGTCCGTCGACATACCTGGGCTCGCAGCCGCCAGGATTCGAGACGACCTTGTCGGACTCGTCGAGGATGGTGACGAAGCCGCGGCCCTGCCACATGCGGTGGTCGTCCAGCTTGGCGCCGAAGCAGACGCCGGAGTAGAGGTGTCGGCCGTGGATCACGGGACGACTGACGTAAGCGCCGGGGAGGTAGACGCCCTTCACGTGCTTGCCGTCGAGGGTGAACCAGTTGAATTCATTCCGTACGCGCTCTGTGCAGACAAGCAGGGGCTCGCCGCCGCGCGCATCGATGGCCACGCCGTGCGCCTGCATGAACTTTCCGGGATTGGTGGGCTGGGTGCTCTTGCCCCCGAATTTGCCGAGATACTTTCCACTGCGATCGAAACGCAGGATGAACTGCGAGCCATAGCCGTCCGCGACGTAAACGTCGCCGTTGGGCGCGGCCACGGCCTCGGTCGGCGAGTAAGGCTCCTTATCGGAATAGGCACCGCACTTCTGGGCGTGCGGGAGTTCGAGGACGATCTCGCCCTTAAGCGTGGTCTTCACGACGCGCCCGCCGTTGTCCACGAGCCAAAGGTGCTCCTGACCGTCGGCCCCGCGCTCAAGGCTTAGTCCGTGCCCGGCGCCCATGCCCACGCTCCATGCGTCGACGACCTGACCGTCGGTATCGAAGACAACGACGTTGTTCTGCTTGTGGTTGGTGATGAGGTAGAGGCGGCCGTCACCGGCCTGGACCATCTCATGGCAGTCTTTGACGGGATGCGTGGCCCTGTCGGCCCGGCACCAGAGCTTGTCCACGCGGTAACGGAACTCGCCGTGCCCGACGGTGGCGCCGTGATACATCGGTTCCGGCTGGGACTGCGCCAGCAGGCGCGGCGTGGCGAGGGCGACCAGACTGCTGGCAAAAAAGGAACGGCGGGAGAGTGAGTACATATTTGAGATACGGTTAGTGGCGATTTGGTTTGGAGAGCCGGGATTGGACCGCCGGGAAGGGCTTGGGTAAAGTGATGGGATCTCAGTTTTCGCCCGATTTTCGCAGGTCGCGCGCGCAACATCGTAGCGGCGCGCGCTTCAGGGCGGGTTGCTCCCAACGGTACGGCACATCGGAAGCTTGACGCTCTCTGAGCGCGTTATGAGGCAAATGTTGGGCGTTTTTCACCGTTGATACGTTTTCTTCTGCGTAGGGAGCTTCTTTGGCGTCCCCGCAATCCCATCGGAGAGCGTCTGCGCGCGTCAAGAATTGGATCCTGCCCGATGAAACCTTCGCTGCCCGATCCGCGTGTCCCGGTAGCACGGAATGTCTGGTCTTCCGGGCCCCCGTCTACCGCCTGATCGCCGACTGGCGATCCGACCCGCAGCATGCCATGCTCGCCAAAATGTCCTACGAGATAGAGCTCAAATTCCAAATACCGACCAACCGCCTGCCCTCACTGCGCCGCGCCGTCATGACCGCAACGGCGCGAGTCGAAAACCTGAGCGCCGTCTATGTGGACACCCAGCACGAGCACCTTGTCAATGCAGGGCTCTCGATGCGTCTGCGCGGTACAGGCCCCGCCGGCCAACAGGTCTGGGTCCAGACCCTGAAGGCTGAGGGCGGCAGTGCGATAAAGCGCTTCGAGCACAACGTCGCCCTCGGCGGACCGGGCCACCCCGTCTTGGATCCCAGACGTCACGATGGCAGTGAGGCCGGCGCCGTTCTCGAAAAGACACTCGCCGCCGCGGGTGACGCCGTCCTGCTTGAACGCTTCTCCATCGGGGTCAAACGTACCATCCGCCTGCTGCGTAAGGACGGGTCCCTGATTGAAATCGCCCTCGATGAGGGGGAGATCACTGCAGGGGGGGAAAGTTTGAGGGTTTGTGAGATCGAGTTTGAGCTGGTGCAGGGATCCCCCGCCACGTTGCTGGAAGTGGCGCAACGGTGGATGGAACGCTTCGGATTGCTGCTGGATGCGCGGAGCAAGAGCGACCGCGGATACCGCCTCGCAATCGGGAAAACCACGGTTCGAACCGCCAAGGCACGCCCCCTGCATCTTCCCCCCCAAAGCACGCCCCAACAGTCTTTTGCGGCGATGCTCAACAACGTTCTCTCCCAAATCCTTCCGAATGCCGGCCAGATCCAGGAGGGGCAGTTCGAGCCCGAACACCTCCACCAACTACGGGTCGGTCTCCGTCGCCTGCGCACTATTCTGCGCCTTTACGGCTCACTCTCCCAACAGCTTCCTGAACTCATCGAAGCTGAAGTGGCGGAGCTGTTTCGAAAATCAGGAGCCGCCCGCGATCTCGACGCGATGGCCGAAACACTGTGGCCTGCCCTAAAGGCGGCAAATGCTCCACTCGTGGAAATACCTCCGCCGGTATCGAATCTGACTCAACCTAACGTGCCGACCCTGCTCCGTGCACCCGCCACCCAAAGCCTGTGGCTCGCCCTGCTTCGGGCAGCCCACCCACAGGATGAGCCCCAAGCGCCCTCCAACAGTCTCCGGGAGGTGCTCGCCACCCCACTTCGCAAACTCGAAAAGAAAATCCGCCGCGCCGACGCCCGTTTCGCAACCTTAGGAGACGAAGAACGCCATCAGTTGCGCAAGCGTATCAAAAGGTTGCGCTACGCGGCGGAGCTCGTCGGATCGCTTTGGCCTCAAAAGCCGGTCCAAAAATTCCTTCGCCGCCTTCAAAAGGCCCAGACCCCGCTTGGCCAACTCAACGATGCGGTCGTGGCCCTCGACCTGTATCGTAACCTTGCACGGCAGGATCCGCGCGCGTGGTTCGCTGCGGGCTGGCTCGCCGCCCGCAAGGAAGCCCTCCTAGCCCCCTGCAACAAAGTCCTCGCCGGCCTTGCTGCCCGACGCGGTTTTTGGCGCAGATAGAAGTCCCTGCTTAAGGCGCTGCTTGTTTGTGAGTAGGCAAGGTGAACCACACTTTCCCCTTTGGTGTGCCTCGTGAATTCGCTTTTCACCCAGTCTTCGAAACGCGCGCGCGACATTGAAGCGGGGTGTGCCAAAGGGTTCCGATCAGGGCCTTGCGTGAGACGTGAAGAAAACGATTGGGTTGGAGCACGTCGACGAAAGAGGGTTCCTCGGTCGGGTCCGCTGGGGTGGGGCCGACTCAAGACGTTGGGCGATTTTTACAGGTGACTTCCGGGGGCGGGGCCCAAGGCCGCTATCGGACGGCGGACTCGCGCATTTTCACGGCCAACGCCTCAAAGCGGGCTTTGAGTTCGTCCTCCCGAGGAAGCTGGGCCTCAGCCTTAACAATCCACGGAGCCTGCTGACCCTTGCCCTCCATCTGGGCGCGCCGTCCAGACAGCCATGTTGAGAACGCCCCTGGGGCCATGGGATCAACCCCCTCCTTGGCCATGGCGTACCGCAGAGTCGCCAATTCCCGGAGTTGCTCTCCCAGTTTCCGGCGCTGCTCGCCCAAGTCGAACACCGATGGTGGCACCGGACCAAGCGCAGGAACGCGGTTCTCCGTTGCGGGGAGGGCTGGTTCATCGAGCTCAAAACCCTGGGCGCGAAGAAGAGCGCGCGCGATCAGATAATGTCCCGCCGGGCCGGGATGCACCCGGTCGTTCCAGGATTGCCCGGCGCCGGTGATGGAGAAGGCGGGATTGCGAGACTGCTCCTGAAGATTTACGGCGTTCATTTCGCCGTGGACGTCCACAAACGGGACGTCCAGCTCCCTTGCCAGCCCCCGGAGCATTTCAGAGCACTTGGCGAGAGCGCCGTTGACACCCTTCAACACCGGGGGTGTGTCCATGCTCGCAGTCTCCTCATACACGGACGGAGAAATCAGAATCACCCGTGCCCCCGCCGACTGGATGCGGTTGATCAAAGAGCGCATGCTCAGGAGATAGGTTTCGAGGGCGGCCTTTTGCTTGACCTCCAAGTCCACACCGCCCGGAAGTCGGGGGTCGTAAAGCTTCCTCTCCACGTCGTTCATCCCCAGCATGACCGTGACAACGCTCGGACGATGGGAAACCACGTCGACCTCCAGCCGGAATGTCGCCGCCCCCACCATCGCACTCGCCCTGTCTCCACCCACCCCACAGTTTCTGAAAGTAATGGCGCGGTCCGGAAAGCGCACTGCGTAAAAAAGCTCCACCAGTTTCTGATACGCTCCCCCTTTGGTAATGCTGTCCCCTAAAAAACAGACGGTTTCGCCCGCAAGAAATGGAGGCGCCTTCGAAATTTCGGCGGCGGCGCCATCGTTCACCCCAAGCAGAACCGCGAACGCGAGGGTGATCAGGAACTTTAAACCGTGTTTGTTCAGCATAGATCGAATTGATGGGAAGTCGCTTTTCGCTCCGTCTTCGGAAACCGCGCTCGCGACATTACCGCGGGGCGCGCCAAAGGGAGCATTGCTTTTGACGGTACGCAAAAAGGGGTGAATTTTGCGACATTTGACCACGTTCGGAGTTAAATCCTAGACCATTGTTACTGGTGATCCGGTTTCCTCTCCCACCCAATGAGCACGTGCGGGAATTTGCTTTTGGCCCGTTTCCGCAGCTCGCGCGCGCGGTCTCATCGCAGGGCGCGCCAAGAACACTGGGAACTGTTGCCGGACGCACAATCCCCGCACAATCCAGGCTCTCGAGAGCGATTTCGAGGGGCTCCTCGGCATTCACACTGGCCGCTTCTTGCTACTGGGACTGCGCTGGGGCGAGCGCTTTGAGAATTTCTTCTCTTTCCACAAACGCCGATTCCACCCCCTGCGTGGGCACATTCACGCGAGCTGACCACGCGATCACGTTGAGCATCAGTTTCCGAAAATTGTCATTGCGCCAGTTTTCATAGAAGTGACCGCACGTTGTCCCGAAGCCGCGACCCCCGTCGGGTCGCTCTTTGGCCCACGCCACCCACCGACCATCAGGGTCTCGCCCCGGCAACGCGGGCACCGCCAAAAGCGGCGCGAGCGCGCGGTCTTCGGGATTAAAACGCAGGTTGTAGTAAAACTCCTCCTTCAAACGGAACGGCTGCACGCCGCGCAGCGCCGCGTGACCGGGATTTGGAAAACTCAGCTCTGCATCCAGCACCTTGATCGCAGAATACCAGGCCGCTTGCCTTCGGTTTCCCATTGGAAATAACCGCCGCTCCACGACAAAATTTCCTCTCGGTAAACCTCCGGCGCAAAGGTCGAAAAGTGGAACGTCCCAAACCCGCATCCCCGCTCCACCTGACGCCGGATCGTTTGCATCTGCCCGGGGTTGGCGAAATGCGGGGCTTCCTCGTATTTATCGCCGTCCCGACCGTCCGAGAGCACGACTGTGGCGTCGGCGTTTTCGAGAACGCCCTCCTCTTTGGGCCATCCGTCAAAAACCATCTCCACCCGCACCTGGTCGCGGATGTTGGAACGGTCGAACAACACTTTGAGGAGGCGCACCGACCACGCGTAATCATGAATCCCGTTTCCCTCGGGGCCGTGGCTTTTTTTGCCCGCAATCAGCACGATTTTTTTTGGGGCTGACACCAATGCTGGAGCCGACCATGCCGTCGGCACCCAAACGACCATCGCCAGAGCGAAAAGCCGGTAGATGGAGCGCATCCGCGAGCCCTTATTTGCAGCACGCACGCGGGTGCGGGGAGCGCCCACGCCGGTGCGGGGATAAATGGTTGTCGGTGGTTGAAAGAGGCTTCTGAAAAGGGGAACGCGCATAGGGGATACGCGGACTATACATCTGCCCCCCTGCCTCTGCTTGTAGCACCGCGTCAAATTTTGTAACAGGAACGGCTCGGCTACAAGAGGCGGTGCTGGCCAGAGGAACGCGACTGGCCTCGGCAAAGCCTCAAATGGTTGGAAATCGCTTTTTTTTCAGCCTCCGTAACCCGCGCACGCGACATCGTCGCGGGGCGCGCTAAATGCACGGGGAGAATCTGCACTGCGGGATGGCAACCTTGGTCCGTGGTAACGGGATCTATTGCACTGTGAACGGCAAAGCGGAACCCAAGCCTCCGGTGGCGGTTAATCCTCCGCGCGAAGCGGGCCGACGGACGCGATGCCGAATTCCACAAGCACAAAGAAGCCAGAGTCACTCTCGGTCCCAGCGGATCCCAGAGGTGCCTAGCATTGTTTCCTTTGCGACGTCGAAATCTCTCTTCTGGCGATAGATATGAGATCGTATCACCGAATGGTTCTTTCCTGAAAAGTGAAAGGCCGCCCCAGCGTTGTCGTGCACCACGCATTCCTCGTAGGACGTCACGCACTGGTTCACATCCGCAATACCCCCGGAGGCGGACCCGTTCCAGGCAACCTCGGCCCGACGAACCGTCATCTCAACCGTGTCATGAGCACTGATGCCCTCGTCCCCATTACAGAGGGCTTTGATATCCTCGAGAACGATTCCGACCCATCTGCCATGGATGTTAAACCCGTCGTTGGAGGCGTATTTCGCCGTGATGTTTCTAACGATCACATGGGAACACGCGATGCTCACCGCACTCACCCCTTCTTTGGGCGGAAGAATGATTCGGGACTTGCCGGGCACCTTTCCCTCCGGCCAGCGGAAGTACAGCGCTCCTCCTTCGCTGAATCCCGCCTGACCCGGGCGCAACTGTTCTGCAGTAAAATAGCATCGCGACTTGCGATCAGGCTGGGCGGCCTCGGCCTGGAGGTTTCGCGGAACCGAAATGGGTTGCTCGTCTACAAACAAGGCGGCGTATTGCCCTGCAATAATGGGAACCCTCTTTTCTGGAAGGGAACGCAGGGTCCAAATGTCCCCAGCAACCTCCCAAGCCGCGGCGCTGATGTCTTCGCCCAGATCAATCACCATGCCGTTCCCGTCGAAGACCGCAGGATTCTCAGGGGTTCCGCCGTCTTTGATGATCAGGGGCGTTCTCCTGACCTCGCGCGCGCACGAGTCCGCACTCGAAAAAAGAATGACTCCCAGAAGGAGGGCGCCGAGGCTGCTCCATCGGCATGGCCTGGCAAGCTTTGGGAAACACGAGTGTTTGGACATACGACACGGGGGTCTACAGACTCCGCTTCACTTAAGGAAGCACGCAGAGCTCGCAATCGGAACCACGTTAAAAGCAATGGCACCCCTTGTTCCGATGGATCCGCCCTTCTCGGTCCCACAGGCCGAGCTCCTCCATTCAATTGTTTTATCTATTTGGAACATACGCTGCTTTGGGTTCGTTCGAGCGCTCTACCAGCCATGAACCGTCAGCCGCGAATTGGATTTCTAATTTCACCTTTCCTGCAATGAGTCGCACCTCAGCATTCTTCGTGGTGAACTGGGCCGTGATTCCTCCGGCTAGTTCTGCGGGTTTTTCGAGTTCGTCCCACGGCGCGACAACGGTGATAAAGGCGAGGGTTTTTCCGGGAACGGCAGTCTCTGCCGCAAAGGTCGTGATCGGTCGATGTTCGGGTTTAGGCACCTTCATAAAAAGCCCCGGCGATTCTTTGGTGGATTGACTGCCGATCTTACGCCCAGTCATTGGCGCGTGCCACACAAGCACTGAGGCAGTTGGCCTAGGCTGACAGGGAATCTCCGAAGGCCAATCCATCGTGGGTTGGGCGAACCAATTCTCTCCCTGACGAGTCACGTCGTCGAGTTGCCACAGCGGGCCGACGGTGTGGTCCTTGGCCATCGGCCCAGGCGTCACGCGGTCGTAGATCACAAGAACTCCTTCTCTCGTCAGGACGAGGTCGCGGCTCCATGCGGTGTCCGGCGTGACGTAGGAGGAGAACTCCACTCGTCCGTAGGCATCGCCGACTGCATTGCCGGCTGCATCGGCAGATTGAACCGTGCCGGGATAGAACTCCCACCAGGGGAAAATATCATTGCGGCCGCCCTTGATCCAATCCGGCGACCAGCGAGCAAAAATCCAGGGGGCTTCGGAGCCTTCATACTTCCAGTCAAATTTCAAGACATCGAACTTGCTGCGATCAAACGGCGTTTTGCCGCTCAAAGAGGTGATTTCGTGCCCGTGTCGGCCATCGACAAGCGGGAGGCGCACGCTGTGTCGGCCTTCGGTGCGATCCTCCGACAGCTCATAGGCCGGTTCATCAGGTTTGCCTCTGTGTTCCCATGGCGCCAGGATACCCGTGGACTCGCAAGCTTCCAGCATCCGGGCGCCGCCCGGACCTTCCAGGCGGAAGTTATCCAGATAGAGATACTGAGTGGGGCCGCGAACAATGGCATCGAATTTGAAGGGAGGAATGAAGTCCACCTTGAGCATCTCGAGGGCGATTGTCTGGGTGTGCCACTTACCGTCCTCAAAGCCGCCGGACATGTGGGGGAACTGTCGGCCGGGCGGCTTGAGATAGACGAGGTTAGCTAGCGAGGGATAGGGATTCTTCTGGGTGCCGCGGCACATCGGAACGCCGTTGATCTCATAGTGCAGAACCGCGCCGCGACACTCCAAGGCGCCATGCCCGCCGGTGCCCAGGTCGAGCATTGCATACGGGGCTCTCGGACTGCCGGGAACTTTCAGAAGCAGCTTGTCCGGCTCGGTCTGATGGGAATGCACACTCACATGGTGGTTCGGGAAGTGGTGGAGCACTTCTGTCGTCTGCTCAAAGACCGGCAGAGGATCGGGCGCGTCCTGATAGGGAGGCAACGACAGCAAGGCGATCATCCACGTGGCATCCCACTCGGTGAAGATTCGGCGCGAGGCGGGCTGGATGGCGCGATTATAGATAAGGCGGGACGACGCCAGAAGTCGCGGATCATGGAAAGCCCGAGCTGCTGCCTCGAACATATACATCTGCAACGTCACGTATCCTTCGCCGAAATAGTTGTCGCCGAAGCTTGGCATCAAGGCGTGTGGCGACGCCAGTTTGGCCCAGCGCGTATAGAGTTCTCGAAAAAACGAAGTATCCATTTTCTCGCTGTTGCCGCTAAGGGCGGCAATCTGGAATATCTGAGTTGCGCTGAGGCCGCCGTAATACGGAGCATGCTCCACGTCTCCCCTGAAGGTACCGAACAAATCCCTGCAGTAGTCATCCACGTCCTTGCGGAGCTGCGCCAAATCGGGATCCGCCGGGAACACTTTGAGCGCATAAAGCTGGCCCGTGACCACGGCGGTATCCCAATTGCCCACTGTCCCCATCTTTCCCCACTGTGTTTGTAAAAGCAGGGCCAGTTTGTGGAATTGTTCACGACGCGCTTCGGTGAGCTTTCCCTCGCGGTCCAATGCATAGCCTGCCCCGAAGATGCCGATGGGGGTGAACGGATCGGCAAGTGCCGCCTTGTTTTCCGGCTCGAGAAACTTAGTGACTAGAAAATCGAACAACGGCTCACCGATCAACCGCAACTCCTCTCTCTTGGTTTCCCGCCACATGGCCAAGTAGAGACCGGCAAAGATCGAGCGATCTCGCAAGGCTGTCGATGAGTTCTTTCCAAGCGGACCGAACAGGGTCTGGCGATGCCGCTCCCCGTTGTTGCCCAAGAGGTCCGGCAAGGCCCGCTCGAAAAGTGTGATGTATTCGCTTCGTGAGACAGGCTGCAGGGATGATGCCGTTGGCGTGTCGGCAGGGATTGGTCCTGCGGCATGTAGCGCGGCCAGCGGCGCGAGCAGCAGGGCGGTGTGAGCCGAGCGCAACGGACCGGAGCGCAGCGTAGATAGCCGACGAAACTGACCCAAAAAAGGTCGGCAAACAGCCTGCCAAGCTGACTTCAAAAACATGCAGGCAACGGTGAGAGCGTGTTTCATGTGCTTTTTTCAGTGCGAGTTCCCGACTTCGCCATCGCGCTGAAGCGCCTGCCAGTCTGCGGCGTAGGCGGCGTTGATGAGCCATGAGGCCGTAACCTTGTCGCCGACGAATGTGGCAAACGGCGCGGTGGACAGATTCTGATAGCCGCCTTTGGCTGCATCCCAGTTTTGGCCGAGATGGCCGCTCTCGGTGGCGAGCGTGTGGAGCTTCACCGGCCCCTTGCGCGCATCGGCATCCGCCGGCACGCGTGCGGCGAAGCTGTGGCGCAGAAACGAAAACACCAGCGGCCAGGTTTTCGCGCCGGGACCGTGACCGGTCTTCGGCTCGACCACGAGATTCCATGCTGCGTTGTGATGCTTTCGCATCATCGGCACGAGGGCGAGCGTTTCGGCCCGATGATCATTGGCAAAGTATTTGTCCTCCTCTCCGAACATGACCAGCCCGGGTGCCTTCGCCGCGCCTGGCTGATAGATTTGAAAGGTGTAGCCAGCGCGCATGGCCACCCATCCCCAGACACGATCACTCTGCTCGGCGGCGAACAGCGCGGAGAAACCGACGGCGCTGGAGTGGCCGTAGAGGAACAACGGCGCATGTTCCAACTCCGCGTGCTTCGTCTTCACGCCAAACTCTCTGAGCTGCTCGTAAAGCAAGCTCTTCGGCCAAAAGCCTCGTTGCATCGGGTTGCCAATGAATTTGAAGATCGCGAGGCGCAGTTCGGTCGCAAGTTTCCGTAGTTCGGGGTCGCGGTAGAGTGACTCGCCGCTGCCGTGGCCGGAGATGGCGACGACACCTTTGATCACCTCCACGCCAGCAGGCAGCCAGAGTTGGAGTTTCACCTCCTCACGTTTGCCTTCGCCCTTTTGCTTCACGGCCTCGCGCCATTGAGCCTCTGAGATGTTCCAAACCCAACTCCGAGGA
>CAMCIN010000090.1 GCA_945874745.1 Akkermansia muciniphila | reverse complement strand
CCGCGATGCACAGGGAGAAGTGAGGGAGGAATTTCATGGAGGGGAAAGTTTAACGCCCCTCGCGCGCCCTGCAATTCCGGAACGAGGGGTCCGCGCTTTCAAGGGGCAAAGAAAGCGCCGCTTTTTTGGTGCTGAACCTCAGTTTCCTCCTTTTGCTAGCCTCGCGAAGGGGTCTATTTAGTGATGCAGTTTTGTTAGATATGAACACCTCCCCTTTCGCTTCGTGCTGTTCCCGCCGCGCCTTCCTTTCCAAGACTGGGCTTGGCATGGGCGCCCTCGGGCTGGTGCCGCTTTTGAGCCAGAGCGGCCTGCTGGCTTCCGATTCCCCCCTGAGCGCACGCGCGGGTCACTTCCCGGCAAGGGCGAAAAGGGTGATTCACATCTTTCCCCAGGGAGGCCCCTCACAGGTAGACACTTTTGATCCCAAGCCCGCCCTCGAAAAGTACCACAACCGGCAGGTGGACGAGGTGCTCAAGGATTACCAAAAGGCTGCGGGCGAGGCGGCTTCAGGCATGGGCCGGCTGACTGGAAAACTGCAGCGTTCCGGCTTCAAATTCGCCAAACACGGCCAGAGCGGAACGGAGATTAGCGAACTGTTTCCCAAGCTGGCGGGCATGGCGGACGAATTGTGTGTCGTCCGTTCGATGCACACCAAAAGCAGTGTGCACGAACCCGCGCAGCTAATGATGAGCTGCGGTGAGTTGGTGAACGTGCGCCCCAGTCTTCCGTCTTGGGCGGTGTACGGGCTGGGCACTGAGAATGAAAATCTCCCAGCGTTCGTCGCACTCTCTCCCAACGGGACCACCTCCAGCGGGGACAAGCACTGGAGCAACGCCTTCCTTCCCGCCTGGACAAGGGGCACCGCCATTGCGACGACAAACCCGGACGTCCACAAACTCATCGAACACCTGCGCAGCGGGAGTACGTCCATCCGCGAGCAACGCCGGCAACTGGATCTGCTCGCCCAGATCAACGGCGACCACCTGGGGGACCGCCCGGGCGACGCTTTTCTCGAAGGCCGCATTTTGTCCTTTGAAACAGCCTTCCGCATGCAGGTCGAGGCTACCGACGCTTTTGATCTGACCCGGGAGCCGGCGCACATCCGCGAGATGTATGGAGACACCGAGCAAGGCCGCCAACTGCTCCTCGCCCGGCGGTTGGTCGAGCGCGGTGTTCGCTTTGTCCAAGTGTGGCACAACGGTTGGGACACCCACGACAAAAACGACGAGCAGCACCGCGACCTTTGCCTGGCCGCCGACCAACCACTCGCGGCACTGCTTCGTGATCTTAAGGAACGCGACATGCTCAAGGACACGCTCATCCTCTGGGCCGGGGAGTTCGGCCGGACTCCCACCTCCGACAACAACGATGTGGCAAAGAAAAAGGGCATCGGCCGGGACCACAACGCGGGAGGCTTCACCGTCTGGATGGCGGGGGGCGGCTCCAAGCCGGGCCTGACCTACGGTTCCACCGACGACTTTGGTGCGTTGGCGGCCGAAGGCGCGATGGATGTGCACGACTTACACGCCACGATTCTGCACCTGCTCGGCTTCGATCACGAGCGGCTCACCTACCGCTACGCCGGCCGTGACTACCGCCCGACCGATGTTTACGGGCAGGTGAACCACTCGTTGCTCGCATGAAACGCTTCACGCTAGCCGCCTGGCTCCTGTCCGCTGGAGCGGCGCTTTGCTTGGAGCTGCCGCCCGAGCAGGCTGAGTTTTTTGAAAACAAAATCCGGCCGGTTCTGGCGGAGCGCTGCTACGGCTGCCACAGCACCGAAGCTGGAAAAGACAAGGGCGGCCTCCTTTTGGACTCGCGCGATGCCGTGCTCAAAGGGGGCGACACCGGCCCGGCACTGGTCGCGGGAGACGCCGTCAAAAGTCTTCTCCTGAAGGCAATCAGGCGTACCGACCCTGAGACCGCCATGCCTCCCAAGGGCAAGGCGGACCCGCTCACCGCGGAGCAGGTCGCTGACTTTGAAGCGTGGATTAAAATGGGCGCACCCGACCCGCGCGATGGGTCGGTCAAAAAGGCGGTCATCGACACGCTGCTGGAAAAGGGCAAAACCCACTGGGCGTTCCAGGCCCCGACGACGGCGCACATTCCTGCGGGACACCACCTCGTTGATACACTGCTCCCCCGCAGCGGAGCCCTCGCGGACCCCAGGGTGCTCATCCGCCGCGCTGCGCTCGCCCTCACCGGCCTGCCGCCCACGCCCGAGCGGGTGGCAGCCTTTACGACGGAATGTGCCAGCAGCCCTAAGGAAGCCTTTTCAAGGCTGGTGGACGAGTTGCTCGCCTCCACCCACTATGGGGAACGCTGGGCGCGCCACTGGCTGGATGTCGCCCGCTACGCCGACAACATGGGCGCCATTTTCAACGGGGACGACTCCTATCCCTTCGCTTTCACCTACCGAGACTGGGTCATCAAGGCGTTCAACGAGGACAAACCCTACGACCGTTTTCTCATGGAGCAGATCGCCGCCGATCTTCTTCCTGAGACCAAGCCCGAAGACAACGGCAGCCTCGCTGCGCTCGGCTTTCTAACCCTCGGGCGCAGAACGGACCGCAGGGTGGATGATAACGTGTATGACGACCGCATCGACGTGATTTCCCGCGGCCTGCTCGGGCTCACCGTCGGCTGTGCGCGGTGCCACGACCACAAACTGGAGCCAATCCCAACCGCAGACTATTACGCGCTGTACGGCGTCCTCAGGAGTTGTTCGGAGCCGGCGGCCTACCCACCACTCACACCCCAGCCCGCGTCGCCCGAACGCAAGGATTTCGAGGAGCGCAACCACGCGGCCGTCTCCGAGTACATCCGCGTTCACGCCTTCGAAGCGGAGCGAAGCATGGCCGCAATCCGCTCGCGTCTCGGGGATTACCTTCTCGCTGCCAGAGACGCCGGTTACAAGGACGTCTACACCGACAAGAAGGTCCAGCCGGACATCCTTGATCCGCGCAAGCTCAGCGGTGGCATTCACACCCGGGTGGTCAGAAGCTGGGAGTCTTGGGTCAAGGGGCACCCGGATATTTTTCGCCCCTGGCTGGAACTCGCGGAACTGCCGGAGGCTGAGTTTGCCGCCAAGGCCCCCGCCATGTGCGCCGCCTATGGAAAGAACGCTGACAAGAAGTTGCTGCCCCCAGTCGCGCGTGTTCTTGAGAAGGCCTCGCCCAAAACGCTCCGGGACATTGCCGACGCGTACAACAATCTGTGGGCGGTGGAGCTCGACGCGGCGTGGGCGGAGAAGTGGCGGGCCGTCCTTCTGAAGGCCTGCGTCCCCAAGGTGGAGGAGCTTGGCTTACCGCTGGCGGACCTTACGCCCCGCTGCATTGACCGCCTAAACGCCGTGGAGCGGGAGCTGGTCCTGCCCGAGGCGGACGTCCAGGCTCTGAAGGTCGCTTTGCTGGAGGAGAAGTCTCCCTTCGTCCTCAGCGGCAAAGATTTTGTCTCGAACAGACTTTTCGCCAATCGCGACGTCGCTGACGGGCTCCGGCGCAATGCCACCAAGGCGCTCACCGATCTGGGCTCCCACGCGGGCGCGCCGATCCGCCTCATGGCGGTGCAGGAGGACAAGCCCTTTGACGCGAAAGTCTTCATTCGTGGCAACCCTAAGACGCCCGGCCCGGCCGCTCCGCGCGGCTGGTTTACGGTACTCCGAACTGCGGAGACCCCGGAGTTTCCCAAAAACCAAAGCGGCCGACTGCAACTCGCCCAGCTCCTCGCGAGCCGCAACAACCCGCTGACGGCCAGAGTGATCGTCAACCGGGTGTGGGCTTGGCATTTCGGCGAGGGCCTGGTCAAGACGCCGAGCGACTTTGGTCTCCGGGGAGAACTGCCCGAGAACCAAGCGCTGCTCGATTCGCTGGCCGTCTGGTTTATGGACAACGGGTGGAGCTTCAAAAAGCTCCACCGTCTCCTGCTCACCAGCCGCCTTTGGCAGGAGGCGCGTCGCACCCAACCGCTCGATTTTGAAAGCTTCCGTGATTCGCTCCTGAGTGTCGCGGGCGCGCTCGACACGCGGGCGGGCGGCAAGCCGGACGACCTGGTGAAGGGCTCCTCCACCCGGCGCACCGTTTACGCTTCGGTGGACAGGAAGACGCTGCCCAACCTGTTCCGCAACTTTGACTTTCCGGACCCCAGCATGTCGGCGCCCCGCCGTTCGCGCACGGCCCTGGCCCCCCAGGCGCTCTTCCTGCTCAACAGCAGCTTTGTCGTGGACCGCGCCCGTAATTTGGCCAAAGCCACCCAACCCGAGGAGCCGGCGGCCACGTCCAACGCGCTCCGGGCGCTCTACCAGCGGATCTTTCAGCGGGATCCTGCCGAAAAGGAGGTGGCGCGCGCCGTTGCCTTTCTCGCGGCGTACCCCAAAAACGACGTGGTCATGCCGGAAGTGAACGATTGGTTTTACGGCACGGGGGACCTCGACTCCCAGGGCCAGCGAGTCGTCAATTTCCAGCCGTTGAAGTTTGCCGGGAATAAAGTGGTGGGGAGCGGCGGCATGGAACTGACCAAGGACGGCGGCCTACCAGCCGAGGGCAAGGCGATCATCCGTCGGTGGGTTGCTCCCAAGGACGGGAAGGTGAACATCTATGCAGAGCTCGCGCACTTGGCAAAAGAGGGCGACGGCGTCACCTCCCGGATTGTGAGCAGCCGGACCGGCCTGCTCGGAGAATGGGCCGCGGCTCACAATGCGGTGTTGACCGCGCTCAACGACGTGGAGGTGAAAAGGGGTGACGCGCTCGACTTTCTGACGGTCTCCGGCGCCGACCAGCAGGCCGACACCTTCCGCTGGTCGCCCACGATCACGATGCCCAGCGCCGAAATGCCTGGCATGGCAGGCATGGCGATGCGCTGGGACGCCAAGGGCGATTTTCTGGATCCCGCAAAGCTGCCTGCACCGCTGAGTGGCTGGGAGGAACTGGCGCACGTGCTCCTTCTTTCCAACGAGTTTGCGGTGGTGGATTAAGGGCCAGCAACCCCCAAGGCTCCGCCGGAGCAGTTGCGCGGTTGGACGGCCCATGCGGGAGTTGCCACGCCAGAGCGGCAGAAGGTGCGCGGGACGGAGCAGGGGACCAAACGCCCAGGGACCGTGGCCTTCTGGCTGGCGGGCAGCGCAGCGTTTTCACGGGAAGAAAGACGCTCGCATACAGACGAGCGTGCTTTTTTTGGAGAGATTTCAGCGGGGGCTTCGAATGCGTCCATGCCTCATAGGCACAGAAACGCCGAAGACACCCCATGAAACAGTCCAGATCTAAGTTGAAAAAGCCGGAGCAACTGGAATTCGAAGATCTTCTCGCCGAGGCAACGGACATCTGTCTTCGCCTGAGGTCCATCCAAAGGAAGGACATCGTGTTTTGCCAGCTGCGAATACCGGGCTGGCAGACTACAGAGTCACAACGCCTACACCTGACTCCAACGGTTTTGGACGAGGCGTGGCTGGAGGATCGCTTTCGAAACCTTCGAACGGCGGATACGCTGCGCGAGGCGCTCATCCTGAGTGCCACCTACATCGGAGAGGTGCTCGACCAGGAGCGGCAAGAGCAGGCCGGCACAGATGCGTGGTCGACGGGATACGTGGAGTACTGCGGCAGTGTCCTCGAGGCAATCCAAGCAGACGACCGCGAGGTTACACAGTTCAGGGTATTCTGCTGGGAGACGGCAAGGGCCATTCTAGAGGCCTATGAGCAACGCCACACTGTGTCCGATTGGGAACTGATGGACCAATTAGAGGCGGTGATTCCTCAAGGGGTCGGGTTTGTACAAACTCCAGACGACAGAAAAAACCATCTCTCCGAAATCTTTGCAGGCTGCCTTTGCTACCTCCACGTGTGGGCGGGGGAGCTGCGCTCCACGCGCGGAGTGGTGGGGCTGCGTTAACCCGCGTGGATGCCCTCGACTGCTTTGGGGCGTGTTCACTGTCGGTTAAACCAAAGCACGGGAAAGAAAACCCGCCGGCCTCCAACACAAAGGCTTCCCGCAACATTTAGTGGGGGAGCGCTTCAGGGAAGAGAGACATCACACTCCGGGAACCGGCGTGAGACTTGAATCGCTGTCGCTCCGGAGGACGCAGTGTCCGACTCCGTTGGCTTTCCAAAATAAAGCCGATGGCGGTTTTATTTAGTTAACCAGCACCCCAAGGCAGATAAATGTTCGGCTCCCTTTCTCTGAAAAACTGGCCCTGCCGGGCCCTGCGGGCCCGCCGATAGCTAGCCGGTCGGCAAGCGAGCCCCGCGAGCGCCGCCACCGGTCTTTCCAAAAACAACCACCCGCCCCGGGAGGGGCGCAAGACCGTCCAGGGGCGCGCGCGGCGTGGTAGCCAGCGGCATCACACATAAAAAAGACCGCCGGGGAGCAGATTGGCGTGCTCCAACGGCAGGAGGGATTGGGGGCGGCGCCTGCTTGCGGCATTCCGGTAGAGGCCAAGCGCATGAAACTCCTTGTCCAGACAACCTGCTCGGCTTGAGGGGATGAAATTTAAGGCTCGCAGATCCCCTAGTGACTCAGGCCGGCAGGTCCAGATCTCACCAAAGCCTCTGGAACCGACCTGGCGCAAAGTGAGGTAGCTATCAAAAGATAGGTCGGGAACAAGCACGGTCGTTGCATACAGGTTCAGCTCTGCTGTGCCAAAAGCCCGCGCCAATAGGTGAGCCGTGTAAAATGACACATTAAAAAAAGCGCGCGTGCCGAGAGATTTGTCGACGCCCACCGAATGAGCAAAGTGGCTTCAAATGTCTATCCTGCTCCTTCACTATGGTTATCCCATCTGTTCTCCTGATTCAGTCAGTGCCTTGGTTTGCTTGGTGCTTGCCCAAGCCAAGCGCCTGTGTTAGAGGCTCTTCGTACAGTCCAGAAGCCATGGCCCTGATTGTTGCCTTCAAGCCGATTTCATCGTTCGCATGGTGTCCAAGGCGCC
The DNA here is from genome assembly GCA_945874745.1 of Akkermansia muciniphila. GTDB lineage: Bacteria > Verrucomicrobiota > Verrucomicrobiia > Chthoniobacterales > Chthoniobacteraceae > Chth-196. The sequence goes on along the minus strand of CAMCIN010000090.1, from coordinate 7,892 downwards.
TCTACTCATTACACGTGCCGGTTCAAATTGTGGCGCAGGTTTCAGAAGCTGCAGCACCATGGAATTTGGCATAAACTTTCTTCACACCACTCCAGAAGGTCACCCACCCCCCCGAACACTGGTGCGCGTGGACCCCTTTCTGTCGAACCACCTCACCATTTGCGCTTAGGCGCCGTACGGTAAAACACATCTTGCTAACTACGCCTTGATCGGATCGTATTCCGAGGAGAGGGTCTCAAGCCCCTGGAAGAGTTTTCTGAAGTAGGAGAGGCAACCCATAAAATTATATGACAAAGAAAATAATACTCGGATTGACACTCGTCGGTATGGCCATCGGCATCGCTCATGCCGGTGGAACCCGGTGTATCTTCTGCAAGGGCTCCGGTTTTAACGGAAATTTCAGTTGCTCCCCATGTAAAGGCACGGGCAAAGGCCTCAATTATTAAGCGCAAACGAGCCACAATGGGCGCGCGTGCAGCAGTCAAGATCCTCAGTTTTGCTGTGCACGTGTCCCTTGGGGTCGGCTTCGCAGTGAAAGCGGGGCAGGCCTGTTTTGCGAGCGAGGCTGCGGACCCAGCCCCGGCAAGCGCTTTTTTTGGAGATCAACCCACGGAAATCTTCCGACTTTCTCCCTCAGGGAACCTGGTGGCTTTCCTTCAAAGCGATGGACGCTCCAGCCGGCTTTGCGTCGCCCAACCAGAGAGCCTTGGCTCTTCCACGAACGTATTGACCAACCCCGAGCATGGGAACGTTTTTACCTTCCTCTGGCTTTCCAACAGCCAGATCGCATATTCGGCCAGAGGGTCGGGGGTGGGCGAGGTCACAGGATGTGTTTCTCTCGGGGCTCAAAATGAGGATAGATCTTCCTCAATGGTCACGCAGATTACTCAATCAGAGGATCACGCAAGTCAGACTGGCACCTGTTTTGGGAGCCATGGCACGCCGGGCGTGGTCTTGTCCATGCCCTCTTCCCAGGGAAAGGAGTGGGCTGATCTGTACTGGGCCGCAGTGGACGGGAGTAGGAGAGAACTGCTTTACCAAAACACGGATCAGCTCGCTGTATGCAGTATAAGCCGTGACGGAAAAACTGTTGCAGGGGTCCGCTGTCACAAAAATGGCCAAAAGGAGTTAGTGGTCGTCAAAGGGGGCCTCAGCAAGAGCCTGCTCCGTACCGCCCCATCTGATTCCCTGAACGTCGTGGCGATTAGTCCAAAGGGTGAATTTGTTTACCTCCTCTCAAACACCGGAGACGACACAGATTTTATTGGTCTGGAGCGGGTTGATAGTTCTTCGGGGACGAGGCAGCGCCTCGCGGAGGATCCGGAACGTTCAGTGGATCTGGAAGAGGTCCTTTTTAATCGAGCCGCTGAGACGCCTGTAGGAGTCCGATACTATCGCCACCGGGCCGAATACCAATGGTTCGACAACTCGATGGCAGGTCGCTTTCGCGACCTTAAAAGACTCCTTCCTGAAGGTGAGCTCAAGGTCGTCGAGGTGTCCTCGGATCTATCCTGTTTGTTGGTTTCATCCACTACAGATTCAGAAGCGGAGACAGAATACTACTACAATCTCCGCAACGGCAGATTGTCCCGCCTGACCTCGGAAAAAACCACCCTGCCCAGGTCAAGACTGGGCAGAATGACCGCTGTCTCCTACTCCGCGAGAGATGGAGCACGGCTCAGTGGCTACCTTACGCTGCCGACGTGGACGCCTCAAAAAATGCTCCCCACTGTGGTGTTTCCTCACGGGGGGCCAAACAAGAGGAACTATTGGGGGTACGATCCCAGGGTCCAGTTTTTAGCAAATCGCGGCTACGCGGTTTTCCAGCCAAACTTTCGTGGCTCGTCGGGGTTCGGCAAACGGTTTCAGAATGCCGGGGACAAGCAGTGGGGTCGGGGGGTCATGCAGGATGACATTACCGATGGCGTCAAATGGCTGGTGTCTTCCCATATTTCCGATCCAGCTAAAATTGCCATTCTTGGAGGGTCCTATGGTGGTTTTGCTGCGCTGGCGGGCGTCACCTTTACCCCGGAGCTTTATGCGGCCGGAATTTCACTCTTTGGTCCGTCCAACCTTACCGAATTTATGACTAATCTTCCAGAAAGCTGGCAAGCAGTTGAGGGAGACATCAAGGTCAAGATTGGCGATCCTCGCGTGAATTCCGACCTTGAGAGGATGTTTGAGCAGTCGCCTGTCCATTTCGTTGATCAGATCCGAGTGCCTCTCTTGATGTACCAGGGAGCCCTCGATAGGGTCGTGAGCAAGCCACAGGCTGACGCTTTCGTTAGCAAATGTAGGTCCGCTGGAAAGGCTGTAGATTATTTGGTCTCAAAAGAAGAGGGACATGGCTTCAATAATTCAGCAACCGAGCAAATAGTGTACGTAGCAATCGAGCAGTTTCTTGTGCCGATACTTGGGGGTGTGATGAACAGTGAATTGCAGCAGATCTACAGGTCCCGCATTGAATTATTGAGGGCATCAGGAAGACTGCTGAACTAGACCGCTCAAGAAACTTGTGAATTGAGCCGCCGTACATGTAATTTTAATCTTCCATACGGTCTGCAAAACGGGAAGCCCTAGCATCCTTCAAGAATGGCTGAACTTGTGATCAACACCCAAGCGAGCGACGGCGACACATCTGTTTTGCCGAGCCAACTCTCGTTCGAAGTGAGAGTCGGCAGGAATGGGTGGAGGGACATTTTCCAACAGAAGGCATCTGTTTGAAGCTGCCTCGTATTGATTTGTCGGATTCGTTATTTTTTATGTTTGGTTCAAAGTTGAGGCTGGTCATTTATAATTGTGTAACCTCTCAACATTGGATTGTTGAAAAATTTCCCTTCAAGATAGGATCCGGAGAGGGGTGTGACGTGCAGGTTTCTTCGGCAGGCACGGTACCTGTGCAATGCGTGGTGGAGAAAAAAGCCAGCACCTACACCATCCATTCTCCGACCGGAACCCAGTTGTTTTTAAACGGAAAGCCGGCCGCGCCGGGGGAGATTCATAAAGACATTGATAATTCGTTGGTTTTTGCGGGAAATCTTTTCGCGCTCTATCTTTCCGTCGACGAGGGCAGTTGGCTGCGAGGATTTTACAACAGCGACTGGTTCATCTATTCCCCTGCGGAAGCCCAAAGTTATGGACCGGTTGCGTACCACGAACTCGCCGTGCACCTGGATTCCTTTCCGGACCAGGGGGCGGGATACGTCCTGTTGCGTACGGGGCTCAACCAGCGCGGCTTCCATGCCAGTCAGGTCCTCCCCCTTTTGCCCCGACCCGCGCCCGCCTTGCTGGTCGAGGAAGCCATCCCTGCGGAGGATAATTTTCTCAATGTTCCCGAGGTGGATACGGAATATGGCGAGTTCACCTGTCCGGTCTGCTGGTTGAAGTTCAACCGCTGCGATGTGATGAACATCGCCGTGCACGCGTCTTTACGGGGGGACCCGCTGTTGGGCGAAGAGCACATGCAGCGGTTTTACGCGACCCGCTTCAATGACCGCGGGCAGGGGATCGACCCCATGAACATTCCTGCTCCGGATATTGCGTGTCCGCATTGCCGCAGGAAATTGCCGCAAGGCTTTTTAGACATCAACCACTTGATATTCTCCATTATTGGAGCTCCTTCCTCTGGGAAGTCTTATTATTTAACCGTTCTTGTTAAGACGCTTCAGAAATCACTTTTTCAAAATTTCAACGCTTCCTTCCGGGACGCCGATCCCAGCGCAAACGTCATTCTCAACCAGATGAAGCACCAGCTCTTCTCCGCTTCCTCGCCGGAGGATGCGTTCCTCGCCAAGACCGAGCTGGAGGGAGCCATGTACGAAATTCTTCCGCGCTTCGGAAGAAAAGTCGCGCTTCCCAAACCGTTTATATTTCACGTTTCCAACTCCTCTGATTCCTCCCAAGACCTTTCCGTTGTATTTTACGACAACGCCGGAGAGCATTTTGAACCCACAAGAAACAGTGCGGATTCCCCAGGGGCTCAACATATCGCCTCGGCTTCCGGTATTTTTTTCCTTTTTGATCCGCTCTACAACGATGACTTCAAACGGAGAATCACTGGGTTGGCGGATCCGCAGGCCTTTGTGCGGCGCATGGATCAGCAGGACGTGATTCTGGCCGAGACGGAGGTGCGCATGAAAACCCTCCTCTCCCTCGAGTCCCGCCAGAGGGTTTCCACGCCGTTCGCCGTCATTCTGGGGAAGTGCGACACCTGCCTGGATCTGCTCGGGGGAAGCCACCCCGAGTCGCCCGTTCGGGACGGAAAACTAGACATTGCTTTGGTCCGTTCGAACTCCCAGAGGGTGAGAAATTTGCTCATCGACCTGTGCCCTTCGATCGTTGCGAACGCCGAGGCCATCTCCTCGGATGTCATGTACTTCGCCGCAAGTTCCCTCGGGTGTTCCCCCATCGAGTTCACCGACTCCCGCGGCGTTAAACTGATCGCGCCCGATCCCCAAAAACTCGCCCCAATTCAAGTGGAAATTCCCACGCTGTGGGTCCTTTCCCGCGTGGCTCCCCACCTGGTCCCAATCATCACCACCGAATAACCATGGCCTACCAGCTCATTTATACCAGTGCTCCCAGGCTTCTCGAAGCCGGCCGTTCCGGGTTCGGAACCGTGGCGCGACACCGGGAAATCCCCCCCCTGATGGTCGCCTCCCTTGAGCGGATCAGCCAGTTCTCCCGTCTTCCGGGCGCGGACAGTGCGCGCGTGGTCTACTCCCACCGTGTGCTCACCGCCGCGGGCAGAAGTTCTCACGTTCTGAGCGCCATTCGAGACGCGGGAGCTGACTACACTGGACGCACGAACCATATCGCGCACCATCTGGTGGTGGATCCCCGCGAAATTGCCGCGCTAGGGCCGGCCTGTCCTTCCCCCGCGGAGGTTTTGCGGGCCATGGAGTGGGCGACCGAGTGGCAGGGCAATCCCGTGTTTCTGGAAGGGGCGCAGCAGGTCGCCCTTGCGGCTTTGCGCCGGGCAGCGGACGGCTCCGCCTGGGAGCGCCTAACCGGCCAGGCCGACCAGGCCTGGCTGCTGGCAGCCCACGGCACCAACCGCGGAATCTGCCTGATCTCTCCAAGCACATGCGACCTGCGGGAAATCTATGACGAATCGCTCCGGCTGATTCCCGAGCGCTTGTGGCAAATTCCATTCACCACCTCCCTCCAGCCCAGTGATGAAACCTCCGATTTTCGGTGGACGGGAATCGAAGAGCACGGCTCCCTTCGCAGCCAGGTTGAGGGTTCCGGTCGCCTCGTCTTGAATCTTGCGAATCCCGAGAGGCTGCCGCTCGCCGAGAAACCGAAGCAAAAACCCCTCTCGGCGCCAACCCCTCTCGCCACCACCGACCTCCCGCGTCTAGAAGGTGGAATCCCCGCGGAACCCAACCCCGCTGCTGCGTTTATCAGCGAACCTCTGACGCCATATCCCGAGGGGGCGGGGGGAACACTGGGAAGAGGAGGGACTGATTTTCCGACGCCCGCGCGGCACGGAGAGGGGTGGGGGGATTTGGAAGTGCCTCACTCAAGAAAGTCTCCCAAACGGTCTAGAGGAGGGGCATGGAAGCTGATCGGGGCAGCTGTTTTCCTGCTGGGGATGCTCCTCGCCATCCGCGAGATGCGAAACCGAAAATACTTAGAGGAGACTTTTTCTGCGTTAGACCGCCAGCAGGACGAAGGAGGATACTTCCAGCGGGCGAGCCAGGATATGCAGGGGCAAATCCGAGCCTTGGGCTCTCGCGTGATTCCTTCCGCGCAAGCCCTGTTTGCGGAGGCCACGCAGGCGGTTCGTCTCACCATGGATGGAGAAATCGAGCAGGCGCAGGAGGCCCTCAAGAGGGCCCGGGACCAGGCCGGGGTGGATTTGAATATACCACCAGAAATCAATATTTTTGAGGCTCACTTAAAGGAATTTTCAGAATTAAAAGGAAAAATCGTTTCCCTGGAAAAAAAGGAAAGTTTTACAGCTTCGATTGAAGCTATTGAGAAGCGCGGAGAGTTTTTAAAAGGCCGACTCCAATTAGTGCGTAAAGATGAAAAGAGCAATATTTTCAAAAAATACGGGGAATCTATTGAGGAACTAATTCAAGAGAGGAAATTCACTTTTGCACATGATTTTATTATAAATGAAACTAGCCATCCGGAGGTGGAGGAAGAAAAAAAAGTCAAAACCACGCTGGATGCGTTAAAGAAATCTTTCAAAACTGGGGAATTCGAAGAAAAGATCGCGCAAGTCGAGGGGGTGTTAGAGGACTGGAAGAAGCTCAGTACGCAGCCTTTGTCCGACAAGAACCCGGCGTGGCCAGAGTGGCTGAAGGCTGAATGGGATAAAAAGAACAGCGAAGTGGTCAAAACGGCGGCACCTCCCTCCCCCAAACCGAAAGAAAGCGTGCCCGCCCCGGTGCTTCCTGTGCACCCATTACCTACCTCTCCGACTCCCGCCCCTGTTGCGCCGTCTGTCGTCAAAAGTAGTTTTCCGATTTATATCTTGAACGGTTTGGCAGAATTTCGAAAGGGGGTAGAAATTTCCGAAATAGATGGTAATCCAGTGTTGCACTATAGACCTTTCACGGGATCTCAATATATAAGATTGAGACCGGGTAGCATTGGATACCCAATGCAATTTATGTATGGAACGATCAGTGAGTACTGCACTTTCATTACGATTCTAAAAAGTGAGGAAGCAAAGCCAAGGTTTACCATTTTCCTGTCTGGCCAAGATGCTTTTGCAAAAGAAGAAAGATATAAGGATCTTATTTCTCAATCTTTCATAGTTTCCAGTTTCTCGGGCGCCGTTGAATCTGGCTCTAGAGAATTTCAGATCCATGTCAAAAATACGGCGTCTCGAGATTCTCCTCTCTGGACTGTGCCAAAGCCGGTTGAGGGGCTGTTTACCAGAAATGGGGGAAGTATAACGATACACCCCAATAAAATTCCTTTGGCCGGAAAGCCAATCGGCGAACTATCTGTCGATATTGAAGCAGGAGAACCGGGAAAGAAACTCGAAAATGTCGCCGCACACTGGGATCAAACCTGCGTTTTTTCTATCGAAAAATTTTCATCAGAATACCAAGCGCGACTTTCATCAAAAAAAGAAGGTCTCAAAACGATCCAAGGGGACCTTGAGACACAGCGGGTTGCTTTCAAAAAACGCATTTCAGGCATTCTTGAGCCGGGAACGTATGATTTCTTTGTGGGAAAAGGATTTGATGTGCAACGCAAACGATTTTCACAAGCGCTTGGTCTGGTAAAAAAGGAATACGGAAAGGTCTCTGATTACTTTGAGCGGGCCGAGGAGGGTCCAATTTCTTTCAGTAAAGTAAAATGGGAGGCCAGCGTGGAGGGTGCTTATAATTTCCTAACAGAATTTAACCGCGTTTTTTTGAAATTTTCAGGTGGCGATTCCGGAAAAAAATCTGTGGAAATCAAAAGGCTTGAAAATATATTGGAAGCCCTGACGAAAGCGACCCTGCCAAGTCTTGTTGACCTTGAAAAAAATAAATTAACTGCGCAGGAGAGGTATCGAAGCGAGATAAAAGAAATTGAGGAGATAATTGCTCAGCTCAACGGCAAGGATGTGCCCCCTTGGCGCTATAAGCTCAAAATAAAACGGAAGGACGAGGAGGTTCTCCTTTTGAACATTGACCTAAGGGGGAGACCGTAATGCTTGCGATCCGAAGACTGGTCCGGCAGATCCAAACTGCTTTGGAGGAAAATGCCAAAGAGGGCGTGGTGGAGCATCTGGCCGTGGAGTACGCGCGGCTTAGCAGCGAGGCATACAAGCGCTTGGAGACGTGTGCTGCCATGCTGGAAAAGGGAAGCGAATACCAGGCTTTGCAGTTGGCGGAAGCCGAGCCCCCCTTGATGGATTTGATCGCCACTTTGAGTTTTGA
>CAMCIN010000089.1 GCA_945874745.1 Akkermansia muciniphila | reverse complement strand
AGGGCAGTGTCAGCTAGGCCGGCACGCAAACCCACCTCTACCAACGGGCGCTCACCTTGGTTAAGCTGCCGCACACGCTTGCTGATGATGTTGACCAGCACCTGCTGGTTGGGGACGTGTTTGAGGGCTTCTTCGACGAGATGGCTGGTCATAAGTAATGAGTACGATTTTCGAGATGTTTGGGTTGAAAGGGTAGAAAACTTGAAGGGCTTGGGCGCACTTTAGGGAGCAGCAGGCGCACAGGATAGCAGACTCGGTCTTCACCGGACTCCCGCATGGTTCCAACGCAACCTGACACTTTTCCTCAGGGTCCGCAAAACCGACCAAGATGGCTGCCCTACGAACCGAGGGGGCAGTACAGACCGGAATGCGAGTGACGCCAAGCGAGCAGAACAACCTACCCCCCTTCCCTGACTGTGTCAAAGCAGACCGCGACTCTGTCTTTATTTCACCAGCATCTTTTCCACCCGGCCACGAATCTGCTCCGCCACTTTTCCCTCCTCACTGGCGGGATCCAGCGCCTTGACGTCCTCCATCAACTTCAAAGCGACTCGGTTGTCCTTGGGGGGCATCAGATATTTGAGCACCTCCATCAGCGCCTGTTGCTTCTGGCGGGGACCAAACTTGGGGTACTCAGTCAGGAACCTGTCCGCTTCAGCACGCACCGCCTCACCACCGGCCTCCTGCTTGGTCTTCAACAATCCTCCCAGCAGGCGCATAGCCTGCATGGCCCCAAACTTTGCATCCATCCCAAGGGTGTCCGCAGGGTCCAGTGAGCGAATTTGTTGCAACGTCGCCTTGTAGTGGGCCGCGACAAGGCTCTCAGGCAACTCATCCAGCCCTTCCTGCAGCGCCTTGGCCTTTTCAAGTCCCACTTCACCCTCGGCCCGTTTGAAGGCGGCATCTCTGAGCTTCACCTTCCCGCGGAGTTCCTCCAGGTGCTTTAAATAGGCTGAGGCCCCCCCTTTTTGGTACCCCGTTTGGGCGTACGGCCTGCCTGAAGCGTCTGCCAACACTATCGAAGGATAGCCTTCGATGCCGAAGGCGTCCCGGAGCGCCTCGTTCTGCTTGCGCACCGTCTCTGGCTGTTTGGAGGCGTCCTGAGGAAAGTCCAGTTCCACCAGAACGAACTGACCCGGGGCCGCCTTTTTGAAGGCGTCTTCGTCGAAGACCTCTTTGCGCAGACGGATGCACCAGGAGCACCAATCGGAACCGGTAAAATCAAGCAAGAGATCCTTCTTCTCGGCCGCAGCCTGGGCCTTCGCCTTTTCGAAGTCCACCAACCAACCCTCAGACGCTAGGGAGGAGGAGGCAAGAGCAACCGCAGAAAGCACTGCAATGATGGGGGTTTTCATGATTCGACAAGGCCAACCTGTTCCGGCACACGAAACAAGAGATTTCGGCAAGGAAAAGACGTCTCCTTTTTACCAAAGGGCGCTCCGCTTGCGGAGAGCGCCCCGCTGTGCGATCCTCTGTCGGATGAATGCCTCTGGTGTCGATTTGGTGGATGAAATCCTGCAACTAAAGAAAGCAAGGAACGCGGTCATTCTAGCGCACAACTACCAGGTCAAGGAGATCCAAGATGTGGCGGACTTTGTCGGGGATTCGCTGGGGCTCTCGATCCAGGCTGCCACCACCCAGGCGGACGTCATCGCATTCTGCGGAGTGCACTTCATGTCGGAAACGGCGAAGATTTTAAACCCCTCCAAGACAGTCATCCTTCCCGACTTGGAGGCTGGCTGCTCCCTCTCCGACTCCTGCCCAGCCGAGGTCTTGGAGAGCTACCTGCAGCGGCACGCCGACAAAAACTACTACGTCATCGCATACATCAACTGTTCCGCAGGGGTGAAGGCTCTCTCGGACGTGATCTGCACCAGCGGAAATGCCGTGCGCATCGTCCAGCAGGCACCCGCAGACCGGAACCTTCTGTTTGTGCCAGATGAAAACTTAGGCCAGTGGGTGATCGAGCAGACCGGCCGGCCGATGGAATTGTGGAAAGGCGGCTGCTACGTCCACTTGGAGTTTACCCGCCAAAGCATCGAACGGATCCGCAAGGAGCATCCCGATGCACCCGTCGTCGCCCATCCAGAGTGCGCCCGCGCGGTGCGCTTGCTCGCCGACGAGGTGTGCTCGACAGAGCGCATGATCGGGTACTGCCGGACCCATCCTGCCAAGGCGTTTATCATCGTCACCGAGTCTGGGATGCTGCACCGGCTGCGGCGAGAACTGCCGGACCGTACGTTTATCGCCGGTCCCACGGAAAACTGCGCTTGTGCGGACTGCCGTTTTATGAAGTGCAACACGCTGGAAAAGCTGCGCGACGCGCTCGCAACCCTCCAGCCAGAAATCCTCCTGCCCGAGGCAGTCCGTGCGCGGGCGGAACTGCCCATCCGCCGTATGCTCGAGCAGAGCGCCTAAGGGAAACCGGCGTCAGCCCCTTGGGCAGTCGCACAGGGAGCTACCAGGCTTTGGCGTCTTCAAAGACGGAGCGGACCTTCTCCGCCTCGAGAGACGGCTCGGCTTCATACTTGCGAACGGGATGGCCCAGCGGCCCGAGGGCAGAGGCACTGAAGGTGGTGGCACCGAACTGGCCGCGCGCGCGCACTTCTAGCTCTGGCTCTGCACGTGTGGGGAGAAACTTTAGCACAAGAGGCTCAATCTCCACGGGGGCTCCCGCGGCTGCAGCCCGCAAGGCCAAGCGAATCTCCCCGTGCCAGACAGGCTTGCCCGGCGTCCCACCGGCGTGCAGATCGAAACGCGCCGCACCCGGAGTGCCGAGCACAGCAGCTCCGTCTGTGCTGGTCACGCGCAGCTGGAGCTTCCAGTCCTTGAGCAATGCGTTCTGGGACTGGGCCCACCCAAGCTTGCCAAGGTTGGAATCCATGAAAAGCAGCCGCAGATCCGGAACACCCAGAAAATCGACTGAGCGAACAACCGCCTCAGCCGAAAGCAAGGGGTCCGACAGCAAGCCGGACACCTTCCAGGAGATCTGCCCACGCACAAAAACCGGCGCGTCTTGGGGAGTTTCATTTTGAGGATTAGGCTCCAGATTAAAGCGCAACTCTTGCGGCCCTTGCCATAAGGCTTCTGTGCACGAAACTGAAGCCTCCAGCGTCGGGGCAGTCGCCCCTGGCTTCCACTCCAGAGAGGCCCCCCCTTCGTATTTACCCGAGGCGGAAAGCCAGGACAGACCACTGGCCTTGAGCGTTCTTGCGTCCCAAGCCAGATCCGCCTCCACCGAGCGAAAGAGGCCGCCGGCAATCCGCAGCGCCCCCCGGCGCAAACCAAGCTTTCCAGCCCCAGAAAGGTCAGCAAGCGTCCCCTTGATTTGCCACTGGCCATCCAGAATTCCCTCCAGTCCGTGAGGGGTTCCGGGCAACCGGCCCAGCAACGCAAGGTCGAGGCCCTTGGCGGAGAAGCTGCAAGTAAGAGGAACGGTGCATTTCAAGAGGTCAGGCAAGGACAGTCCCGCCCAATGCTCAACCCATTCCTTTGGCAAAAAAGCATCGCCTTCCAACGCCGTGTGCGTTCCCTGCTGGATGCTCAACTGGTGAAACAGGAAACCGTCTTTGCTGGCTTTGAGCCCCGTGCGCAACTGGACCTGCCCGTCGCTCAAGAGCAGGGACTCCAGTTCCACTCCGGCGGTGTTGTAGGTACCGGAAAGCTCTCCACTGACAGGATTGAGCCAAGCCGACTGCGGGCGAAAGGGACGCAGTTGTGAAAAACGCGCCTTCACACGTCCCTCGTTCCCATCGCCGCCCCCTTTCCCCGACCAGTCTAACTCCACCCCACCCGCGTAGGGTTCGGGCCCGACAGGAGGCTGGAGCAGGGCGGCATACTTTCCAAGATCACGCACATTTCCATGCAACTCGCCTTGATAGGACCAGGTCTGCCCCACTTGGATTGTCCCCTTGCCGCGCACCCAATCGGGCCCCTGTGCGACCTCCACATTGAGGACCTGGACCTCGGAGCCCTGCAGTTTTACGGCTGCGTGCAACTCCTCCACCGGCGCGTTCCTCCAAGTAATGTGGGCGCCCGATACGATCAATGCCCCGCCGAGGACCCCTCCCTGGCTGCGCACCGCTCCGTCCACGGTCAGCCCTCCGGCTGCGTACTTAAACTCAGGCAAAAGAAGCGCGGAAAGCTCCGTGAGGTTTTCCACCCGCGCGGTCAAATTCACTCCAAAATCAGCCTTCCACCAGGGTGCTTCCGCACCCGGCCACTGCATGTCACCATTGAGCAGGAGTTGGTTTTGGCCCTGCTTGAGCGAAAATTCCGGCACTTGAATGCGGCGGTCCAAAAGAGTGGCTCCCACCACAAGCTCGTCCCATTGCCGGGATTCCCACTGAAAGTTGCGCGCTTCCATCCGCAAGCTGGCGGTCGCCCGCTCAGGGGCGGTCGGTTGCCCGCGAAAACTGAATTTCCCTGCAACCAAGGTCCCACCGGCAGCCTCCGTAAAATTCAAAAATGCAGCAAGGGGCGCAACCCCAAGTTTAGCGAAAGTTCCACTGGCTTCGAGGGGCACTTCAGAGGAGGGAGCTCCAACCTGAGCGACCACGCGCAGTTCTCCCCCGAAACTTTGCAGCTCAACCTCTAAATCAAACAGTCCCCCGCCCCCGCTTTTGGAGGCAGAGGCGGTCAACGACTCCAACCGAAGCCCCTCCATGAGGGTCAGCCCCCCAACCTTTAAGGTGTCCCCCTGCAAGGCGGTCCTTCCGGATATGTCCCTAAAGCTGCGCGTCCAGTTTCCCACCTCCACCTCCAGTTTGGACGCCTTGAGCACCCCAGGAGCGACCTCGCTGAAAGACGCTGCGAAATTTTCTGAGCGTAACGACCAGTTGCCGGAGCGAATCTGAATGCCCTTCAACTCCAAGTCCAAAGTGACCGGCGGGGGCAGTCGGAGTACTTCCCCAAAACGGAACCCTTCCAGAAGCCACGAATCCATGTTTGCGGCACTTCTCTTTGCAAGCCTGCTGCCGATGTTCCAATCAACGACTCCACCCAGAATCTGGATCCGCTCCAGAAAACGCCAATTCCCCGTACCGCTGAGTAGCGGGCGGAGCGTTCCCTCCACATTGCAGCGCTCTGCCTGCAGCATGAACCGACCGCCGTCAGCCAAAGGAAGACTCAGCCGAACCCCGTTCAAGACAACAGGCTCCCACAAAGAACCCGCCTGTACTGTGACCCGCAACCGGCCCCCTTGGCGCAACACCTCCTCCTGAAGCAAGCACCAAACGGAGGCGCGAAACACCTGAGGCACGCACAGCGCACAGAGTCCAAGAATAAGAGCAACAAACAAGCGAAGGAAGGGACGGCGACGCTTGGTCGTGGCCGCCGTTCGCTTCGCCGGAGCCATGGATTCAGGGGACTGTTCGGACACGGATGCAGAAATTGTTGGAGGCAACCTAGCCTAGCTAAATTCACAAGGAAAACATGTCTTTTTAGGGTTCCTTGCTGTTTTCGGTGGGTACCTTTTTCCTCACTCCGGATACACTGGGAGGCCATCCACAGATGGCTCAGATTTCCGCAGATGTTTTTATGGATTCTATTCATCTGCTAACTCTCTCCAAACGAAAACAGTTCACGCCACCAGCTCCGATCACAAGGCCAACCCCAATCCGAGCTTTCGATGCTCGTAAAAAAGGGAGAGTCCGGTCGGAAATTCGCTTCGCGGACTACCTCAAGCATCTGCAAGGCCTGTACCAGCCAGTGCCCATGACGCCGGCAAGAGCTGGCCCTCGCCATGGAACTACCGCTTCCTCAGGGCGCCCCCTTTGATTGGGTGATTGTAGCCGCTGCCAGCGCTGAAAACTCACCCTGATCACCCGGGATCAGCACATCATTGAAAGCGGACTCGGGCCCACCCTGTGGTGAGCGCTGCGCTGGTGTGCGCTCAAGCCGGTTGTGCAGCTCTCCCTTGGGCTGCACGCTTGACCCGAGTGGGTCCGGGCGTGCCACGAAACGGGCTGGAAGTCGCCCGTCCGTGCCCTATTCGTACCACAGTTGGGCGGTTGCGGTGCAGGAGGCACGGGCCGTGGTGCGCAACCACCTTGCTTGAATGGACGGGTCAATCTGGAACCGGACGGTTTCTCCTGCGGGTACGGCGAGCGTCTGCAACTTCACCCACAGCCCGGTGCCGGTGAGATCAAGCTCCACCTCGACCTCGACGCTGGCTGGGTGGTCGTGACTCAAAGAAAGTTCCCGCCGGTCATAGCCCCAAATCAAATAGGGATCGCTTGGCGTGTGCGCGGCCACCGCAGTGCTCAACCAAGGCCCCCCCTGCCCTCTTGGTTTTCCCAAACTCCAAAGGTCATCGATCGCACCGGCCCACAGCGCCACTTTGCCATCCTCGCTCCGGATCACATGCTCCCCGAGCGCATCTGCCCGCACCCCACTCATCACCAGCATCCCCCTAAAAGAGGCATAGTCCATCACCCGGTAGCCGTGGGTCGCAACCGGCCGTACCTTTGCGAAACCATCGGCGTTTTCCGCCGGCAACTCATAGAATGTTCCGTAGGCACTAAACACGTCGCGCTCGGTGGAGACTTCGCGGCAGATCCGGAGCAAGCCGGCCTCCGTCGGTGCCTCATATGCGTCCTTGGTCCTAGGCAGACGCCACCGCCGCCCCCGGCCATCCACCACCAGCACGCTGGCGGCATCCGCCACGATCACGTTTTTTGGAATCGCCACATCGGATTTCAGCGAGCCCTCCAACACCGGATCCTCAATGGCTTTCAGACTCAGGTTTTCGTCCAGCTCGTATAGCCCAGCATCCTGTGCTGTAACTCCTTCCAATTGTTGCGCTCTGAAAGCCAGGGTGCGCCTGTCGTTGCCCCTCGCCCATAAAAGCCCACCGCTGTGGCGCTCCGGCGACTCGACCGTGACCAGCCCCGCAAAAGCGGCGTCGGCCTCGCTGGGGCGCAAATCCCTGTTTGAAAGGGTAATAACCACGCTGATTTCCTCCGAATCGGAAAGCGCCTTCAACTGGATCCACTCTTGGGAGCCCTTCAGTTTCATCCGCCGCGAAGCGCCTGGGGCAACGGCAACCGTGCCCAGCGGCGACTCAAAGCTTACCTCGGTCTTTCCATGATTGATGAGCCAGATACTCCCAAGACTCCAGCCGCCGACCAAAAAAGGGTCGGAGCTCTCTCCGGTCCGGACCGGTTCCCGCAGCCACAGCGCACCGCTTGCGTGCGCAGGCCCGAGTCTGTCCGGAGTGGCGGTATCCGTGAACCAAAGGTTGGACTGCGACTGCCCGGGCCCCGCAATGCCACCTTTGACTTTCCGTTTGTTTAAAAACTCAGATTTCGCCGAGTCGTCACAGCCGAAAACCAGGCGGTCCTGCCACCGGCAGAAATCGCCGATGACCTTCAAATAGGCGCTTCTCACCCGAATGCCCCCGGTGTTGGAGGCGGCAAAAGTCCGCGGAAACCTCCAGAAGGCTCCGTGCATCGTCATTAGCAAATCCTTCTCCCCAATTTCCCGAATTCTCGGCCATTCCGTGTTCCAACCATGGGCACCGTCGTAGGAATGGCTGACTTTTGGCAGGCGGAACGACTGCCACACCCCGCCATCGAGAAGCATCAGGATTAGAGATTTCTGGTCCCAACCAACGCTCCAAACCGGGTCGCTTTCAGGATGCTCGGCGCCCGTGATTCCGCCAGGACCCGTCACCTCAGTAAACTGGTTTCGACGGACAAGCTGCCAGTCCTCTCCCGGCGTGCGCCACTCCCCGAGCGCGCCGCTGGGAATGGTTGGATCCGACACCGCGCGCCTGTCCCGATCGCCATTTTGACCGTAAACGACCCGTCCCTGGGATGAATAGAGCCCCTTTCCGTGGTACCCGGGAAGCTTGCCGTCCACTGCCGCCGGTCTGGCTTCCCTGCTAAACCCCGGCTTGGGGCGGTTGCCGTCCTTAATCAGGCCGGTGACCTCCAGCGAGTGGACGTCCACCTCGTAAAGTCCCTCCTCCATCGTGGCAAAATAGATCCTGCCCGCGGGATCCACCAGATGGCGCGCGTTTCCTGTCAGCCGCCCCGGCATCAAGCTGGGCGGGATCACCCGCACACCGCCGCGCACATCAATCGCGTAGGGCCCGATGAAAAGCTGGCTGGATTCCCGATGTACCATCCGGTTGGCGGGCGTCCCGCCCACGCTTTCGGGTCTGACGATCTGCTTCAACTCCGGCGTGATTTCGTAGAGCTTGTCGGACGAGCCAAAGGGTAGGTGGGGTCCGTAGCTGATGACCCAAAGCCGGTCCGCCCACGGCACCACCGCACCCGTGCCGCACTCTCCCTCGTTGTTGAAGTAGGCGAGTGTGGGATAGATTCCGCTGATTTGGACCGGTCCTTGGGCGAAGGCGCTCGTCAGAAAAAGAAGGGGCAGAATCGGGAGGCATTTCATGGTGCCAATCCGACAGCAACGCGGCAACGTCGGCAAACGAAGGTTCTTACGCGGATTGGAAATCCGTTATACGGTTTGGAAGCCTTCATACACCCATGCACCACAAGGACACCCCCCTTCCACCCGCTGTGTGGCGTGATTTGCGCCACGAGTGGCTGTGGGTGTATCGGAGCAAATCCGCCACCGAAGAAGTCTGGTCGCCCAAGATCACCGTTCCGGCCGGGGTGTTTTTTGTCGAGGCCGGACGGGTTGCAATCCGCGCTGGAGGGGTTTCATTCACTGTTTTGCCAGGGCAGGCTTTTTTTTCCGCCCCTGGTCCGCGCGAACACTATTTTGAGCGAGGCACGAGACTCTGCTCGGTCGGATGTCGCAACCAGTGGCCTGACGGCAGTCACCTTTTTGCAACGCAGCTCAGCCGACTCGCGCAGAAGCCCGAGGCATCTGCCCTGTTTACGGCAACGGTTCGCCTCTTCCGGACGGTGCACGGTGGCACAAGGCAGATTTCATATCACGCTGCGACCGAACTATCGCAGCGTTCGCTGCCGGACTTGTGCCGACATGCTGCGGCTTTCCTCCAGTGGTTTGCCGTTTATGTCGAAATCCTGACAGCCTTGGGAGTCCACCCGGAGGCGCGGCAAGAAAAGCACCGGGATAGGATGGAGCTGCTGCGGGAATGGTTAAATGGACTGCCCTTGGAAAAGGGGGGGCCACTCGTGCCGCCGGGTTTGGGAATTGGCACGAGGCGGGCGGACCAACTTTTACGGAGCCATACCGGAGTAGGGTTGAAGGAATACATCGCTCAACGCCGCCTATTTGCAGCCAAAACCATGTTACTTGAGAATGTGGTTTCTATTAAGGAAATCGTGTTTTCGCTCGGCTTCCGACACGCCTCGCATTTCTCCATTTGGTTTCGCAGACATACAGGCATGTCCCCCTCCGTGTTTAAAACCTGCTCAGGTGACGGTGGGCCGTAAGTTTTTCCACGTGTCTGGCGATTACCCCTCTTCCTTGCCGTTTCTTGCAGGTTACCCCTTTCTATTTGGAGGAGGCGTTTCGCTCCCATCATTTTTGGAGAGAACACGTCGGAATTCGGAAGACTCCAGTATCCACGCTTTTTCTTTAGAGTGGAGCCCGAGGCGTTCAACCCGGCCACGCACCGGTCCATTTGCTAGCGCGAAAGAACACGCCCTTGAGTATTTCGCCACTTTTGCGTACGATCCGCAACTCCGCGCTGGCTGCTTTCAAAGCAAACAACAGGAGCTTCTTCCTATGTCCGACCTTCTTGCCTCCCTCACCAAACTCGATCTTTCCGATCGTCCCGAGGAGACCGGGTTTCGTTCCCGGATGCTCTCCCTGCTGGAAACCATGGCCGAGTGTTTTCAGCGCTCCTGTTTTCCCGCTCACTTCACCGGCAGCGCTCTGGTCGTCGACGCCCAAGGCGCCAGGGCGCTGCTGCACCACCACCGAAAGCTCGACAAGTGGCTTCCATTCGGAGGGCACTGCGACGGCGACGAGAATGTGCTGCGCGTCGCCCAGCGTGAGGCCCTTGAGGAGTCCGGCATCGAAGGGTTGGTGCTGGCCTCACCCCGCCCCTTCGACCTCGACATCCACACCATCCCCGCGCGAGGCGCCGAACCGGAACACGAACACTTCGATGTTCGCTGGATGCTCATCGCCCCGGAAAACGCACAGTTCCGACAGAGCGAGGAAAGCCTCGAGCTGCGCTGGTTTACCCCCGAGGAAATGGCTGCCCTCCCCTTGACACCGGGCAACCGCCGGCTCCTTGCCAAATGGCGCGCAATCCTCGCCCGGAGGTCTCACGCCGCCGGCGCGTAAAACCGGGGCGGCACCGCGGTCGCCGGCTCGCCCTGTGCACCGCCTTAGGCGAGCACTTCACGAACCACGTTTCCCTTCACGTCGGTCAGGCGGTAGTCCCTTCCGCCATGCCGGTACGTGAGCCGCTCGTGGTCCAGACCGAGCAAGTGCAGCAGCGTCGCGTGCAGATCGTGAATATGCACTTTTCCTGCCACCGCCTCGTAGCCCAGATCATCGGTGGCGCCATGCACGAAGCCACCGCGCACACCTCCGCCAGCCAGCCACATCGAATACCCCAGGTTGTTATGCCCTCGCCCGTCCGTGGTTGGATCGTCCGGCGTCCGCCCGAATTCGCCGCCCCACACCACAAGGGTCTCCTCCAACATGCCGCGCTGTTCGAGATCCTGGAGCAAGCCGGCCACGGGCCGGTCGATCTGGGCGCAATTGCGTGCCATTCCCCCTGCCAGCCCCCCATGCAGGTCCCACTCCACATGGGTGATCTCGATGAAACGCACGCCCGCCTCAGCAAACCGACGGGCCATCAAACACTGCTTTCCAAAACTTTCCGTCGGGGAACGATCCGCCCCGTACAGCGCCAGCGTGGCCTTGGATTCCCGCGTGAGATCCATCACCTCCGGCACCTGGTCCTGCATCCGAAACGCCAGCTCATAGGACTCAATGAGCCCATCCACACGGGCGTCCTCCAGCGAGCCGGCCGCTCCACGGTTGAGTTCCTGCATCAAATCAATGCGTGCCCGCTGGGCCGCCCGCGAACGGTTCGCGTTGGAAAGATCCCCCACCACAAGGGGCGCGCCCGGTTGGTTTGCGTTGCCCAGGGTCACCGCCGAACAGGAGGCGGGCAGAAAGGCGCTCGAGTAGTAGCGCGACCCGCCCAGAGCCGTCAGCGGGTTGATCGAAATAAAACCGGGCAAATTCGCGTTCTCAGTGCCGAGGCCATACACGGTCCAGGCGCCAAAGGACGGACGCACGAATTGAAAACTGCCCGTGTGCATCTGCTCCAAGGCCTGGGCATGGTTTTCGTTGTCGGTGTGCATGCCGCGGAGCACACACAGTTTGTCCGCCTGTTTGCCAATCTCCGGCAGCAAGTCGACTACGTCCAGTCCGCTGCGGCCGCACTGCCGGAATCCCCACCGCGATCCGAAAAGCTTTAGGTGCCCGCGTTTGCCGGTCTGCCCCTGCCGTTTGGTCAATTCGGGCTTGGGATCAAACGTCTCCATTTGCGAGGGCCCGCCCCGCATACACAGAAAAATCACCCGCTTCGCCCGCGGCGCAAAGTGAGGCAGCGGTTGAGGGGTGGGGAGGGTCGCAGCGAGGGTCCCCTCTCTGGAGGCTAGGCCCGCCCATGCCAGGTATCCAAAACCAGCGGGTGCGGTGCGCAGCCATTGCCGACGGGAAAAACTGAGAGGTTGGGCGGTGTCCATAGTCTGCGGATTTCAACGAATCAGCCTGTGTTCGACGGAAGCAAAAAGCATCTGGCAAAAATCCACCCACCGCTCCTCCGCTCCCTGACCCTCCGCCACATCCGACGCGCCCACCAGTCCGCCTGCACCGGTCTGTACCCCGACAAAGCCTAGGACCCTCTCGACTTCGTTCGGACGGGGCGTGCGGCCGAGCACCGTCCGGAAGAGCCATGTCACACGGTCCGCGCCCCCCTTGCTCCGGTCCCCCTTCCCGGCCGAACGCTGCGCGGTGGCCACCGCCATTTCAATCACCCGCGGATTGTTCATCAGATACAACGCCTGGGTGGGTAGGATGCTGGCGTTCCGCTCTGCAACGGGACGGTCCGGGGAGGCAAACTCAAAAAGCTCGAGCACCTCGGGAAGCACACCCCGAATCACGGGCAGATAAACGGCCCGATGCGTGGAGGCCAGATTTGCCCTGGTCACAAAAGGTTTGAACGAAAAGAGCTCGGCATCGCGGTAGGCATGAAACGCCGCAAAGAAGGGCTCCTTCGGCCGACTCCGGTCGAGCCACCCGGCAGCGGCAAGCATGCTGTCGTGAATCACCTCGGCGTCCGCCGCCCGGGGACGCATCCGCGCCACCCACCGGTTGTCGGGGTCCCGCTCACGGCTTCCAGCCGTGCCCACCGAATCCATCCGGTACGCCCGGGAAAGCACAAGCGAGCGGACCAACCATTTGGTGGACCAGCCGTGCTCCATGAACTCCACCGCCAGGTAATCCAGTAGTTCGGGATGGGAAGGGGCGGCGCCAGTCACTCCGAAGTCATCCGGGGTGGTCACCAAACCCCGCCCAAAAAGATGACTCCAGACCCGGTTGACATAAACGCGGGCCGTGAGCGGGTTGTCGCGGTGCGTCAACCATTCCGCGAGTTCCAACCGACCGCTGCCGCCCGGCCCGGGAGAGGGAACCCGCGGCGCGTCAAGGACCCGCAGAAACCCGCGTGGCACCTTGTCGCCAAGCAAGGCAGTCTCCCCACGGATGTGAATACGGCAGTCCTCGGGCTGTTCCCGCTCCGTCGCTCCCATGGCCCAGTCCGGCATGGGCGGGGCGGAATCCTGCAGCTGCGTGACGCTCCTCTCGAGAGCGCCCACCTTTACGTGCCACTCGTCAATCTCCCGGTTCAACGCCTCCAACTCGCACTCCGCCTGGATCTTTTCGTCACCGGCCGCTGTTTCCAGTTTGCGTTTTGCGTCGGGGACGCGCCGCTGCACCCGGTACCGGTCCGAGCGGGCCGTATGCATTGCAAGCGTCTCCTCGTCCAGCCGACGCAGATAGGCAAGCCCCTGATCCCCCCTCCCCGCAGCCTCCGCCCCGACGGCGTGCAGGCCGGTATGGTGGAACGCCGTGGCCTTGATCCCGCGCGGACCGTACCCGTAAAGCAGCGCCGTACTGCGCAACACACCGGCGAGGGCGTAGTAATCCGCTGTTGGAATCGCCTCAAACTTGTGGTCGTGACACCGCGCACACGCGACGGACAGCCCGAGCACCCCCCTCCCCAACACCTCGATCTGCTCGTCGATGACGTCCATCCGAAACACCTCTGGTTTTGTCTCCTCGTAGGCCTTGGAACCAAGCGCAAGAAAACCCGTCGCCACCCGCAACGCATCGCGGCGGTCCGGCTGTGCACCCGCCAGCAAATCGCCGGCAACCTGTTCCCTCAAAAACACATCAAAGGGCATGTCGGAGGCAAAGGCATCGAACACGTAGTCGCGGTAGCGCCAGGCGTGGTGGAAAATCACGTTCCGGTCCTTGCCGTTACTTTCGGCATAACGGGCCACGTCCAGCCAGTGCCGCCCCCACCGCTCCCCAAACGCGTCACTCTTCAAAAGACGGTCCACCTCAGCCTCAAGATCCTCCATCCGGAAAGAAGCCACCGCCTCGGCCGCCGGAGGCAGGCCAGTCACATCCAGGTAAACCCTCCGCAAAACCGCCTCGTCCGGCGCCTCCGCCGCAGGTTGCAGTCCCTCGCGTTCCATCGCCGCGAGGAGAAACCGGTCGACATCTGAGAGCGCCCAGGCGGGATCCCCCACTGCGGGAACGGCCGGACGCAACGGTGGCCGCATGGACCAGAAAGCACGCCCCTGCTCGAGCGACAGTCCACGCTTCTTCGCGGGTGCGGCCGCCACAGGCTCACGCGGGTCCACCGCCCCATCCGCGATCCAGCGCGCAAAATCGTCCAACACTGACTTGGGCAGCTTCTCCTCCTTCGGCGGCATGGCGATGTCCTTGCTTTCGTGGTGCATCGCACGCAGCAGCAAACTCTCCGCGGGTTTTCCCGCAACCACCGCCGGACCGCTGTCGCCCCCTTCCAACAGCCCCTTTCGCGAATCAGCAAAGAACCCCGCCTTTAACTTCCCTTTTTGCTGCGCCTCCGCCGAATGGCAGCCTTCACAGCGCTCCACCAGAACGGGACGAATCCGGGATTCAAAAAAACGCACCCTCTCCGCGTTGTCCGCCTCAGACGCACGCAAGGGGACCGTTCCAAAGGCGGAATAAACCGCAAACAGAACAGCAAATCGCAAAGCGCAATTCAGGTTGAGAATCACAACGGGGGTGGTTGGACGATAAGCTGGAGACCGGAGGGAGCCGAAAGCGCCCCCACGGGCGAACGGTTCCGGAGATACTTATCCAGAGTAAACTGCGTTCTTCAGTCGCTTGCCGCAACGCTTTTATGCTCGGTTCAAGGGGGGCAGCGCAGAGGAATTTGCCGGGGAGAAGAACCCGGCTCCTTCATCGACCCAAGTTCACCAGCTCCGAGAGCGACATTCTCTTCCACATCCGCCTTCAGCAAAGCGAGGCGTTCCTCTCCTGCTCTTCGAACATCAAAGTTCCGAGGACCGGCGCATGGCCCTGCGTCTGCTCTCCTAAGTCCTGCGCATCTGGGAACGTTTCGCCCGAAACCACGCGCATCCGGCGAAACTCCCGGCCATCCTCGCCCAGGGCAAGCGCCCCTGGAAAACGTCCACACGCCTAGGAGCTTGTCGAACTAAGGCCATTTTTGAGTGAAATTATCAATTTTTTACCATCAAATCACCTTGCCTGAAAATTAGAGGTGCCTTGGCGGGCATTTTAGAGTGTTAATTTTGGCACGTGTGCGTAAGTCCGACAGGCTGCTAGACGGTCTGATTCACCGTATGCGCCCAGCGAACTGCATCTACCGGTAAGCGTGCCCGTGCGGCA
>CAMCIN010000088.1 GCA_945874745.1 Akkermansia muciniphila | reverse complement strand
GGTATCAGCCTGCCGGTGCTCAAGACTTATGTTTCACCCGCAGGGGCCTTCCCAAAACTGTGGGATCCGTACGCAGGGACGAATGGGACGGTGTACGAGGACGCAGCAAGCGCGGCTACCGCCGACAAGGGAGACGCGCGGGCCCGCTGGGTAGCTACCTACAGCATCCCTGCCCTTTCTGCCAACGAAGCGGGTATGTATTATGCAAAAGTTGCCGATGTAAGCACCTTCTATAACTGGACTTACTCGAACTTTGCCCAGGTCGCGATGGTGCCAAAAGAGCCCAGCGAATCCATGGAGATTGTTCGGCACCCAGCTTCCAAATCGTTGTCCGCACCCAACGCTGACCCAATCCCCAGTCTCAAGTTGTACGGAGACATGCGCAGTCACATCTCGCCCCTTCTGAATACCCCGTTTGGGACGGCAACCGATTCGGAGGGCTTTACCCTTATTGCAGACACCCTGAACCATTGTATCCGGAAGGTCAGTCCGGGTGGCCACGTCACCACGCTTGCGGGGATGGACGGCCAACCGTCCTCGTACACCGAGGTAAGCAAGTACGATCCCGACCAACGGCCGGCGCGTACGCGCAAGGAGCGGGACCCGGTACCGGGCTTCCGGGCTGGTGTGACCAACCAATCCCAGAGTCCCACAGATCCCACGGCCTACCGCTTTTACTCCACATTTGCCCCATCAAACCAAAACGAACCCCTGTTCCGAGGGCCAGAAGGCATAGCAGTTTCCGATATCGGCGTCGTTTATGTGGCGGATACAGGCAACCATGCGATCCGCGGGATCCGGACCGATGGGAATGTAACGACAGTGTTCGATCTGTACGGCAACCCCGGTTCCAGCAACCTCAAGAGCCCGCGGGGCGTTGTATTTGTTGGCAGCAGCAGTGACCCCATTAATAACCCGCCGGCCCTGATCGTGCTGGATTCGGCTAACTACTCCGTCAAGAAGCTCTACCTGAACGAACTGGACGGTACGCTCGATGCTTCCAAGGGAGATCCGGATACGGACAACCCAACGCAACGAACCGGGTGCGAAAAAATAGCAGGCCTCAGCATGACCCCAGGCTGGCAGGGGGTCCCAGTGTCCGCGTCGGACGCCAGGTTTTACTCGCCCCGGGGCGTTGCTTACACGACCGACCCGGCGACCGGAGCGGAAACGATTTACATAGCCGACACGGTCAACCATGTGATCCGACAGCTCACCAAGGTCAACAACGCGTGGACAGCGCGCACCGTGGTGGGGTTTGTAGGTGCCAAGGGCAACGTCAACGCGGTCGGCACCGCCGCCCGCCTGAACTTTCCGGTTGGGTTGGCGGTGGACGAAGTCAACCAGCTCCTTTACTTCACCGAGTTTGGCAACCACTCGCTCCGGCGAGTGAATTTGCCCTATAATTCCCGCAACCTTGTCTCCTGGACAGTCGATCTGGTGGCGGGCACCGGCTACTACGGGCCGACGCGTTTCGGCCCAAATGGACCACAAGGGACCGACATTGGTGACGGTGTGGGTGCCGCCGCGGTGTTCTATTATCCAGCCGGGATCTCCTTTAACAAGACCGACAAATCCATCCTGCTGGCAGACACGAACAACCATGTCCTGCGGAAAATTTCCATAGCCACCACCGGTCCGGAGGCTTGGACCGGCGTTTCCACCGCTTTCGCCGGGACCGTGGGCGTGGACGGAAACCGGGACTTTGCCAGCCTGCCAGAATTCACCTATCGCTGGAAAAAGGACGCTCTCATGCTGTCGGATACCGCACCAGCAGCCGTGAGCAGCACCAGCGGCAGCCTCACCGATACGCTTGCGATTGGCAATGTCCAGTACGAGGACTCCGGGGTCTATGCACTAGTGGTTACCAATGCGTTTGAGGAGACGATAGAGATGAACCAGGCTTCGGTTTACATCGCCACAGCCGGAGACCAACCCAAGTTTCTGAGCCCCGGCTACCGTATCGAATCCCAGTTGGCTCCGGGCATTCCCTTGGACGATCTCCAGCAGGGGTTGGATATTTTTGTTTCAGCAGACATCCTTCCCTCAGACCAGGTGACCTACCAGTGGGAGGTGACCGAGGATGTGCCTGACGCTAATGGAGAATACGACTGGATCGCGCTCTCGGACCTGCCCATCGCGATCCAGACCCTCAACAATCCAAAGGATGTCGACACCATTAGAAACGCCCAGCGAATCCGTCTGGGCACGCTTCTGGGCACAAACACGACCACGCTCAGCGGGACCACCACTGCGAGGCTGGCGATTGGAAAGTTGCAGGCTTCTCTGACCTCAAACGTGCCTCCCAAACTGCGCTTCCGGGTGCAGGCCTTCACCAAGGCGGTGCCGGCGCTCCCTTTGGACACGAAGGTGGACACCACGAGCTTGGGGGCGACCTGGACGGTCTCTCCTGCACAAACGGTGACGGCAGCTGATGCCACCGGCCTCTTTGTGGGCATGACCCTCAGCGGCACCGGGATCACCCCGGGCACCAAGATCAAAGCGATCAATGGACTCGAGCTGACGCTTGATACCCCAGCTGCTGCGGATGGAAACACCGCGCTTAAGGCCACCTTGGGGAGCACGGTGGTGGATTTCAACGGAACCTGGACGGCAGTGCCGGAGCAGACGGTCACCGTGGACACGGCGGACGGCCTTTCGGTGGGCATGTATCTGGTGGGCCCCGGCATCTCGGTGGATTCCAAAATCAAGGCCATCGACACGTCCAACCCTTCGGCGATCGTGCTCACGCTCGACACGCCGGTCTCGCTCCCGGGTACCAACGTTCAAATCGCAGCTGCAGTCGACTTTATTGCCGGCACTGGTCTGTCCATCCGCTACCCGGTCATCGTCACAAATCAGAATCTTTCGGCGCAAGTCAACGCCACACCAGTCAGGCAATTGGCGAACTCAGAAACGGTGAATGTGGTCACCGGCAATAGCCTGACGCTCTCGCTAACCGCGGGAATCAGTGCCGCATTGGGAAATCCAGCGCCCGCGTACCAGTGGTACAAGAAGGATTCCGTTTCAGGAACACCGATGTTGATCTCGGGTGCGACGCAGACCAGCTACAGTTTTCTTCCTTCGGTGCAGGAGTCTGACTTCGGTTATTACTTCGTCACGGTCTCCAACGGCGTGGGTTCAGCCGTCAACAGCAACTCGGTATTCATAGACGTCGCGCGCGAGCCGAGCCTGAAGATCCTTTCCATGACGCTGGATGGCGGCAGTCTGACTCAAGCCGTTACCGCCCGGCAGGAAAGGGTGGTGGATAAGACAAAGAGTCCGGCACTCAGCCTCATTGCGAACGTGGAAGCCTCCGCACAGCCGACCTATGTGTGGACATTTTTGCCCGATGTGCCGGCTTCTGTCGCTCCAGACACCATCATGGCGAGCGCCCAGCGGGATCCTCAGCGCACCTACGGCCAGCTTTCTTTTGCCGACCTCCCTGATGATGCGGACGGGGTGTTTACCGTGGAGATCACCGTGCCCGCCAGAACCACCGCGGAGGCAGTGACGAAGAGCTGTTCGTGGCATGTGACTGTCAAATACCTGCCCCAGTTCATCGGCCCCAAGGTGTTCCAAGTCGGGGATTCACCACCCATCACGCAGGACTCGCATCCCGTGGATCTTAACGAGAACAACACGCTCTTCTTGAGTGCCAAGTTTAAGTCCCCTCCGTCTCTGCCGCTCACCTATCGTTGGCGTAGGGACAAGGTCATCCTAGCCTCGACGACCGACTCGCTGGAACTGGATCGGATCATTAAGACGGACATCGGCACCTACAAGCTGGAGGTGACCAATGCCCTGGGGACGCTGGTCTTTGGCCCGGCCACAGGTTCTGAAGTGTCTTTTCCGGGGGCGCCCAAAGGATGGACGCTGACGGCCAGCGGAAAACCTTCGGTGGTGATCCAGCCCAACGGAAAGCTGTTGAGTTCGACGAACTCTAACATTAGCGCGGCGTTTGCGGGGACGGTTGCGGCGGCTCCGCGAGCCCTCGTTGCTGCTGCGCTCGGGTCGAACTTCCAGCGTGTGGCCCTCGGACAGCGTCTTGCCCTGCAGGTGGCCGTGGATGCGGATCCCGCGCCAACCTACCAATGGTACAAGGCGGTTTCCGACGGCCCTTTTCTACCGATACCGAACGCCAAATCGGCGATTTATGTGCTGCCTACCGCCACAGGCACTCCGGGAAGCAGGTCGAAGTACTACGTGGTTGCCAAAAACTCGCTGGGCGAGGTGCAGAGCGACGAGATTGTGGTGCAAACCGAGGGCCTCCCCGACCCGGTGGTCTCGGCGACGGTGATTGCGACACCCCCCTGGGCGGGCGCGCCAGCACCCGTCCCAAACGGTAGTGTGGTGATTCTCAGCGCAGCGGTTACCGATTCCTTGGCGCCATACACTTACCAGTGGAAGGTCGGTGGAAACGTCATCTTTGGAGCGGTCTCAAAAGCGCTGACGCTCTCCAACATCGAGGCCGGACAGGCGGGCCTCTACAGCGTTGTGGCCACAGGCGTGGCCGGCTCGAAGGAAAGTGCCAAATTTCCGGTAGCGGTGACTGCAGGCAGCGTGGTGGCAAAGCACTTTCTCGTCCTCGACGGTGCGGACGAACTAAAGACGGTATTGGTGTCTCCAACCCTCACCGAGGCGGGTTTTGCTGCCGGGACTAAGGTGACACTCAGCGGGGTGGCGCCTTCGACCAAGATGCTGCAAAGCTGGCGGGTTTCCTATCTCAACGAAAACGGGGAACCGTTTACCGCGACGCTGCCCGCCCGTTCTGCTCAGTTCATCATGCCCGCAGCGGACGTGACGGTAATCCCGATTTTGAGCCGGCCCTACACAGGAAACTACACCGGCCTGTTGTCCCTCGAAGCGCCCTGGTCCACCGCCGAGGGGAAAGAGTGGTCCGAGGCGGAGGAGCTCTTCCGCCCGACCGGGATGGATCTCGGGCTGGGGAATATCCGCGGTTTCTTCAGTTGTACGGTCAGCACACTGGGGGCGGTGAGCGGTCAGATTCAGCTGGAAAATAAGATCTACAGCTTCACCACCGTGTTGGATGCAGAGATGCGTGGAAGCTTCCGGATCGCCACCACGCTCAAGGGGATCGCTTGGAGCATGAACGGCACGCTGGCCTTTAATCCAACCGAAGCAAACCGGCAGCAGGACTACGTAGACAATGTGCTGCATGTTGTTCTGAAGGACACGCTTCTCGCGGCGCCCCCCTTGGTCCAGGCAGGGCAGACGCTGTATGGCACGGCAGCAGGTTTCTCGGGAGCGGCCGACAGTCTGCGGGCAGATATCATTGAGGCAATCACCAGCGGGGGGATGGACACCCAGGCACCCACCGCGGCGAACCCACTCCAGTTTACCGCTGCCGTGTACCGCGAGTCCGAAGGCGTGACAAAGCCCACTAGCTACGGACAGGCGGCGGTCCTTTCGGTGCTGGTCAGACAAAACATGGGGACAGCGATTGTGCAGGGCTATCTTGCCAACGGAACCAAGGTCACCTTTTCCACGCATCTGGGCAGGGCGTTTATCACCCCTCAGATGGAGGGTCCCGACGTGCTGAAAATCGATCCGAGCACCGCAGCTGCTGAACCGTTCCTTCCGAAAGCAGACCTGCTATCCGCACAGGCTGTGGAGGCGCTTTCAGAGACCCTTCTGCGCAGAAGCTCCAGCCAATCCCTTGCGCTTTGGTTCCGTGGGGATACCGCCAAAGAGCCGCTCTTCGGGACGATGATCTTTAACGGGCCCCGGGTTTATGGCTCCCTCGGTGCCTTGAATGAGAACGGTTCCACCAAGTTATCCGAATACACGCCCAACGTACTGGCCGGTTATTTCTACGACCAGACGGAGCCGCATCTGGCAAACCTGCCTGCCTTCCAATTCATCGCAAACCAGACAACGCCCGTCAAGATGTACACGCCTGATGCCTATCCCGGTGGCCTTTCCGTTTTGTGGGCCACAACGGCCATCACACCGCCCTCCAACGTCCCACTGGCCACGGTGGACCGGACGACGGGGTTGCTTTTCGGTGGAATCCTCGAATCGACTTCTCGTTATGTGCGGGTTTCCCCTGCGTACAGTCCGGCGTTCGCGGCCTCCAAGCCACTGCTGGCCTGCACCATCGCTGCGGTCATTGTGCAGAAGCCTGACATCCTCCCGGGCTTCACCTGGACTACGAATGCGCTGGGCGGCTACGTCGGGTTCCTTTACCGCGGGAAGAACGCCCCTTTAGAGCCGTGCAAAAACGTCCTTGGTAATGGAACCCCAGAGACCGCCACGCTGACGGAAACTACCAACGGCACGAAGACGAAATACGAAACGCCTCGCATCGAACCCTTCCTTATCTACATCACCGACCAGTACTAGGAGCGGCGGGGCGCCACGCTGAACTAGCCCCGCGAACAGGTGCGCAGTCGCTGCAAGCAGTTGAGTGGAATGCGATGTTGATTCCCGGCGGATCTCGGGAACACTGGACCCTCTCCGCATGCAGCCTTCCCGTTCCCCAATCGGTATCATTTTCCTGACGGTTTTCATCAGCATGGTCGGCTTCGGGATCGTGATTCCCGTCCTGCCTGTGTACGCGACCTCCGAGCGTTTTCACCTCGGGCCCTCCCAACTCGGGTGGCTCGTAGGGATCTTCTCGTTGGTGCAGCTTTTCTTCGCCCCCCTTTTCGGCAAGCTCTCCGACCGGATCGGACGCAAGCCGGTTCTTCTCTTGAGCGTGATCGGCAGCGCAGTGGGCTTTTTTGTCATCGGCCTCGCCGATGCGCCGTGGATGTTGTTCTTGGGGCGGATTATTGACGGCGCAAGCGGCGGGAACATCGCCACCGCACAGGCCTGCATCGCGGATGTCACGCCCCCTGAAAACCGCTCCAAAGCCATGGGGATCATCGGTGCGGCTTTCGGCCTGGGGTTCATCATGGGCCCCGCCCTCGGCGGCCTCCTGGCCACGGTTTCCCCGCAAGCGCCCTTCTACGCGGCCGGAATCCTTTCCATCCTCAACGCCCTTCTGATTTGGGCGCGCCTGCCCGAGACCTACCCCGCGGAAAAGCGCGGTGACGCCAAAACAGCAGCCACCCTTGGCGAGGTTTTCGGTGAAAATCGCCGGGTGTTTATCCTGCTCTTACTGGTGGCCAGCCTGCTCTCCACGACAGGCTTCGCCTTTATTCACGTTTTGTTCGCCCTTTTCTGCGGCGACCACTTCGGGTGGACGATCCGGGAGATCAGCTACTCCTTTGCCTTCGTGGGCGTCCTCGCAGTGCTTGTGCAAGGAGGCCTCCTGCGCAGGCTGCTTAAGCGGAACATCGAAAAGCAGGTGGCCGCCGCAGGCGCCTTTTGTCTGGCGGTCAGCTTGTTTTGGTTGCCCCGGGTCTCAGGCAAAAACGCTTTTCTGGGAAGTTGCGCTTTAATGGCGCTCGGCAACGGCCTTCTTACGCCGACGCTCAGTGGGATGGCATCCCGTTTTGTGCACGGCAGCGCGCAGGGCCGGCTCATGGGCCTCCTGACCTCCGCAGGAAGCCTTGGCAGATTCCTGGGCCCTGCGCTGGCCGTGATTCCGTTGCCTCTCGCCTTTTCCACGCTGAGCCGGCCGTTGCAAGGCGAGTTGTTTGACACCGTCCAGACTGGATATCTCACTTCGTTTTCCGCCGGCGCAGCACTGGTGGCCGCGTCTCTGGCGTGTGTGCTTTTGCTGAAGCTCCCCACCCAGCAGTCGGCCGGACAAGAGCGGGAGTAGCAGACGGTAAATCCCAATCAAGCGGAGGCCTTTCCGAGGCGTGTACGCGGTCAAATAAACCTCAGTTCAGCATGGGAAACCCACAAGTGTCTGATTCAGAGGGGCATCCACAGATGACGCAGAGGGTCGCAGATACGCACTGAGGGTTGTGAGGGTTGTGTAAATTCTGAGGCTTCTCTTCCTTCTGACATCTGTGGCCCGACATCTGCGGATAAATATCCGCCCTGCGCGCGCAATCATCCAATCACGCCACGGGCAGCGCAGACGCACGGTTTGCGGAAGGAAGAGAGCCGAGCCGTTGGAAGCTGATCTCCGACAAATCTCCCCGCAAACTGGCATGCTCCAAGGTGATGGATACCACATGGCCATCGGCATCCAGATCCAAGGTCACATCCTCGGAAAGGTCACGCGTCTCAGCAACAGGTGCATTTCCGATCTCCAGCAAGGCAGTGTCCGTGTCCTCAAAATATTTAATTTTCATGGCCCTTAATCCGTGAAATCCCTGTCAAAAAATGCGTTGTGAACCGTGACTCCATCGTCCAAAAGGATAACACGGAGCACTTTATTTTCAAACTCAGGAATTCGACGCCACCTGCGAATCCTGCCGTCCGTTTGAACAACCTCTTTATCGGGCGCAGAGACCGTGCTGAGAATCCACTGCTCCAAAATAAGAGACCGATCCGCCCTGTGCCGGGAGTGCTCAAAATACTGGGTTGAAGGAAAGGACGGCTCTTTATCCATCAATAGGGCATCGGCCCTGCGGGCCTGAAAATGTGCCACAACCGCCCTGGCAAACTCTGCACCTGCTACCGGGGTGCAGCGGAGGGTTCTGGCGGCTGTCTCAGCCCAAACTCCAGCAGCTTGGCGCTGTCCTCCCAGATGCCCGGCTTATCGGTGTGCATGACCACGGCGATTGCTTCGCGGCCCCCGCGCGCTGCTGAGCTGGCAAGCACCTGCTGGGCCGGGATCGTGTAGCCGGTTTTCACCCCGTTGCAGCCGGGAAACCGCTGGAGCAGCCTGTTGTGGTTGGAGAGCATGAACGTGCCCGTCGGGGCGGCCCACGCTGCCTGTTGCGTGGCTACAATCTGCCGGAAAAGGGGCTGGTTCATGGCTGCGCGCGCGATGAGCGCCAAATCCCTCGGACTCGTGTAGTGGCCGGGATGGTGGAGCCCGTGCGCATTCATAAAGCTCGTGTTCGTACAGCCCAGCTCCTGGGCGCGCTGCGTCATTTTGACTGCGAAGGCTTCTTCCGTGCCGCCGTTGTCGCGGCCCAAGGCGTGCGCCACGTCGTTGGCGCTTTTGAGCATCAAACCATACAACATCTGCCGTCTTGTGTAGGATTGCCCGGGCCGGATGCTGAGACTGCTCTCCCCAACTCTGGCATCCTCCTCGGTAACCTCCACCGGTGTATCCAATCCACCAGCCTCGATCACCAGCAGGCCGGTCATGATTTTGGTCGTGCTGGCCGGATAAAACCGGGTGTCCGCATTTTTCTCGTAAAGGGACTTTCCGCTGAGGGCCTCAATGAGCATCGCTCCCCGCGCTGCAAGGGCCATCTCCCCATCCTCCACGGCAGGCGCCGGACGAACGGCAGGAGCCGTCTTTTTCTTGGGCGCCGGACGGGTCGGAGCAGCGCGTTTTTTCGTGGCGCCGTCAGCAGACGGGGAGCCCAGAAAAAACAGGGCCAGCACGGGGGTGAGCAAACGAGACACGTTCATGGTTCGCGATTACAATGGCGGAGAACCCACAATTTTTCCACCCAGCATCATCCAAGGCACACGCCCCGAGTGTGCGATGCACGCTGCGGCAGCCGCTTCGGGAGGGCCGCAGAAAGGGAGGGCGATCAGATCGGCGAGTGCGCCGGGGGAGATGCAGCCCAGGCGCCCTTCCTGGCCCAAAGCGCGGGCCGGTGCGAGAGTGAGCATTTGGAGCAAGGCCTCCGGCTGCAGGTCGGGGTGCGACTCCTGCATCCTCCGCACTTCGCCCAAAAGGCTCAGGGAGTCCGTGCTGGCAAGACTGTCGGTGCCGACACAGAGGTTGACCCCAAGTGCCGCCAGCCGCTCAAACGGAAAAACCGGATGTCCGAAGTAACGGTGGCTTCCCGGGCAGTGCACCACCGAGGGGAGTTGTTCCGGGGGCAGCGCCGCTAGGAGCGCAAAGTCAGACTCCGCCAACACGTTGAGATGCGCCAGGAGCCACTGTCCGCGGATTGCGCAGTTGCGCCACAGCCACCCAAAAGGAGTGTCGTGGCCGCAGTCGTGCATCGGCCGTCCCAGACCGGAGAGGAAGTCGTATAACGGCCCGCGCGCGTGCGTAAACATCTCGTCCTCCTCCTGCGACTCGGCGACGTGCGTTGTCAGAACCATCCCCGACTCCCCAGCACAGGCCTGCGCCAGGCGGTAAAGCAAAAGAGAAGCGGTGTAGGGCGCATGCGGATTAAGTCCGTACCGAACCAACGGGTCCGCGTTCTGGTTGAAAAAGCTGAGAGCCCCCGCCACCAATTCCTCGGAAGTGAGCCGGTGCCGGATGTCGATCATTTCGTAGAACCACCAGGTGCGCAGCGGCGCGCTCCCGAGCCTCGGAAGCAGGTCGGGAAACGCCGCCATGCTGCAGACCGTGGTCGTGCCGAATTGCTGGGCCTCGGCATAGCCCCTGCCGATGGCGTCAAGAATGTCCTCGGGGCTCAGCTGGCGCTTGATGGAGTTGAGCCGCTGCACCCATTCGGTAAAACTAGACTGCGGCGCGACCGCGTGGCGCAGCGTGGAATAGTCCAAATGGCAGTGTGCATTGATGAGCCCCGGCAGAAGAACCGTCTCCCCCAGATCCAACACTTCTTCCCCCGGAAGCGGAGCCAAGCCAGCTGCACCGGCCACTGCCGCGATCCGCCCGTCCACCACGCGCACAGCCCCATAAGGGAGAGCCGGTGCGCAGATCGGCAGGACGGTGTTGGCGCGGAGAAGCATGTTTCAAGCGGGCGGCGAGGGGCGGGCTCGCGCTCAATTAAACCCAAGTCCGCGCGGGCTTCCCAAGAGAAGGTTCATAAACAACTGATCGAGAGATGCATCCGCAGATCTCGCAGATTTAACAGATGCCGGAAAACCCTGAAAGGCATACGTGGATGCCGCTTCGATCTGCGGACATCTGTGACACCTGCTTGAAATCTGACTGACATCTGCGAATATCTGCCCACTCCGGAAGGGGGCAGCGAAACGGTACCCACCGGGAATCGGCCCCTAGACCAAGAGCAGGGCGGGGCTTTCTAGGAGGCGCTTGAGCTCGGCCAAATACTGGGCGGCGACTGAGCCGTCCACCACCCGGTGATCCGCACTCACGCCCAGCGCCATTCGCTGGCCCACGACAATCGTGTCGCCTGGGCCGACAACCGGCTTCTTGACCACGGCTCCGACGCTCACAATCACTGCCTGCGGCGGGTTGATGATCGCGTCAAAGAATTCCACGCCGAAGGCACCCAAATTGGAGACGGTGATGGTGCCGCCCTGGTACTCGTCCGGCTTGAGCTTTTTGGACCGGGCGCGCGTGGCGAGATCCTTCACGGCTTCGCTGACTTCGCGGAGGGATTTTTTCTGCGCGTCGCGCACCACCGGAGTCACCAACCCGTCGTCGACCGCCACAGCCACCGAGAGGTTGACGGAGGCAAACTGCAGAATCGCATCCCCGGCAAAGGCCGAGTTTACAGCGGGCACCTTGACCGCAGCATTGACGACGGCCTTGAGGATGAAGTCGTTGACCGTGAGCTTTGTCCCCGTGGCGGGGTCGGAGCCGGCGTTGAGGTCGGCGTTGAGGTCGGCGCGCATCTTCATCAGCGGGGCCGCATCCACTTCAATGTGGAGGTAAAAGTGGGGAATCTGGGTTTTGCTGGCGAGCAGCCGGTCAGCAATGACGCGGCGCATTCCGCTGAGTGGCAGCAGCTGGTCGCCGGGCCCCGCAGGAGGAACAGGCACCAGGGGAGCGCTTGGCGCAAAGGTGGCCTTGGCTGTGGCTGCCCCCGGCGTGGCGTGTTGGACGTCCTTGGCCACAATGCGGCCGCCAGGACCGGTGCCGGGGAGGGTGGCGAGATCGACGCCTTTTTCGACGGCCAGCTTTCTGGCGAGGGGGGAGCTCTTCACCCGGCCGCCAGCCGAAAGCGCCGCGCCACGTGCCGCCGCAGGTGCTGCTGCAGGCTGCTGCGTGGCGGCTGCTGCTGCCGAGCCGGAGGCAACGGTTGCCTTGGCTGCCGCCGTGTGCACGGTGCCGGCCGCAGGCGCTGCTTCGCCCTTGGCCAGCAGTACGGCGATTCTGGAGCCGATTGGAACCTTCTGACCGACCTGCACCAGCAGCTCGTGAAGGGTCCCGTCCTCAAAGCTTTCCATCTCCATGGTGGCCTTGTCCGTCTCAACCTCCGCCACGACGTCCCCGGTAGCGACCTTGTCCCCCACATTTTTGCGCCACTTGACGAGGGTCCCCTCCGTCATGGTGTCGGCGAGCTTGGGCATTTCGATGTAAAGAGGCATGGCGGGCGATTGCTAGGAGGTGGAAAGTCGGAACTGGACAGTGTGAGGTGTAGCGGAAGGCGCGCAGAGGGAAAACTTTTTTAGCGGGTGCGCCGCGGGAGGTGAGCTATAGAAGAGAGAATGACTGGGGTCCAAGTGTTTTATGAAGGCCGCGTGCAGGGGGTGGGATTCCGCTACTGTGTGCGCCAGCTGGCTTGCGGCTTCGAGGTGACCGGCTGGGTGCGCAACCTGCCAGACGGGCGGGTGGAGCTCCAGGCCTGCGGGGAACCGGGTGAACTGGAAGAGTTTTTGACCGCCATTCTGGAAAGTGAGTTAAAGGCTCATATTAAGACAACCGAGCGTCACCCGGTTGCTGGATTTGCTGCCAAAGGCTTTGAGATCGCTCGGTAGTGGGCTCGGCGGCTTGGCAAATGTTTGCCGGGGAGTTTGGCTTCATTTGTGCGCTGGGGTTGCATCCGTCGCCTGGCTCGTTAAAGTAGCAAACTATCACCCTGCCCATGAAAGCCACTGCAACCTTGGCGGCGCTGCTCTGTAGCGTCGTATTTACCTTCGCCCAGGAGGGCGCTAGCAAACCAGCCAAACCAGCCCGTCCGGTGCAGGCCCTCTCGCAGGTGGAGGCTGTCCAAAAAGTGGAGAGTCCCCAGGCGGAGGAGTCCATGAATTTGTGGGAAATGCTCCAAAAGGGCGGTTGGGCTATGATCCCGCTGGGCGGACTTTCCGTGCTCACAGGAATGCTGGTCGTAGGGTTTGCCATCACCATCCGCCGCGGCACCGTTGCCTCCCGGCAGTACCTGGCCACGGTCGAGGTGTTGATCCGGAAGAAGGACTACCTCGGGGTGCTTGCGGTCTCAAACCGTCATGGCGAGGCGCTGGCCAGAGTCGTCCAGCGGGCGCTGGATTTTGCGACAAAAAATCCCGGGGTCCCCTTTGAAAGCCTCAAGGAAGTGGCTGTGGCAGAAGGAAGCGCGCAGGCCTCCTCCATGTTGCATAGAGTCGCCTACCTCGCGGACATCGGCGTGCTCGCCCCAATGGTGGGCCTCTTCGGGACTGTCATGGGGATCATCCGCTCCTTTGCCGCCATCGGCAACGGAAGCAGCACCCTTTCCCGCGACGTTTTGCTCGCAAGCGGCGTTTCCGAGGCGCTCGTGGCCACGGCCGCAGGCCTGGTCCTTGCGGTAGTGGCCGCCGCCTGCTACGCGGTGTTCCGCAACCGGGTCCAGGGCCTCATCTCCGAACTTGAAGGCGCCTCCAGCCACGTGATGGGCCTGCTGGCCGCCAGCTACCAGCGCCGCCGCGAACCGGGACGCGCGGAAGACGAGTTTTAAGCGGCAAAGCACCGTTCCAAGCACTGTTCCAAGTGGTCCAGGTAATTTAAGATCATGAAATTTCGTTCTCGCAGCGAACCAGTGCCGGTGGCATTTCAAATCGCGCCGATGGTGGACATCTTGCTGGTGCTGCTCTGCTTCTTCGTCATCACGTGGAGCATGGCGCGCAAAGAAAACGAGTTGGACGTGCGCGTCCCCGCCGCCCAGGCCGCCCAGGAAAGCAACCCGGTCGTCAACCAGACCGTCCTCAACGTCAAGTCCGACGGCACCATCGTTTGGGACCGGAAACAGATCAGCCGCGAAAACCTGCAAGAAAAGCTCAAGAGCCTCGCTTCCCTCTACCCCGACTACGCCATCATTTTGCGCGGGGATGTGAAGACAAACTACGAACACATCGTTCAGGTGTTGGATACCTGCCGCCAGGCGGGGATTTGGAACGTCGCGTTCGCCACCTCCAAGGCGGAATGAACAGCGGCGCAGCATCAGGTTTGGCCCTGCTGGCCACCTTGGGCGCGCTGTCTCCCTGCTCTCTGCTAGGGCAGACGCCGCCGCGCGCGGTCCCAGTGCTCCCGGTTCCGCCCCGGACCGAGGTGGTTCCCAAGGCCATCCCCGTCCAACCCGGCCCCGCTTCGCCTCCCGCACCCGCGCCCGTACCGGAAGCCCAGCCTGCGCCCGCCCCCGCGCCTGCAAAGAGCGGCGGCACACCGGGGTTCCGGGGCGAAACTTCCGGCCGCATGGAAGTACCCACGCTCCAGCCGGTCGCGCCCACAAGCCCCCCCACGCCGACCCCTTCTGCCCCAATTGCGCCCGAGGCCCGTCCGGCGGCCGCCAACGCAGAACAGCAGCAACTGGCACTCGCAGACGCTCTTTACAGCCGCCAGCAGTGGGACGGCGCGATCCCTGAGTACCAGCGTTTCCTTTCCGATTTCCCCCGCGCCGTGGAAACGCCGGCTGCGCTTTACCGCCTTGCGGAGTGCTACCTCAAGATGGGGAATCCAAACTCCGCCCGGCTTTACTGGGGCAAGTTAGCCGCCCTGCCGCAACCCGGGCCGATTGGCGGCGGCGCCGCTTACAAACTTGCCGAGTTTGAGTTTAAGGAACGCGACTTCGCGGAGGCGGCGGCCCATTTCAAACTGGCCTCCCAGCTCCTTCAGGACGCCAAGGCGAAGCAAAGCGCCCAGTATTTCTCAGCCCGCAGTTACCAGGAACTGGGGCGCAAACCCGAGGCCCGCGCTCTGTACCAGGCGCTGGCTGACGCACCGGAAAAGCATCCCTTCCGCGATTCGAGCCAGTTCCAACTGGGGCTTCTGCTTCAGGAGGCCGGGCGGCCCGGCGAGGCTGTGGCGCGGTTTGAAAAGCTTAGAAGCGAAGCCGGCGCCGCCGAGATCCGCGCGGAATCCACCGCCCGCGCCGCACTGTTGCTCTTGGAGGCCAATGAACCGCAAAAGGCGCTCAAGGCACTCGAAGCTGCCCTTGCCTCCAATGAAATCGCCCAGTG
>CAMCIN010000087.1 GCA_945874745.1 Akkermansia muciniphila | reverse complement strand
CCGCACTGTTGCTCTTGGAGGCCAATGAACCGCAAAAGGCGCTCAAGGCACTCGAAGCTGCCCTTGCCTCCAATGAAATCGCCCAGTGGCACAAGGTGCTGCAACTGGGTGTGTTCAAGGCCCACGTCGCTCTGGGGGAACAGGCGCAAATCATCGCCTCCTATCCCGCCGCGGCCGCCGCGGTTGAAGCGCCGCAAATCCCGGAGCTGCAGCTGCTGGTGGCCAATGCGCACAAGGCACTCAAACAGTACGGCGAGGCGGCTGCCTTTTATTCCAAGGTCGTCGAGGCCGCACCGGAGTCGCCTTCCGCAGCCGCCGCCCGCTACGACCGGCTTGTGTGCTATTACAATTTAGAAAGGCAGGATTTGGCGCAGGAAATCGAGGCCTTTCTTGCCTCCAAACCCAAGCCGCTGGAGCGCGATAACGCCCAGTTGATGAAGGCGGAATGGCTCAGACTCAAGGCGGACTACGCTGGAGCCGGTGGGGCCTACGCGCAGGTGGTGAAGTCGAAGGATTTGAAGCCCGACCGGCGGAATGAGGCCCTGATGCGCTGGGCTGAATGCAGTGTGCGTACCGGTGACGCGGAGTCCACCGTCGCGGCCACTGGGGAGCTCATGGCGGCCGCCCCCAATTATCCGCTGGCAGCGACCGCGCTGTTTTGGCGTGCCGAAAGCCTGCGCAAACTCAAAAAATACGCGGAGGCTGAGAAGGGCTATGAAGCGCTTTCCAAGCGGTTTCCGAATTCGACGGACCGCGAGACGGCCCTCAAACAGTGGGCCCTGCTTCGTGGCGAACAAAACGACAATGTCGGGATGGCGCAGCGTTTTGAACAGCTCCTCAAAGAGTATCCCGAGAGCAAGGACGCTCCGGAGGCCCACCACTGGATCGGTCGCAGTTATTTCGAAGCGAAGGACTACAAAAAGGCGGTCGACCATCTTGAAAAAGCACGCGAACAGAATGCGGACTACTTCGAGTCCGACAGCCTCCGGCTCGTGTACTGCGCCTACAACCTCAACGACCCGGACGATTTCTGGGCCAGGGTGCAGCAGTACCTGCCGAAGGGCAAAAACAAGATCACGCCCGACCTGTTGCGCTGGTGCGCTCAGATCTATCTGGATGCAAAGTCTTCGCCCAAAGCTGAGCCCGTCCTTTCTCTGTTGTGCGGTGGCGAAGAGGTCACGGAAAACGACTGGCTCCAACTGGCAAATGCGCGGTACTCCGTGGGCAAGCACGCGGGTGCGATAGAGGCCGCAGCCGCTTACCTGACCCTGGTTTCACACCCGGCTTCGAAAGCCCGCGGCCTGTTGGTCCGCGCCAAGGCGGAACTGGCCCTCAACGAGGTCGGCGCCGCCCAGAAAACCGCCGATGAAGTCCTGCGCCTCCAACCTGAAGGGGTCCTGAACGGGGAGGCCCGCCTTGTGGCCGGAGATATCCTTGCCTCCCAAAACGCGTGGGAAGCCGCGGCAAAGACATACGAGAGTATTTCGATCGCCTTCGATGAGGAGCAGCTCGCTCCGCCCGCAATGGAAAAGGCCTACCAAGCCTACAGGACCGCCGGAAAACTCAAGGAATCGCAAAACGTTCTCAATCGGCTCCAGAGCCGCTATCCGGAATACGCCCGCGAGCGCGGTCTGAAGTAGACCCCCGCCCTTCACCCGCGCCTTGGAACGCCACTTCGGGGCTGGATCCAAACGGCGCGCACGCCCCATGAGGTTGCGATGGGCCCGCACCTTGGGGACCTTCCACCCGGAGCCCCGTCCAATCCACCTCAACCCGGCCGCCGCCGCCCGCCGCACCCTTACTCCCCGAACGGAAAACCCGGACGCTCCAAACGCTCCATTTCCGAATCTGAAGAGGAATGTCCTCCAGATCACTGCGCCCACCAGCGCCTCTTTTCACCGCAGCATGCTGCGCCGCTGTGGGGATCCTTCTCGCCGACCAGGCCACCACCCTGCCAGAGCTTGCACTTCTCTTGGTTCCTGCAGCATTGGCCTACGCCTGGACCGCCCCCGGCCGCCTGCCCTGGCTTGCCCTCCTCCTCGCAGCCGCCGGGACCGCGCACCATTGGACCAAGGAACGCTCCCCTTCCCGGGAACTCTCTCGCCGCTTGCCCCCTGAAGGGTCCACGCCCACCGTCCTTGTCGGGACCGTCTTGGAGGTCTCCGAGCCCGGCAGGAAGACCAGCGGCCCGCCTCGAAGCCGTTTTTTGCTCCGTTTGGAAACCGCTGAACATCAGGGGCTTTCCATCCCGGGAGCAGGCGTCCTCGTGCATGCCAAGGGGGAACCCCCACGTTGCGGCGAGCGCCTGCGTCTGCGCGCAGCACTCCAACAAATCCCGCCCCCCCGCAACCCAGGTCAGGCAGACATGGCCAGCCTGTGGGCGCGGCGGGGCTTTTGGGTGGAGGCCTTTGTCTCAAACCTTCAGGACGCAGAACCGCTTTCTCCCCCCGGTGTCTGGCAACCCAAGCAGTGGGCAAGCCAATGCCGCGTCTGGATCTCGCAGGTACTCGCCCGGGGAATCGACGATCAGCCGCTCAGGCACGCCTTAATTTCCAGCATGGTGCTTGGCGTCCGAGGTGCCGGCTTGCGGGAGGCTGAGGAATGGTTCCGGGAGACTGGCACCCTCCACCTGTTTGCAGTGAGCGGACTCAATCTGACAATGCTGGCCTGGCTTTTAACCACCGGCTTTCGCCTCCTTGGCGCAGGCTCCCGCCTGACCGCCCTTCTCACCCTCCCCATGCTCGCCTTTTATGCCGCCGCTGTGGGCTTCAGTCCGAGCTGTCTCAGGGCGCTCGTCGGCACACTCCTGCTGCTTGGGTGCGTCTGGGTCGAGCGCTCTTCCGTGGCCTACAACAATATAGGAGCCGCCGCCCTCCTTCTTCTTTTCGCCGACACAAACAACCTCTTCCAAGGAGGCTTTCAACTCTCTTTCTGCCTGGTGCTCGCCCTGCTCTGGCTTGCCACCCCGCTGGGCCGCAGCCTCAGCACGCTCTCGCTTCCCGACCCCCTCCTGCCACGGAAACTTTGGAGCCGCTGCCAGCGTTGGCGCGTGCGTCTGTGTGTCAGTCTTTGCGCTGTGGTTGCAGCAAGCCTCGTAGCGTTTGTGGGTGGGCTGCCGTGGAGCTTCCTTCTCTTCCACCAGGTTTCGCCCGCGGGCCTCGTCGTCAACCTCCTCGTCATCCCCCTCGCCTTCTGCATTTTGGGGCTCGGTCTGTTGAGCGTCTTCTCCATGTCATTCAGTCCGGTGGTGCCCTGGGTCAATGGTGCGAACGCCCTGGTCGCCGGCCTCCTGTTGGATGTAGTCCGTCTTGGTAGCTCCCTGCCGGGGGGGCATTGGAGCGTGGCCAATCCCTTCGTCAAACGCCCGGACTTTGTCGTCTTTGACGCCGGCCATGGCGCTGCGGTGTTGCTGGATATCCCCGGGAAACCGTGGCTCCTGGATTGCGGCACCGAGTCGCAGTTCGATTTTCTCCTGCTGCCCGGCCTTCGCTTTTTGGGCCTCAATCGGCTCGAAGGCCTTGTGCTTTCCCATGGCGATGCCGCGCACATCGGTGGCGCCTTACAGACGCAGCGCACCTTCAATCCGCAACACCTTGTAGATTCGTTCGCAAAGGACCGCTCCCGCACCAGAAAACAACTCGCGGCAAGTCTGGACCCTTCGGGGAAGGCGCCACGCCATGTGGGCGCGGGCGACACGCTGCAGGAAGCACCGCATCCAAAGGTCGAAATCCTTTATCCGCCGCCCGGCGTGCAGGCCTCCCTGGCCGACGACAAATGTCTCGTTGTGCGTTTTAGCACCGCGCGCTGGAGCCTTCTTTACACCGCGGACGCAGGTTACCCGACAGAGAGCTGGCTGCTCGAGCACAGCGCTGACCGATTGCAGTCAGACGTCTGGGTGAGGGGCCATCACACGCGCGAAGTCACAGGCACCGATGCCTTTGTACGGGCCGTCAATCCCAGCCTCATTGTTGTCGGAGGAACGGGCCCCCGCCAAGATGCGGCGCCCGCCCGTACATGGGCCGAGCAGTGGCGGGCGCGTGGAATCACGGTTTGGTTGCAGCAGGATACCGGCGCCGTGGTGGGGTGGGTCGGCAAGGAAAGGCGCGTCCGCGGCTTTCTCAACGGCCAGCAGCTGCACTGGTGAAATGCGAGGGTGCACGCGGTGCCGGCAAGCTGTTCCAAAAAATGCTTCTCATTACACACGGGCCGTTCACCGTTCCGAGACTTCTTCCCTGCCATGAAACAGCTCCCCCTTCTTTTAGCCGTTCTCTTTGCCCCCCTTGTGAGCGCCCAAGCCGCGCCACAGCCCAATATCATCCTCTTCCTTGCAGATGATCTTGGTTACGGCGACCTGGGCACTTTCGGGCATCCGCTCATCAAGACGCCGAACCTCGACGCGTTTGCCAAGCAGGGCGTCAAACTCACCAACTGTTACGCTGCAAGCGCGGTGTGCAGCCCTTCCAGATCCGCTCTTCTCACCGGCCGCACTCCTCATCGAAACGGCGTGTACACGTGGATCGCCGAAGGCAGTGAAGTCCACCTACGCACCAGTGAAGTCACCCTCCCAAAACTCCTCAAGGGAGCGGGTTACACCACCTGCCACAGTGGTAAGTGGCACCTCAACGGGCTCTTCAACAACCCCGCCCAACCCCAGCCGGGCGACCACGGTTACGACTGGTGGATGGCCACGCAGAACAACGCCGCCCCCTCGCACGAAAACCCCGCAAACTTTGTACGCAATGGAGAGCCCGTCGGCCAGATGCAGGGCTACTCGGCCCCTCTGGTTGCCGGCGAGGCCATCACCTGGCTGCGCGAAAAGCGCGATCCCTCGAAGCCCTTCTTTCTGGCGGTCTGGACTCACGAGCCGCACTACCCGATCAAGTCGGATCCCAAATTCAAGGCCCTCTATCCAGACCTTGCCGACGACGTCCAACGCGAGCATTACGCCAACGTCACCCAAATGGATCACGCCTTTGGCTTGCTCATGAAGTCGCTCGACGAGCAGAAGCTCGCCGACAGCACCTTCGTCTATTTCACCTCCGACAACGGACCCGAGGGCGACGGCGTCAAGTCTCCCGGCCGCGGGTCCACCGGCGGTCTGCGCGGCCGCAAACGCGACCTGCACGAGGGCGGAATCCGGGAGCCCGGAATGGCGCGGTGGCCCGGCCACATCCAGCCCGGCAGCACGAGCGACGTGCCCGTCATCGGGAGCGACGTGTTCCCCACGCTGCTTGCGCTCGCAGGCGTGGAAGCCCCCAAGGACAGGGTTCTTGACGGGGTGAACGTCCTGCCCGTGCTTACCGGCACCGCCTCCAAGGTGGAGCGCCCGCAACCGCTCTTCTGGAAGCTGCTCATGGCCCCAAATGCCAAGGTCGCGATGCGCGTTGATGACTGGAAAATTCTCGCCAACGCCGACCTTACCGAGTTCGAACTCTACAACATTGCGGCCGACGTACGCGAAACCACCGACCTCAAGGAGGCCGAGCCTCAGCGTTTCAACGCCCTGCGCGAACGGCTTCTCAAACACAACGCCGCAGTTGACGCGGAAGGCCCTGACTGGCCGCAGCGCCTGCACGCAAGCGGCGGAAAGCCCAAGGGTGAGTCCCCGGCCAAAAAGCAAAGGGAGTAGAACCGCAGCAGCGTGAGTTCGGCTCGGCCCGAGCCTCCGTTCACCCAACCAGCCTCCGCCTTTCCGCGCGTAGTAGGCTCCGCCGTCAGCGGCTACTCCCTGCGCCGGACTGGAGACGCCCTCGGGCCAGGCGGAAACCGTTGTCGTAATGCGCGTGCGCAGGGGTGGCGCTGTGACGACTCGCGCTCGGCGCGAAGCTTAACCAGTAGCCCCCGCGCAAGACACGGTTCGCCTTCGGATTCTTCGGATCATCCTTTCCGTCCGCCAGAATAGCGTAGTTTCCGTCATCCCAATCTGGCGGGAAGTAATCCCCCCACGGATAGGTGGAGGAGCCCACAGCTGCCTCCCATTCCGCGTTGGTCGGCAGCCGCCACTCCTTCCCCGTCACCTTGATCAGTAATTCACACAACTTCACCGCCTGGTTCCAGCTCACCTTCACCACCGGATGCTCGTCCGTCTGTGTCCACTCCCTGTCGGGCTGCTGCCAGTCGGGGAGACCTTCCGCCTCCACGTCAATTTCCATTACCCTACGGCGACCTTTGCCTTCGCCTCCCCGTCCTTCAACAACTCCTGCGCCCTCGCCGCAAACACCGGTGCACTCGCGGACAACCTCCGGATCGCCAGCGCAGCCCGCTGCCCGTCCACCATCACTTTTCCGAGCAACACCAGCAGCACCGCAGCCGACGCCGCAAGCGTGCGGTTTCTCGCAACCCAAACCCGCGCCCGTCTCAAGACCCCAGCTGATTCCGCGCTGGTGGCGAATCCGTTCTGGAGGGCGTTAGGCACCGCCTGGAGCGTGCGTCCCTTCACCAGCTTCATTGAATAGAACGGCCTCCTTGGGCATCTATCCCCGTGGTGTGGATCGGCACGATATTCGGAAGCGTCAACAGTGCGAGCACCTTCGCCTCCTTTGTGAAGTGCGGATCCCCGCCGCCCTCGCTGATGCTGCTCACCTTCACCGCCACCTGCGCGCATCCTTTTCACCCTACCAATTCATTCCTGTGGGACGGCTGTGAATTGGGAACTATTTCCGGGCCATGAAGCCTTATAACAGCGGAGTGGTGGAGGGCTTGAACCTGAAGTGCAACCTTTTCAAACGCAGAGACTACGGGCCGCGCACTTTTACCGCGCAGCCAGTCGCTTTATATCAGAATCTTGGAGCGCTGTCTGAACCGGAGTTTGCCCACAGATCCTGCTGACGAGGACGCTTTTTTCACGTTAGGCACGATTTGCGGAAAA
Source organism: Akkermansia muciniphila (assembly GCA_945874745.1). Lineage (GTDB taxonomy): Bacteria > Verrucomicrobiota > Verrucomicrobiia > Chthoniobacterales > Chthoniobacteraceae > Chth-196. Next base: position 8,233 of record CAMCIN010000087.1, on the reverse strand, counting down.
TCTGGGACTCGGGACATTAGTCTTTTTCATAATCCTGAGAAAAACTGGTTTGCGGTGTTTCCAGTGAACGAATCATTAGTGCCTCAGTCTGCAGATTTGCCAGAATGGCACCTCCGGCACAGACGTAAATGAGGCAGAGAAAAACAAGCCATACAACCCGTCTGCTTCGGTCGGATAGGTTGCTTTTTTTGGGAGCATCCTTAAGACCCAACTTCTCCGCAAGAAAGCTCGCCGCACACCAAAACGCGTGCGCCAGCAGCAAGCCAAACAAAATCTTAGCGGACACGGACAAACGCTCCGCACACCAAACAACCAAGAACAAAATTATTGCTCCCGGCACAAACAGCCATCTCCCCACAAAACCAGCGACATGTCCGCCATCCAGAGACCCCGCGGGAATCAGATTAATCAGGTGAACCGAATACCCCCAGAAAGCAACGCTCAACAACCACTCTGAGTGGCAACACACCCCCGCACAATGGAGCGCAATCGTGAATGCGACCCCAAACAGTGGTCCGCCCAAACCAATCCATGCCTGCTCAAAGGAATCCTTTGTCTTCTTTAGCATCACAATACATGCACCGTTCCCGGGCACAAAAATGGGCCAAAGAACAGGTACTTTAAAATAACGGGCCAATGCCAAGTGACCAACCTCATGGATTGCCAAGATAGACAAGACGCCAGCCGCTGCCTTGGCTTCCATTTGGTCTTGAAGGAGGTAAAAACTCAGAATCAGTGAGACCAGACTGAGAATCGCAGACACTCGGGAAACACGTGCAGAAATGCCGTGTGTGGGCTGCGAGACAGACTTTAAACCAACCTTAGCGGTCAAAAAACTTCCCTCTGCTGCCACTGGATCTGATAAATCGCAACAACGATGGTTCGCGCGGACTCTTGAGTGAAATTGGAGGGGATCCAAAGCACGAGTCCCTGCGGTGGACCGGAATGGATGCGCCCTTTTTGCGTCCTCGAGAGTGCAGCCCCCATACTGAGCGCTGAAGTTCCCGCCTTGTTGAAATGAGTAATTCATAAATTGGAAAATTTGCTACCAACTCAATATCTCGAACCTCCAATTATTACATAAGCCCCCCCCTTTGCGCTGGATGTTGGAGAGCCTGCTGCTGCTGCCGCTTCAAAAATGAGGTCGTCCCGAAGGAATTTCCCGGTTTCGAATCCATTCTGAAGCGCCTTGTGGAGCGGGGTGAACCCGCGATCATCACAGCAACCACCATCCAGTGTACCGCGCTGGATAAGAGGATGGAGCCAAGCCACGCCATCGGATGGACGAAAAACAGGTCACCGGTCGCGCTAACCCATTCCGGAGATGCTTATAACGGTCCAGCACTCCAAATCCGCACCCGCCCGCTCACGCGGCGCTGGCGTAAAATGCACCGACACTCGCGATCTCATCACGGATGGCCACAAGCGCCCGCTGTCTCACGCGGCCCAATTCAGCATGACTCAGCCGAAGCAGACGGGACGTCTCAGCCAAGCTTAGTTGCGGCATCCCTCCAAGACCGTACAAACAGCAGACCACACGGCGCTCCGTTTCCTCCAAACTCATCAAATACCGGTCAAATTTTCCCGTCAGATCCACCTTCGAGCTAAAAGGCGCCAGCGAATCGGGATCGGGCAAAACCTCCTCCAACGGCGTTTCTCCATCACTGGCCATCACCTGATGGAAAGAGATTACACCCGCTTTCAACGCTGAAAGTTCCTCGAGTTCACAACTTTTGAGACCCGTCTTGAGGGCAAGCTCGGAGGCGAGAGCTTCTCGTCCAAGTTCCCCCTCGAGCTCGCCTCGGACCTTGTCCACGCGTCGAATTGCCTCCCACTGGTGCACTGGCACGCGGATCATTCTGCCCTGGTTATCGTTCTCACGCTTCATTCTTGCCCTTATCAAATTGACCGCAAACGTGGAGAACCGGTAACCCAACCGCTCGTCAAAACGTTCCGAGGCAAGCAGCAACCCCAAGTTCCCCTCCTGGATAATTTCCTCAAAGGGCAGCATGCCATAGCTCAGCTTCTTAGCCTCGGATACGACCAACCGCAGATTCGGAAGGATCAACCGGTTCCGCGCATGAACCAAACGCGCCTTCAAGAGAAAAGCCTCGTGCAAAAACTCTCTGCACTCCCCTTCAGCCATGAGATTCGCCACGCAAAACGCCTCAGAAAAATTCACGCGTGTACCAGACAGACTTTCCACGTTCGAAACGGACTCCGCCAAATCCTCCAGAAGCTCCAAACCAATACTCTGCCAGAAGTCCAGCGCCTCAATAAGTTCCAAAAATACGGATTTCAAAAACTCCGCCGCAGCCGGTTCCAGAATCCCTCGCGTAGTGTAAGCCCTGCGGGCGGACTCAAGCGCAACTAAACCCTTTTCCAAACACAGTTCCAAGGCTGCCTTGCGTTCGCTCTTGATCGTCTTGTAACCCAACTCCAACTGCGTTCGGTGCAACAGCATCTCCAAAACAAACCCCGAGCCCAGCAGATGCTCGATAAGGGCGCCGAACGCGGCGCGGATGGTTTGCCCAATTTCTCTCTCCTCGTCTTTACTCAAAAGACTTACGGCCCCGATCTGTTTCAAGTAGATGCCAAGCGAACCCGCAGAAGCCTCCGTAGTATCAATAAGTAACCCTTTAGAACTCCATAGCCCCGCCTTTGTTTGGCTCGACTTCCCGTCCTTCCTTGGACGGACTCCGCATTCTTTGGAGCGATGTGTATTGCCGCTTTTGGTGACTTTTGCGATCGTTGTCATCGTTGTGGATTTCATGGGATGGATGAGCTGGCTGAATCGAAAATCTGCCTTGTTGACTTTTAGAAACTGGGATCGCTCCGATTTTCCGGGGGTTTCCGAACCTTCAAAACGGTCGTAAGACAAATTCCGGTTCGCATGTGAGAAGTATAAGGTTGAGGGAGGGACATCTGAGGGCCCCCCCCGCGATTTTCAGAAAAATTCAGCCCTGCCTCTCCCTTGGAGGGTTTATTGAACCAGCACCTCTATCCGCGATTTGCTAAACGATGGTTATTCTGGGTTTCGTAGGTCTGAAGGCTTTGATGAGATTCCGGGTTCTGAAGGTGCCCCGGAACCATTGGACTCATCCTTTGAAGGGGCGTACTCACCCTTGGTGCTCTCCCCAGGTTTCTGCCCGTCGAATTCCACTTTCCCGCAGTTCACCGGCGCTTGGCCGTCAGCATTTCGGCTGTTTTTCATCCCCTTGCAAACCCGCCTTTTTTTGACCCGGACACTTGCCAGCCCATTGTTGGCTGGACCCTCTGGTCTGTTCCTCACCCCGCGTCCACCGAAACACCACTCGGGCTTAACGACGTCCCAAGCGATAAGATCATCAAAAGTCAGATACGTGCCGCGGAACTCAAAACATGGAAACCACTCGTTGATAGCGTCGGCCAGAGTTCGCAAGTCCCGCTCGCACCGCTCACGTTCCACACTTCTGCGACGGCCAAAGGGGACGACATTTTCCGCCCCGTCGCCTTCTTTAAGATCATCTTCGTCCACGGAGAAGGACCCCCCTTCACTTGCCGCCCTCTTGATAACTCCCTCATTCGATGAGCGATGACGACAGCGCAGTCCATGGCGAAGGATATTATCGGGAAGTTCCGGAATCCATACGACAGCATCCCGAGCGATCCGCCGCACATCGCCAACAAGCCAGGCAGCGCATGTCAGCGGGGGGAGCGATACGAGTGAGGTGGTCACCAAGCGGATGGAGCGCGGGATCCCGAGCAATGCATTGCGTAATGCTATAATTTCGTAGGGAGGAGCGACGCAGCCGCCCACAAACTGGACTTCAATTTCCTGGGGCGTCGCCGCCACTGCTGCGGTTAGGTTTTGAAACCATTGGGTGGCGTCGTCTTGAAAGTTGATTACGAGCTGCCGGGAACCGACCGCTGTTTCATGTGTGTTATTCTTCAAACGAGGCATGCCCTATTTTTACACATGGTCCCGCGCGTGCCGTGGGCTCGAGGTTTCGTGAGGAAAGGGCATCCTCGGGCCCAAGCCCCGAGACATTGATCAGAACAATCCCGGTATGCTAAGCATTGTGTAGTCGCTCGTAATTTTTCTCTCCACCCTGTCCTGCCATATATGCAGCGATCACCTGCTCGCTTCCATGCGGTCCAACTTTATGAGAGCTGGCCCCATTGATGGAACCGCTGACTAGGGTCAAGGTGACGCTGCACAATTGCTTCGCCCTCTATTGAGTTGGCTTGAATATTCCCCGCCTGCACCCCCTGCTACGCTCGCCCCTATGCTCCCGAAACCGCCCCTCCACAGATGGTTCACCCAACTGCGCACAGATCTGCGTAGCGGGACCGCCTCTTCGGACACGCCCTCACACCTGATTCGCGCTGCTCGGACGTGGGACACACTCCAGCGCTCAGCGCGAGAACCTAACCCCCCGGAAGGAATTCTCCGCGTCTGCGGACTGGTTTCCGAATGCGCAGCGGGAATGAGCCACACGCGGCGACAAGTAGCGATGGTTTTAGAGCGCCTTATCCAGGCCCCAGCCGGGGATCTCAGACGAATGGAGCGGGCGCTGGCAGATTTTCGTGGCCTGGATCCGCTCGAGTATTACCGAGCCTGCCAGCTGGCCATTTGGACCGAGGCGGATCGCGTCCGACCCAATGGCGGACGCATTCCACAGGTGATCGCGCAACAGGTCGCCGAGGCTGTGGAACACAATGTGCCACCCGACTTGCATGTGGGCGGCTTGTCCGGATGGGAGCCCTTTGTGCTCGCCCACGTGCCTTTGCCGGAGGGACTGCGCATGGTACGAGTGGCCTCAGACAGGACTTCCACGACGGGACTCCTGAGGTCGCTCCATCCAGAGGAGCAACTAGATTCACCTTCGGGAGAGTCTCCGACCTCCAAGGGTGCATGCTTGGCGATTCAGGAAAGAGACCGCGGGTCGCTGCGTGCATGGGTGAGTGCGTTGCCTGGGAACGAAGGGCTCAAGGACCGATGGCTGCGCGTGCTGGTGCCTGCGCTGGCCGAAGCGGACCGTCTGGATGAGGCGCTCGAGTATCTGGAAGAGATCGGTTCTCAAAGCGTGCGCGAGTCGGCCGTTTGCACTGCGATCAGTTTGTGCGCGGAGGCGGGATACGATATGATGGTAGAGGCTTTTCTTTCACACCTTGCACCCGGCGCGAACCGGGTCAGGTGCCGTGTTGAGCTGATGGGCGCCAACCTGCGACTTGCGGGCGATACGGCTGCTGCAGTCGCTGAGATGGAGGCGATAGAGGAGGAAATCCTCAGCGAGCACAGGCGGTCGGAACGCGATGAGAAGGCGTCCCTGGCAGACCTTTCGGGAGCGGTGCGGCGTTCTCTGGCGGTCGGTTGGACGAGCGTGGTGTATGCCAGGTTAAACGCGGGTGAGTTCTTGGAGGCGGTGGACGCAGCGAAACATGTCTCTCATGAGTTTAGCCGAACGGGCTGTATGGGGAGAATTATTGCAGAAGCGCAGCGCCGAATCTCCACCGCTGAAACCCTGCGGTTTGCCGAAGCGGTACTGCGCGCCTCAGAGGAATTTAACTCATACGAACACATTCGATTCGTGCTGACAGAAACGATCGATTTTCTCGCTTGTTCGGGGAGTGCAACCGCCCTGCAGTTTGCGCTGGATCTGATCGAAGAGAAAATGGCGGGCGCAGAGAGTGCCACCCGGGAGGAGCACCGGCAGAATACGCTCCGTATTTTTGCCGCATCGCCTCCACGTGAGTTAAGCTGGGAAGAGACCGCCGCGGTGGGGGATGAGATTTCGTCAGCCGCCACCAGGGCCGATTGCCTTCACGCCCTCGCGCTACACGCGGCTATCGAGGGGGAATGGGAGCAGAGCAACAAACTGGAACACCGGGCGGAGCGCCTTCTACGGGATCAGAATCGGGAATCCGCCGAGGACCAACCATGCGACGGATCCGGGGAATGGGAGGAAAAACCTGGGATACTGGAAATGCTCCGATGGATGCGGAGTAGACAGCATTTAGAGGGAGTGCAATCCGAACCAAGTCAGTGGTTTTCGGAAGCGATAGCCCTCGCTGTATCGCTGCGTCACTTCCGCGAGGACGCTTTGTACGCGGTGGGATGCTTGTTGATCGAATCTCCGCCATTTCCAGAACGAGGCGACCTGTACCGGCAGGCACTGAAGAAAATGGAATGGTTTTCCAGTGTTTTCGGCACCTCAATGCTTCGTAACGAACTGAAGCGCAGGGCAGCGACTGCCTTCTGGGATCCGGAGACCGCGGGTTTACAGGACCTCGAGCAAGCCTGGGAAGATACCCAGAAAACGAGGCCTGCCGAATTGGCACAGGAGACCGCCGTCCCCCATCCGAGGCTGCTCCGGAAAAAATTTACGACTGCGCTGGCAGAAATCGAGGAGGGAAGAAGCGCCAACCTATTTGTCTCGAATTTTTTGGAGGCGGCCGCGCCCCGGATTCTGCATCCGATCCGCAAGCCCGTGGTCGAGGCGCTGTTTGAAGCGGCCCAGCGCATTGGAAGCACCCACGGTAAAGCACGGTTTCCGGCGCTGGTCCACGTGCTCGCGCAGGAAAGGGGGGAGACAGCGGAGGCCCGCTGGGTCGCAGATACCGCCCGCAGATTTGCCCGGAAGTCTGGGGTGGTTCCGGAGTACGAGGCCAAACTTAAAAAAAGCCTTCCGATAGAGGCTGGGGGAGAAGCGCAACCGCAACGAGGAGACCTACGGGAGAGAGCCAGCGGCCTTGAGTTTGACGCAGCATTTGCAGAGTTTGCGGCGGAACCGGAGGCGTCTCCCAGGGCTTGGAACGCAACGCTCCTTTTTGAAAAGGCGCTTGCCACCGGGGACAGCGAGGCCTTTTTCCGGGCTTTCGAATTGATCGAGGACGCCTTTGCAATTGCGACCTCGGCTGGTCGGAACTGCTTGATTTTTGAACACGCGTGCGAGTGGCCGCTGCAGATTGGCAAACTCCCCAGTCGGGCGGACCGGCTTCATTTGCTCCGCCGGATCTGGAATTGGCACGACTGGTTCCAGTTGCAGGCTGACGACGATTGCGGGTTCCTGTTCGTGCCCGCGTGGGCCAGACAAATGGCGGCGGCGGGTGAAGTTGATCTAGCGCTGGAGATGGTGGATCGACTTCGTGGCCGTGAGCACCGGGCAAACGGTTATGCGGAGGTGGCGGTGGGCTGTGGGTTGACGCGCGGAGACGCCCGCGCTGCCGAGATCTTCGCACGGTTTGTCGACGCGGCAAAGCAAGCGGCTGCAGCAGAGGAGGGGCAGTGCGGCGCAGACTTGGGCGTAAGGCGGATCGCGATGGTCTGCGCCGAGGAGGGCGACCACCACCACCTGCAGGAGGCGGTTGCACTGGGCAGGGAAATGTTGCTCATGAAAAGAAATGGGGATGCGCATTTTTGCCTTTTGCTGCATCTCCTGGAGGCTCTATCGCTGGCAAACCGGACAGATGCCTGGGGAGAGTTGTTGGACTGCCTGATTCAATCCGAGCAGACCACTAGGTGGCATTCTGGACAAATGTCTTCGGTCGTTTCCTCGCTTTTGCAGAGTTGCCGCCATGATCCCAAGGCGTTCAGGCTTTCAGATAGGTTGGGATTTCTCGAAAGATTCTGCGTGATGATGGCTGCCGTTCGTCCTGTGAAGCAGTGGGGGCACACCGAAGCCCGCCTTCTCCAGATCTCCCTTTCTCAGTCTGAGGATGTCCCGCAAATATTGGAGCGGTTTGAAGCCGTGTCCTCTTGCTCGCCAGAGGTGGTTGAATCTCTGCTTGGCCGAAGTTTGGCGCTGCGCCCCGATAAGGATTCGCCAGCCGCTCCCGATGAGCAAATGCTGCGCTGGCTCGCAAATCTGTGTCCTTATTCCGAGGAGGCCGCCCACCGTTTTATCGGGCATGTCGCGGACCGCTATCTGCATGAAAATGACTGGAGTGCGCTCCTCACCCTAGCGAAGGAATGTCACAGTCTGGATTTGGACTGGCTGAAAAATATCGCGGAAGCGGTGTTGGCGGGCGAATGAGAGAAGGTCGTCCGATCCGGCCTCGGTTTCAGTTATGAAACGGGTGGAAACACTAGAGGGTGGGAATTTCCATTACCCGACAAAACCGTTGCTGCAAGCGCAGTTGCAGTAACCCGTGACAATGTCAGCAACGGCTGCTGGCTATTTTCAGTGGGTGTGCGCATCCGGGAACCGAGACATGACACTTCGGGCACTGGCATGAGCCTTGAACGGCT
>CAMCIN010000086.1 GCA_945874745.1 Akkermansia muciniphila | reverse complement strand
ATACCACCTCTGTCATTTTTCTGGATGATTTGCGAAGGGAATCCCTTGATCGAATGGTCCCGCATTGTTCAGAAAACCGGCACGGATTTGCGGCAACTCTGACGCCCCGCAAGGGGCACTTCTCTTTCAGCCCATGGCAACGCCATGGGAAAACCGTCCCCAAAAAAGAATACGCCCTGAAAGGGCACCCTAACATGCCCGGTCCATCCGAAAGAGTGGCGTCATCATGGGGCGCCCCTACAGGGCTTAATGTTTTATAACGGATCAAACCCACGGCGATGCCATGGGCTGCGAGTGGTCTGCCCCTTCGGGGCGGAAATACTCCGGTTATAGTTGAGATGTGGTATCAGCTCCGGCGCAGGCGGAACTGCAGCTGGTATTGCCGGGGCGTGAGGCCCAGCAGCCGGTGGAATGTTTGGGTGAGGGAGCTTTGGTCGCAGAAGCCGACTGCAACGGCCACGTCCGCGATGAGCTGGTTCTCGTCTTGGAGCGCATCGCAGGCCGCCTGTATGCGCAGCTTCAGTACGAATGCCTGGGGCCCCACGCCGAAAGTCTCGACAAATTTGCGGTGGAGCTGCCTCGGAGAGAGGTGCAGCTGTTGGGCGAGCTTTTCGACGGAAATCTTCTCCCGAAAGTGAGCGCGGATGTATTCCACCGCGCGTTCCAAGTGCAGGAAGGGGCGCAGAACAGCCTTGCGGCTTTCGTAGCTGTGGGTGGTGCCCATCAGTCCGACGACGGCTCCGTCACGGTTGCGCAGCGGGAGTTTGTTGGTGATGTACCAGTCGGGAAGCCCCTGCCGGTTGAAGAACAGCTCCACCAGGTTGAGCCGCGCCTCCCCCGAGGCCAGCACGGCCTCGTCGTCCTTGCGGAAAGTTTCGGCAAGCGTCCGGGGAAAGAGCTCGAAGTCGTCCTTGCCCAAAATCTCCGCCTCGGTGTGAAAACCAAAGCGCTCAAAAAAGAGGCGGCTTGCCCCAATGATGCGGCACTGCGCGTCCTTGGCGAAGAAGGCCACGTCCGGGAGGTGGTTGAAGATTTGATAGAAGGCGGAGTCGGCGCTCAGCTGGCTGAAGAGTAATTCTCTTGCCTGATGCGGAGGCTTCGGAGGCTTGCGGGGGGATGGCATGGCGTAGTGGAATCGGCGGCAGGAGAGCCCGCATCTAGCTCCCTTCACAATGCACTGTCCCGGGTTTATGACGCAATTTTGGATTCCTCGCGGTTTTCAGTGGGTATCTTTTAATTCACTCCGGATGGACCGGTCAGTCATCCGCAGATGACTCAGATTACCACAGATGTTTTTGTGGGTTCCGCTCATCTGCTAAATCTGTGGAGAGTTCTGAATGATCGGTTATTTGGGAGTACCGGCGGAGTGGGGCACTGCGTTCTTCAGGTCGAGGGCGATTGCACTGTGGGGACCCCGCATCCCTGTAGCGGACTGGCTGCCCCCACCCATTCTTGAACCGGCTTGTCCGCGCAGATGTGTTCGGCCCAAATCCGTTCGAACCGTTCCGGGGTCACCTCCCCGTACCAAACCCCGTCCGGATACACCGCCAGCCACGGGCCCCCGGCGCAAATCCGAAAACAGGCGGCCTTGGTGCGCAGGACCTCCAACCCGCTTTGCCGGACCCGGTCCTTGACCCGCTCCCAGAGCCTTTCCCCCTCCTCGACCGGGCAGCACTCCGGCCCGATGCACAAAAACAGGTGGCGGCGGGCCGTGGCCACTCCGGCCTTTTCCAGGCCGCGGAGGATTTTCTCAGAGTTCATCCAGGAATTCTCTCCGGAAGCGGTGGCAGGGCTCAACCGGTAAAACGGACTAAAACTTCGAAGGCTTGGTTCACCATCGCGTTCCCGCTGGAAGGCAAAAGTCTAGGCTCATTGATTTTATCCACAGATGGCTCAGATTTCCGCAGATGTTTTTTACGGGTTCTACTCATCTGAGAAATCTGAGAAATCTGCGGATGGTTGTCTAAACGTCGGCCCAGCAGTTTGAGTGAGGAGCGCCGACGGAGTGGGGCCATGCAGTCTTTCGAAGGTTCATGTCTCGCTTCGCCGAACTTCTCATCCGCTAAAAGTTGCGGGGAACCGTAGTCCGCGATGGACGTTGTTTCCACTGAACGCCACCCTTTCTTACCACACCTCTAACAATGAGCCGTTTTCTCTCTTTTCTCCTCCTCGCCTCATCCGTTGCCTCGGCTTTCGCCGCGGAGTTCAAAATCAAGCCGGGCGAAGACCCGCAGGCGGTCCTTGACGCGGCGGCTTCCGGCGACAAGCTCGTCTTCCTGCCGGGCCTCCACCAGCACGGGTTGAACAAACACCGCGCAATCCTTTACGTCGACAAGTCCGTAGAGGTCGAGTTGCTCGCGGGAGCCACGCTCAAGCTGGCTGATGCCTTCTGCAAACTCGAAAAGGCCGGCGAAATCACGACCGATCAGGATGCGGGCAAGAAACTCGACGACTTCGAGGTCGGCGGCGACTACGACCTCAGCGCTCCGCGCGAGTTCACGGTGATCACCGACACCGAAGGCAAGGACGGCAAGCCCGACACCTTTTCCTGGGGCGACAGATTTGGCGAGACGCCGCACAAGCACGTCGCGATCACGGGGGACTGGCAGGAACTCAGCCACGGCGTCAAAATAAAGTTCGGCAGCACTACCGGCCATAACGTCCGTAGCGTCTGGTATGTGAGCTACGACGGTCCCGCGGCCTATGGCATCCGCATCGGCCACGGCCGTCAGGTGGATTACATCTCCGGCGTGCGCATCACGGGCAGGGGCACGATAGACATGAACGCCTCGCACAACGCGCAGCCGGGCTTTCTCGTAAAAGACATCAATGCCTGCGTGCTCGTCCACGGGCGCGTCCGCAACGTGCTTGTCGAGGGGATCACCATGATGGATACCAACCGCTCCGTGATGGCCTACGGCGAGCACACCGGCAAGTTTCTGCCCGGCGGCAAGGTCGGGCCGGGTGAATCCTTCGATGCGGAAAACATCACGGTGCAGTTCACCCGCACGCTCAATCCGAACGGGAGTGGCTACCTTCTGGGCCACCCGTCCTTCCGCGGACGCCTCCGCAACTTCCGCTGTAATTTCAATTACATGGAGACCAAGACCACCTCCATTGAGCCAAACTTCAACCTCGAGGGCTACGAGGTGGTGGGCAACCTCATCAAGAGCGAGGGCGAAGCCATCCACTGCTGGCGTCATTCGCAAAACGGTGTGATCGCGGACAACCTGCGTATCGGCGACGTTACCTTCCGCAAGGTCGTCATTGTCAACTCGCCCCGCGGCTGGGAGGAGCCCTCCCCGCCGGTGCTGAAAAACAACCGCAATGCCCTCGGCGACCGCGCCTCCGGTCCCGTCACAAGCCTCGAGCCAAAGCCGTTCGGCCGACGCCTGCTCGTCAGCGACTACGTGGGCAACAAGGTCGCAATCGTCGCAGCCGACGGACGGGTCGAATGGCAGACACCTGCCGAAAGACCCCAGGACTGCTGGCTTCTGCCCAATGGCAACATTCTCTTCAGCCACGTGCACGGCGCTAAAGAGGTCAGATACGACCAGTCCGTGGCCTGGGAATACGTCGCCGATCCGAAGGTCGAAATTCAAGGCTGCCAGCCGCTCTCCGACGGCGGCGTCCTTGTCGTGGAGTGCGGCCCGGGCCGCCTTCTGGAGGTCGGTCGCGACGGCAGGATCTCCAAGGAGATCAAGGTCCCGCTGGCCACGACAAAGGCGCACGAACAAATGCGCGGTTGCCGAAAGACGCCCGACGGCCGCTACCTCGTGAGCGCCAAGGGCGACCGCTGCGTTCTCGAGCTTTCCGCCGAAGGCAGTCTCCTTCGCTCCCTCCCGGTCAACGGAGACGTGCATGACGTCCGCGAACTTGCCAATGGGAACTGGCTGGTCGCGCTTGGCGAAGGCTCCGGCGTCGAGGAATACGACCGCGCCGGCCAGACGGTGTGGGCCATCGGCCGAAACGAGGTGGCGGACAACCCCCTGTACCTCGCCAGCTCGGTTGAACGTCTCGCCAACGGAAACACCCTGGTGATGAACTGGCTTGGCCACGGACACCTGGGCGCCACCGCGCAGATCTTTGAAGTGGACGCACAGAAAAAGCCCCTCCGCCGGTTCACCGACCATCACAACTTCACCAGCATCAACCACGTTCAGGTGCTGGAGTAGGCGCCTGCCGGAACAAAGGCCTTCCTTGGCAAAGGGGCGGCGCACAAAACCCCCGTCGTTTTCGTGGCCGCTCTGCAGCGCTTGAGAGGCGACGCGGCGGCCCGGACCTTAGAGAGTGAGAAAATACATCCAAACCCCAGGGCTCTTCCATGAATACAAACACAGCCACTCTCACCTTCCTCGCCACTCTATTGGCCGCGCCCCTTGCTGCGCTGGATGCCGCCGAAGTGCCGGCCCAGGCCGGGACGCCACAGCCACCCGCCCCTTTTGTGTACGACGGGAATCCCGAGCGGTTGAAGTATGAGCTGGCCCTCCCGCCCGACGAGAACGTCGCCTACGGTCCGCACCGCATGCAGGTGATCTACTTCTGGCGCGCAAAGTCGGACCAGCCCACGCCTCTGCTTGTGTACATCCACGGCGGCGGCTGGAGTGGAGGCGACCGTTCGGTTGTCCGCAACATGCTCCGTCCGGCCCTCGACGCAGGTATTTCGGTCGCTTCGGTGGAATACCGCACCATCAAGGACTCCACCGCCGACGGACTCATTCCCCCGGTGAAAGGGCCAATGCTCGACTGCGCCCGCGCGCTCCAGTTTTGCCGCAGCAAGGCCGCGGAGTGGAACCTCGACAAGACCCGGGTCGCCTTGGCCGGCGGCTCCGCCGGTGCTTGCACGAGCCTGTGGCTGGCTTTCCATGACGATCTGGCCGACCCGCAAAGTGCCGATCCGGTTGCAAGGGAATCCACCCGGGTCCTCTGCGCTGCCGTCTCCGGTGCCCAGACCACTCTCGACCCGCACCAAATGAGGGAATGGACGCCCAACAGCAAGTATGGTGCGCACGCTTTCGGTATCGCCGCGGACGCAAAGACCAAAACCTCCTCCTTTCAGATGTTCTGGGACGCCCGTGAACAGATCCTGCCTTGGATCAAGGAATACTCGCCCTACGCACTGGTGAGTCCCGGCGATCCGCCCGTGGGTCTTTTCTACGGGACGCCGCCCAACCTTGGGCAGGAGGAAAAAGATCCGACCCACACGGCCAACTTTGGGGTGAAGCTCAAGGAGCATTGCGACGCCCAGCAGGTCGCCTGCGAACTCGTTTATCCGGGGGCGCCGGACGTGAAGCATGCCGGTGAAAGCGCCTTTATCAGGGCCTATCTGAGGCCCGAACTAGAGTGAGTCTGCCGCCGCTCAGTGGGGGCGTGCCCATGGTAAGCAACCCTTCGCTGACAGCACACCATCCGCAGATTTCTCAGATTTCGCAGAGGAGTGAACACCATAAAAACATCTGCGGAAATCTGAGCCATCTGTGGATGACTGCCCGCCCTCTCCTGAGCGAGGGGAAAGGTACCCACCGTAAACAGCGAGGAACCTTGAATTTGGGGGCGCAAACTTCCCCTGGCGAGGTTGGGTTTTGCCGGGGGAATCGCGCTCTTTTGCGGTGACCGGAACGGGTCAGCGGGTGAGCAGCCAGTGGATGACTGCGTTGGCGGGGGCGCCTTCGGAGAAGCGTACCTTGAATCCTTTGGCAGTGCGTTCCGAGACCATGTGCATGGTCATCCAGTTGTTCTCCACAAAGACCACGTACTTCTCATCCGACTCCTCGTCCTGAAACTCCACGGAGACCTCCTTGGCGCCTTCCTTTACCGGCACGCCCAGTCCGCGGAGGTTGCGCGCGCTGGTGGCCGTGCCGGAGAGGCCCTTGATCTGCGAGAGGCCGCCCGGGATGGCCGCGCCGCCGCCTTCAAAGCGGAGCGCCCCGTCGTCCGGCGAGACCGAGAGGCTCGCGCGTTTTGGGGAGTCAGCACCGCCGTAAGCCCATTGGATGGGTTGGACGCGCTCATTGGGTTGCATGAACAGCAGGGCGGCTCCTTCCACGTCGGCGTTGAAGACGATGCCATTGTGGGCGGTCGCGCGGAAGTCGATCCAACGGTCAAAGACCGGGGCATGGCTCCAGCGTTTTTCCTTGTCGCTGGCGAGATTTCCCGAACCGCCACCGATGGCGAGGACCGAGTGTCGCTGGACCTGGCCCAGGTTGCGCACGTCGAAGTAGGAGGCGGGAAAGCTGCTGGGCACTTCGTCCCAGGTCCAACTGCGGAAGGGTTGGGGATGGAAGGGATCCGGGCCGATGGCCTGTTCGATGGGGTCTCCAGGGGCGAAGTCGACTACGCTCCCCGCAAAAGGCGAGGGGGAGAGCATCAGGACCGGTTTGGAGCCCGGTCCGGGAAGGGCCTTGGAAACCTCGTACACGTTGACTCCGGGGACGATGGCGTACTGGAGCGGGCGCAGATTGCCGTCGAAGGAGTAGTTGGCGGGGTTGTAGAGGGTGGGCGAGGAGGCTGGTTTTGCCCCCCACCAGTGGCGTACGATTTGAATATCCTTGGTGCAGTCCGGGTTCGTTTTGACATCCTGAATCAAGTACCAACGGCGTGCATGGGTGCCCTTGGGTGACTCATCATCCTGATTCACGGCAAAGTAGCGTCCTATGCAGTCGGCGGAGACCGGCGCGTCTTTGGAAAGCCGGATGAGACCGCCGACATGGATGCCAATGTTCCCCAGATGGTTGGGGCCGGAGGTGGAGGGATAGCGCTTCCCTTCAAAGAGCGATTGGGCTGGGTCGTTGAGCGGGTCGGTCTCGGACTGTGCCGGACGCACGATGTAGGCGTGTCCGGCGGTAACCCACTTTTTGGGGTTCATGTTGAGCAGCGGCCGACCTGAACCGAGGGTGGCGGCATTGGAACCGCCCTTGAAGCCGAGTTCACCGGTTTCGGGAGTCCAATGCTCCACGGTGCTCTTGAACGCGTTGAGTTCGGCCTGGATGAAGGCGCCATAAATGACGCCGTTCTCGTCGCCGGCGGTGGAATGGATGTCGCCCATGTAGCGGAACCGTGCGTCGATGAGGTAGTTGTCGCCCTGGGAATAGTTTTTGCGCAGCAGATGGATGTCGAACGTCTGGTTCTCGTTATGTGAGGACGTCTCCATCTTGAGGATATTCACGTGGTTCTTGTTGGAGAGCATGGTGCCCTTTTTGAAGGGTTTCGTACTCTCCGCGACCAGGTACCAGGCCCGCTTGTCCGGATCGTACCCCAGTGCTTTCACATACAGACGTTCCACCGTGCTCCACGCGTTGGCGTTGATGAACATCCCGGGGAAAAGCCCGCGGATTGTGGCCACGTAAAAGCGCGCGTTCTCGCCGGGCTCCACATCCTCCTGGAGCCAGTCGTGGTAACTGGTGGAACCGCGTGCGATGACGTTCTCGAAGTTGAGCATCGGGTTGTAGTTCCAGTGGGGCAGGCTTTCCCCCTCGGGCAGATCCAGCACGCGGCGGATGGTCAGGCCGGTGATCGGCGCCGGGTGGAAGGTGGGTTGTTTTCCGCGTGGATCAAACACCATCATGCTGGGACCCTCCCTCCATGTTTTCGCGGGCGCGGGAGCCGGCGGGATGCGCAGTTCGTGCTGGCCCTGATTTTTGGGAACCCATCCCGCCACAGTGTCGTTGGGGATGATGAGCAAACCGCCTCCGCCGTTTTGGATGGCTTCGGAAGCAGCCTCGAAAGCGGCTTGTGCGTTCTTGGGCGAGTTGACCTTCCCAAACTGGTTGAGGTAGTAAACGGCCGGGCCGCTGGGCTCGGCAGGAATACTGGACGGGATGGAGCCCGGTGCAGGCGCAGTGCCGGCCGTTCCTGGCGTCTTTGCTTCCTTGGGTGCCTCTGCCGTGTTTCCGGTCAAAGGGAGGAGCATGGCGAGCGCGAGTGCTGTAGGGGAGGAAGGGCTATGCATGGGGGAGGGAATGGGGCGGGGGAGGGAAGGGAGGCTGTCTGCACCTAGGCGGAGCAGACTGGTTTGAACGAGGCTAGGTTTCCGCACTTCAGTCAAACTCCTGTTGGTTCCTTACAACAATGGAGAAACGACCGAAACCCTAAAGAGAACAGATCACTGCGTGGGGCCCGAGCCAGTCCATCCCCATGCGAGTCGGCCTGCACAACTCTCCAGCATAAAACCCGCAAGCTGTTGATTCAAAGTTGTATGAAAAGGATTGAAGGGCTCCTCGCTACTTTCAGTGTGCAGAGCTTCTTGGAAGCAAGACAGGACACTTTGGAAGACGGCATTGTATCACTCCGCCGGCGCTCCTCACTCAAACCGGTGGACCGACGCGTAGAAAACCATCCGCAGGTTTCTCAGATTTCGCAGAGGAGTGAACACCATAAAAACATCTGCGGAAATCTGAGCAATCTGTGGATGACGCCCCTGAAACCCGGGGCTTCTCCTCGGCGCTAGGCGAGCCCCTCCAGCGGTCCTGTGGCGGTGCTGAAGCGCTCGATTGCGACGCCGCCCTTTTGCAGCATGGAGGTGTAGAGGTTACAAAGGGGTTGCTGGTCTCGGCCCATGAGGGGGATTTTTTTCTCCGGGTTGACCTTTTTGCCGTTGGTATCGGCGAGTTCCTGTTTGACCACCTCGAGGTAGGGCAGGTTAAAGGCCAGGTGCTGGCCGTGGTGGAAACCGCCGCCCGCGAGAATGACGGGCAGGTTGTAGGTCCAGTGGGTGTTCCCATCGCGCAGGTTGCTGGTCATCATAACCATGGTGGAGTCGAGCAGCGTGGAACCGCCCTCTTTGGTCTCCTTCAACTTAGCCAGGAGACCTGCGAAGCTCTGGATGAGTTCGACTTCGACCTGCCGGCAGGCGGCGAGCTTTTTCGGTTCTTTGCCGTGGTGGGAGAGGTCGTGGTGCATGCCGAAGGTCATGACGCTCGCCGTCCGTGTGGAGTCGATCACCAGCGCGAGGTGAATCATATCGATCATGAGCTGGAACCTGGCTTTTTGCTCCTTCACGTCGCCGATGTCCTTGGGCTCGCCGCCGATGGCCGTAGGCTTGGGGCGTTTCACCCATTCGCGGGCCATCTGGAGTTGGCGTTCCACGTCACGGACGGATTCGAAGTATTCCTCCACGCGCTGACGGTCGGCCCTGCTGATTTGACTGTTCAGGCGACTGGCGCGCTCGCTCACGAAATCGAGCATGCTGCGGCCTTCGTCGATGCGCCGTATTTCGGCGTCCATCTCAGCGGGGGTGCCCGCAAGAAAGAGCTTCTTAAACACCGCCGAGGGCCGGTCCATGGCGGGAATGGAGACGCCATTGGAGGTGACTGAAAGCGAGCCGCCTTGAGTGGTCAGGGCGAGGCTCTCGTAGCGCGTCGCGCCGCGAAACGTGGCGGCAAAGGCCTGGTCCACCGAGATGGTGTTCTTAAGGTTATGCGAGTAGTCTGGATAGGGCGCGCCGGTGAGCAGGACGGCTTCCGCCTTGTGCCCGCCGCCGCCTGTGTTCGGATGGCTCAGTCCGGTGATGATGGTAAAGTCCTCTCGAAAGGCCGAGAGATGAGTGAGGTGCGAGGGCAGTGCGTAATCGCGACCGGCAGTCGTCGGCACAAAGGCCGTCGGATCGAATCCAAAGGGGACCCCGATGCAAATCATGCGGCGAGGCGCGGCGGCGGGCGCGGCTGCAGGAAGCATGGACTCCAGCAGGGGCAAGCCGAGGGCGATGCCGGTGTTTCTGAGGAAGAGGCGGCGTGAGATCGGCTTCATAAGGGGATTATTTTTGGGTGAAGAGTTCACTCTGGACGACTTCGTGAATCAGCGTGCGTACTCCAAAGCCGGACGCCTTGGATTTTCTCAAAATGCTGTCGACGACGAGTTCGTCTCCGGCTTCGGTGCCGGCACCGGTGGCAAAGGTGGCAAGCTTGTGGACGAGGTTGCGGGCGAGCAGTTCGGGACGGGCGGCAAGTGCGTCTTTGTAGGCGCGGATGTCCGCGATTTCGATCCCGCCGGGAAGCTGGCTGCGAGAGTCGACCGCGGCTCCTTTGAGGTATTTGACCGGGCCATAGGCTGCGCCGAAAAAGGCTTTCACCTCCTTGAGTTTCTCCCCCGTTTCGGTGGTGCGGTAGTAGTCGCGGAAGCGGCCGATTGGGTCGAACGCCTCGAGCACGAAGCCGGGTGGATCAATCTTCTGGTGGCAACCGGCGCACGTCTTCACGGACTGGTGCTTTGCCAGTTGCTCTCGGATCGTGGTCGCGCCGCGTGTGTCGGGCTCGACCGATCCTGCATTTGGCGGCGGCGGCGGCGCGGGCGTCCCTGCGATGCGTTCCAGCAGCCACGCCCCGCGCCGTACCGGTGAGGTGTTCGCGCCATTGGCGGTGACCTTCAAAATGCTCGCCTGCGTGAGCAGGCCGCCGCGCACACTGTCCTCGGGCAATGCGTTTCGCCGCAGGGCGGCCCCCTGCACCGGAGGCAGGTCGTAGTGTTCGGCGAGCCTCTGATTGAGAAACGCGTGAGGTGCCGAAACGAGCGTCGAGACGCCGAGGTCCCTCCCGACCAGATCGCGGAAAAAGGCGCGGGTTTCTCCCGTGAGGGAGTCATGCAGAAACACGTCCTGCCTGCCATCGTTAATGCTCTCGAAGTACTCCGGGAAGAGGTCGCGGTCCGGCGTCGTGGCGTCGATCTCGCGCAGGTTGAGCCATTGCGCGAGAAAATCTGTCACGAAGCCCTCAAACCGTGGCGAGTCCATCAGGCGGGCAGCCTCTTTGCGCAGCACCTCGGTTTTGGTCAACACGCCCTGGTCCGCCAGTTTGCGGAGTCTCTCATCCGGAGCCGTGCGCCACAGAAAGTACGAGAGGCGTGCGGCCAGTGCGTGGTTGTTTAACTTCAGCGTGGGCTCCACCAAAAAGAGAAAATCCGGCGAGCAGAGAACCGCACGGTGCGCGGCATTGAGGGCGACTTCGAAGCATTCGCCCTGGGCCAGGCGGTCGCGGGCCATGGCGTGGTAAAGCTCGACCTCAGCGGCCTTCACCGGTCGGCGGAAAGCGCGGCTGATAAACAGCGCAAGCGTTTCGCGAAGCGCCGTCTCCGTGTTGTCCTCCGGTAGCCGGATCGTAACGGTGTCCTTGAGCTGCCGAGAGCCCCGCATTGGACGCAGGATCGAGTCCGGTACTCTCGTTGTTTTCGCGAGCTCAGCGGCGGGTGTCAGTTCTGCCTGGTCGCCGTACAGCAGCCGGTGTCCCGGTGGCGGCCAGCTTTCCAGTAGCGGGCCGGTGATCTCCACCGGCTTGAGCACGATTGCCGGCCCTACCGTGGGGATGGGCGGATTCGGGTTTTTAAGCCAATGCCAGCCCTCGGGAATATTCTCCCGCTTGTCGGGCAAATAGACGCTGTAACCCGCATCCGTCCGCACTTTGGCCATGCGATAGGGCGCGATAATAAGCGTCTCACCGCGCTCAAAAGAACGGGTCAGCTCGACCACGTTCTCTTCCCGATGCCGCGCGTCGAAGTGGCCGAGCAATTCCTTCCGCTTTCCGCCCGCAGCGAGCCAAACGCTGAAAATGAGATCCTCCCCGCCAGTCGTGTCTCGTGCCTCACTCGTGATGCGGATGCGGTACCTGCCAGGAGCGTCCCGCGTGAGCGACTCAAACTGTCTAAGGGCAACGGGGACCTCAATGTGTGTATCAAAAAAGAAGTGCAGATCCTCCCCGTGCAGGTTGCACTGGAGCTTGTTGTGCGTGTAGTCGGACCAGGGTTTTTCCGCCTCGTGGTTGAAGGCCATCCGGTGCGTTTTTGTCTCCGGTCTCGCCTGACGGACGCTGGCCGCTTCCAGCGCCCGATCAGCCGCCGCCATGTACTGCTGGATATGAACCGGCGATATGCTCAGGGCACCGGTTTGGTTGCTGAAGCCATCGCGCAGGTCATCCTCGGGCAGCAGATCGCGCAGCGGCGTGTCGATGCCGAGCAGATCCCGGACGGTGTTCTCGTATTCCAGACGGTTGAGACGGCGCACGCGTACCCGGCCAGCGTCGCCGTTTCTGGTGAGTGCCTCCTCGTGAAACGCTGTCTTCAGAGCCACGAGCGCCTCGAGAATCTTCGCCTCCGGCAGGCCGGCCCTTTTTTTTGGCGGAGGCATCTCGCCGCTTTGCACCCGCGCCAGCACCCGGCTCCAGTCCTTGTAGCTCGCCGGCTCACGCAGATTCTTCCCCAGCAAATCGGCCCGGAAATCGCCTTCCGTGGTGGTGTCGTCGTGGCATTCCACGCAATGCTTCTCGAGAAAGGATAGCGGCAACTGGCCTGAGCCTGGCGCAGGGCTTTTGGATGGTTCGGCTCGCAGCAGGGTTCCTGTCAGCAGGACAAGGGCAAAACTGAGGGGCCGAAACGGAACGTTCATGAACGGAGGACGCTTGGTTCAGCCGCAGGAGCCGCATCGCCGGGAAGCGGTTGCAGCTTAAAGCGGGCAGGGCTTGCTACCGCCGTCGCGGGCGGGTACGCGGCAAAGGGTACGGGCGCAACGGTACGCAGCAGCGCGGCAGTCCCGCAGCAGAGCACGGCATTTGGCCCGGGCATCTTGGGTCGTGGAAGCATTTGGGGGTGGAGCACAGATGGTTCGATTCCTCTTTGGTTTAGTCAAGAAGCTAAGACCTGCGACGCGGCAAGGAATGACTGCGTGCGTAGCGCAGCAAACAAGAGCACAAAAAGGCTGCTTCCGACCAGGCGCTGGACCGGAACCAAGGTGTGCGCCACTGCCGCTATAGATTGGGCGGCTTGCCGTGCTGTCTCTGCCAAGACACCGCGTGTCTTTGCGTGGGCGCTAGGCGGTGGTGCTTGTGGGTGGCCTTTTGCTGACCCCTCAGGGAACAGGAGGCAATCCACAGATAGCACAGAGATTCACAGATCCTGACTGCTGCTTTTCCTCATCCGTTCAATCTGTCACATCTGCGAATACTCATATGAATGAGGTGTTTGTGGGATACTCTTTGAAAGACACGCGAGTTTTCTTTCCCGAACTGAGGTGCATCAAAAAGCTGACACGGCCCAGGCACAGTGGACTCCAGCGTTGGGGTGTTGCGCCCGATTTCGCCCGGTGCCAGCAAGCGCGTCTCAATGCCGTGTGAGCTGCGGACCTTGCTTGGTGTCCTTTACCGTCCAGCCGAGCGCGGCGATTGCATCGCGCAACTGGTCAGAGCGGCCCCAGTCTTTCGCGGCACGCACCGCCTGGCGTTCCTCCACCAACGCCAGCACCTCGGTTGGCACGGCGGCCTGTTCCGGCGCCAAAGCCAGAATGGTGTTGAGGCGTTCGAAGTCTGCAAGGGCGCGGGCTGCGCCGGCGGGGGAAAGCTCGCCGGAGTCCATGCCGCGGTTGGAATCGCGTAGCCAGTCGAAAAGCCGGCCCAGGGCGCCGGAGATGTTCAGGTCGTCGTCCAGCGCGCACAGGAAATCCTCGGCGGGTGTCGGCACCGAGGGATCCGTCGCCGCGGGGGAGGCGCCCGCACTGTGCGTCGCGAGGCGTTCGACCCAGGCGTCCAGTCTGCTGAGTGCCGCCCGTGCGGCGTCCAACCCGGGCAGCGTGAAGTTGAGCGGCAGCCGGTAGTGTACGCTGAGGAGGGCATACCGGATCTCCCGTCCGGAATAGCCGCGTTCCAACAGGTCGCGGAGGGTGTAGAAGTTGCCTGCCGACTTGCTCATCTTCTGGCCGTCGACCATGAGGTGGGCGCAGTGGAGCCAGTAGCGCGCAAACTGCAGGCCGGTGACGCATTCAGACTGGGCGATTTCCGCTTCGTGGTGGGGAAAAATGTTGTCGACCCCGCCGCAGTGGATATCGAGCTGGGGGCCGAGAAGAGCGGTGGCCATCGCGCTGCATTCAATGTGCCAGCCGGGTCGGCCGCGACCCCAGGGGCTTTCCCAAAACACCTCGCCGTCCCCCTCCTGCCAGCTTTTCCAGAGCGCGAAATCCCCGATGGCCTCCTTTTCGTACTCGTCGTTTTGGATGCGTCCCGAGGGGCGCAGTTCCTCCAGATTCAAGTGGGCCAGACACCCGTATTTTGGAAAGCGGGCGATCCGGAAGTAAACGGATCCGTCCTCGGCCTGGTAGGCAATGTCTTGCGCCTGGAGGGCCTGGATCATCGCGATCATGCGTGCGATGTGCTCGGGGGCGGTGGCGGCGGGATAATGGTCCGCCGGCTTGATCCGGAGCGCGGCCAAGTCCTCAAAGAAGGCGGCCTTGAAGCGCGCGGTGAATTCCGCGAGGGGGACGCCGGCCTTGCGGCACCCCGCAATGGTCTTGTCGTCGACGTCGGTGAGATTCATCACCCGCTCGACCTGGAAGCCGCGCGCTTCGAGGTGGCGCTGTAGCAGGTCTTCAAAAATGTAGGCGCGGAAGTTGCCGATGTGGGCGTAGTTATACACCGTCGGCCCGCAGGTGTACATTTTCACCAGCCGCCCGGCGGGGTCCAGGGGAAGGAAGGGTTCGGCGGTTCGGGAAGCGGTGTTGAACAGGGAAACTGGCATGGCTTTCAGCGGGCTTGCAGGAGGAGTGGCGTTTACTCAGAGCTCTATCCGCAGATGGCGCAGATTTTCACAGATGTGTACTGGGGTTTTCTCCAATCTGCGGAATCTGTCACATCTGTGGAGAACCACCTGTTGCGTAGAGTGTTTTGGGGAAGGTTTCCCACGGTGAAGACGCGCTAGGCGCTTGTGGGCGTGTCAGGCATGAGGACCGTGGCGACGGCGAGGGCCGCGATGCCTTCGCCTCGGCCCACAAAACCCATGCGCTCGTTGGTGGTGGCCTTGACCCCGACCCGTGCGGGCGGAAGGCTGAGCGCGGCCCCAAGGCGTTCCCGCATCGCGGACACGTAGGGGCCGACCTTGGGCGCCTCCGCAATCAAAGAGGCGTCGATGTTGAGCAGGCGGCCGCCTTTTTCGTGGACCAACACCAGCACGCGCCGCAGCAGTTCGAGTGAACTGATTCCGCGGTAGGCGGGGTCCGTGTTGGGAAAGTGCTGGCCGATGTCCACCTCGCCGATGGCCCCCAGAACGGCATCAGCGATGGCGTGGGCGAGCACATCCGCATCGGAATGGCCGTCGAGGCCGCGGTCCGAGGGGATTTCCACGCCGCCCAAAATGAGCGGCCTGCCGGAAATGAAGGCGTGTACGTCGTAGCCGATCCCCGAGAGGGGCAGCATGGCGGGGGAGTGCAGGGAACT
>CAMCIN010000085.1 GCA_945874745.1 Akkermansia muciniphila | reverse complement strand
TTTAGGGGGGAGGGGACTAGAGTTTCCCGGTCTTAAGAAACTCGTGGCGCACGGGGGTGGTCACTCGCTTGCCGGTGGTGGAGAGGAAGGTGACCGCACCGGGGCTGAACTCGAGGCGCTGGACGTTTTCAAAGCCCTGCGGGATCCGCACGACGCCCTGGATGTAGTTGACTACCGTGGGACTGGCGGCGGTGAGTTCCAGTGCTGTGGGGACACCCTCGCGGGTGAGGACGTTGTCGCGGACGGAGGCCGCTAGTCCGTCGGCGAAGTGCGCGGTGACGTCCTCGAGGCCAAGGCAGTTGTTGCGGCCGTTCCAAGGATGCCCGTGGCGGCCCCGGTTTTCCATCCAGAAGACGGTGCTGCGCAGCACTGCCTGGTCCTTTAGCGAGAACCAGACATAACCGGCGTCGGCATAGGTGGCGGCGGTCCAGGCGGGGCCGCCCGTCTTTTCCCAAGGCTGGCTGTTGATCTGGACGAGGTCGGCAAACCCCTGGCGGGCAGGCATGCGGGTGAGGTCAGCGTCGGGTGCGCCCTTCCATGCGGAGGGAACCTTGGAGAGGTCGTTCCACTTTGCACTCGGAAGGAGGGCCTGGTATTCGCGCTGGCGCGGGTCGCTGAAAACACCGGGACAGGTCATGCCGAAGCTGAAGGGGCTCGTAGCGATGCGCACCGCGCCCTCCTTTTCCGGCATGGCCAAGGTGGCGTGGTGGCCGAGGGGAGCGCGTCCCGCGAAGCCCTCGATGGTGTGCCTTGAGTAGAGGACGTTGTGACCCGAGACGAGCGACAGGTCTTTGGTGATGTGCCCCTTGCGGGCCGTGGGAGTGAAGGCGAGCGAAAGCGTGGTCACATCACCGGCGGACCTTGTCCCTACGTGGGTCCAGGGACTGCCGACGACCTCCCCGTGCGGGGGGTGTTTTTCGCCGTCCCGCGCGTCCTTGTTGCCGCCGAAGGGGAGGCAGAAAAAGTCGCCGCGTAGCGGGACGAGCACCGGGGCCGGCATGGCGGAGGGCGGTTCCTCCTGCCACGGGGTGATGTGGTAGGGTTGGACGGGCTGGGAACTGTCGCGGAAAAAGGTGACCGGAGCGGTGTGGGCCCCGAGTTGGGTGACGGCCACCTCGACCTCCTTGTTGGAAAGCACGAAGCAGGGCTGTGCATGGAAGGAACGCAGCGCAGGCTCGGTTTTGGAGGAGGCAGTGGCGGGGGCTGGAGCCGACTGGAGGAGGGGGGCGGGCAGGGCCATCAGAACCGCTACCAGTGGGAGTATGCAGCGAATTGGGCGTTGGTGGTGCATGGGGGGTGTATCGAGTCTAGCCGATCTTTGGAGGCGGAGGGAAGTGGCAGCATGACAATTCGTTACAAACCTGCCAGGAAAGGAGGTGCAGCTGTAAGCACAGTTTTCCCATCGAAAACCCCGCCTCTCTATCTGAAAATCCGGCAGGAGCTGTTCGCAGAGATCCTTTACACCAGCTTTTCCTTCAGAGCTTTCGCGACGACGCCGCTGCGGTTGCTCACCTGCAGTTTTTCGTAGATCCCCCGGATGTAACCATCGGCGGTGTGGTAGCTGATTTCGAGCTGCGCGGCGGCCTGTTTGGTGCTGCGACCCTGCACGAGGAGTTGAAGGATCTCTTTCTCGCGAGGGGTGAGCCCGTACTGTTTTTGCGGTAGGTTGGCCTTGGAAAACATGTCCAGAACGCGGCGGGCGATCGTCGGGTTGATGGGGGAACCTCCCTCCGAGGCGCTGCGGATGGCGGTGGCAATCTCGCCGGTGCTGCTGGTCTTGAGGAGATAGCCGGCGGCCCCCGCACAGATCGCCCGGAAAATCTTATCGTCGTCCTCAAATACGGTGAGAATCACAACGGCGGCCTGCGGGGCCAACTGGCGCAACTGGGCGATGCCGTCTATCCCGTTGATACCGGGAAGTTCTACGTCGAGGAGGAGAACCTGCGGGGCCTCGCCCCCCGGGAGCGAGGCTAGGGCGTCCTCGCACGCCGTGAACCGCCGCGGGCAGGCGATGCCCTCGAGGCGGTTTAATGCAAGGGCGAGGCGCTCGCCATAGGTTTTGTGGTCTTCGATGAGCCAGACTTGGATGGGCGCAGTCATGAAACGGGAAGGGTGATGGTGAGCGTGGTACCCTGCGTGGGTGCGGTTTCGATGCGGACGCTGCCGCCGTGTTTGGCGGCTCGACGCTGCAGATTGGTGAGGCCCATGCCGTCGGTGGCGGCGGCGGGGTCAAAGCCGCGGCCGTTGTCGCGCAGGATGACGCTGAGCTGGGTGTTGCTCTGCGTGAGGCGGATGTCCACGCCGGTGGCTGCTGCGTGGCGCATGATGTTGTGCAGCGCCTCTTTGAACATGAGGATCAGGTCGCGTTGCCTGTCGACGGGGAGCCTGCCGGCTGGCAGTGCGGGTTCCGGGGTCAAGGTGTGCGGGAGGTTCCGGAGTATGCGTGTGGCGGTCTCGCGCAGCAGGCTGGCGAGGTCGTCCGAGCCGTAGCGGTTGCTCTGGATGAGGCGCGTGATGTCGCGCATGGCGCTGACGGTTTCATCGGCAATGTGTTTGATCTCGGTCAGGTCGTCGCGTGTCTGCGCGGTGTCGCCGCCGTTGGCGAGGATGTCCTGCGTGATGAGAGCGATACTGCCGAGGCTACTGCCGATCTCGTCGTGCAAATCCTGTGCGATACGCTGCCGGAGTGCCTCCACTTCGAGGAGTCGGGCGCGCCGTTGTCGGGCAGACCACGCAATCGCGGCGGCGATCCCCGCTGCGACGAGCAGGACCAGCGAACCAAGGCCATAGCGCCGCCACTGCTGGGCGAGTTGGCGTTTGCGCGATTCAATGGCCGCGATCTGCTGCAAGACCTCGCGTCGTCTCGAGAGGCCGGAGAGCCATTCAGGCCAGTCGAGAATGTTGGCGGTGCTCGTGAAACCATCGACGAGAGCGGCTCTTGACCAGCCACCGGCCTCCGTCGAATCAAGGGCCTCCACGGTTTTGCCAACCGCCACATTCTTGCCATCGGACCAAACTTGCATCTCGGCAAGGGCGAGCACTGCCGAGCCGTTGCTCACATGCGGCTCCAAGACAGTCAGGCGGATGTGGCGCGCGAGCTGCCCCCCAGCCACGAGGGTGACTACGTTGTCACCCGGGGGACCGCTGTAGTTGCCCGATGGGGCCGCCGCCAGGATGACGGGCGTCGAATCGGCGGCCTCACGGAGCTCGATTTGATACCGCACGGGAAAGCCATATCCGTGGCTGTGCGCAAACTCCGGGGGGTGCGCGGGAAACAGACGCACCGTGTCCACCGGGACAACGCCGCCCAGATCCACAGCTATCTTCTGCAGCGGCCGTTCCCTCCTTTCGCTTGCGGGGGTGCTGCGAAAGCCAAGCGCAGGGCTCGGTTTCGTGCCCAGCGGCGGTCCGAGGACCGTCTGGCCGTCCACCAGATTGATGCGACCCCAAGCGGGTCGGCTGCCCTGGCTGCTGCTTGCAAGGACGGCGGCAGGACCGGTGGCTTCAATCAGGGCGCCAAGGTTCCGGTTGCCCTGCAGCAGCATGATTTCGCCGAGCGCAAAAAGGTGGCGTTGCTCCTCCCGAAACAGTCTTGTCGCGGTGATGCGCACCTTGCCCGCGACAAAGCCGTGAACGGGAATCACGACCGGCAGCCAGCCAGGATTGGGGAAGTCCTCCCGCGTCTGATCGGCAACGAGGGTACGCTCGGAGGAATTGGGACCGCTGAAAAGTTCGACACGGAAGCGCAGAGGGAAGCCGTAGCCGGGTGCGGCGGCACTGCCGCCGGAAGCTGGCGCGATGAGCACCACGGCATCGAGCGCCTCCGGCTGCGCGAGCCGGAGATCGACCCATTCCACGGTGTCCGCTTGGTTGGAGAAGTGACTGTGCCAGCCGAGGCGTTGCGTGAACTCTGGTTCCGGTGCCGTCGGCAGCGTGGGAAGCGCCCGGGTCAAGCCCTGCTGTTCCGCATCGAGCCGCCGGATTTCCGGCCTGAGGCTGCGGCCAAGTTTCTCTGCGAGGCCCTCGCCTGAAGCCGCCGCGGGGCAGGGGCGCAGCAGCACCGCTGCGGTCGCGAAGACGACGCAGAGCAGGCTAAGCCTCGCCACCCAAGCTAATGAAGAAATCGCAAGCATATCTGCAACGGTCCTGTGCATCCTTGCACCATTCAGTCAAGGTGGCACCCCCGAGTTTTCGGGGGTAGCTGTTCTCTAAGGAATACAGCTCCATTGTGTAGCACTACTAGCAAATCATGACTTTCCGCTTTTCATCTTACACATCCCTTTTCGCCGCGCTTATTTTCGTGGCGGTTGGCGGTATGTCTGTTGACGCGCCGGCGGCCACACTCGACCCCGCGGTGACCACCTACTTCGAGCAGCATTGCAATAAATGCCATGATGCGGAGGTGCAAAAGGGCGAATTCCGGCTGGACACCCTCTCGTCAAAGGTTGGCTTTGAGAACACGCCGCAGTGGCTTGAGATCATGGAGCGCATCAACTCCGGCGAAATGCCGCCAAAAAAGGAGAAGAAGCGGCCCGCGGCGGCTGACAGCGCGAAGGTGGTGGAGTGGATCGCGGCAAAGATGAAGGATGGGGAGCAGGCGCGCATGGCCTCGCGCGGGCGGGTGACCTACAACCGACTCACCCGGGACGAGTATGTGAATACGCTGCGTGATCTCATCGGTGTGCAGTATGACGCGAAGGACCCGGGTGCTCTCTTGGAAGACCAGGAGTGGCACGGCTTTGAGCGCATCGGCTCGGTGTTGACGCTGTCGCCCTCGAACATTGAAAAATATCTCGCAGCGGCGGAGACGGTTTTGAAAGAAGCCTACCCTGAGCTGGTGCCGCCAAAGAAGGGCGCGAAGCCTGAGCCGCCCTTCGGAGGCTCGAAGCCTGCCATTTACGAGGATCAGGTAGACGAGCGGCATCGCGAACGCCTGCGTGAAATGGGACTGCTCGACAAGGTGCGCTTCGAGATGTGGCCTGGGGACATTTTCCGCTACTCGTTGCTGAAGGAACCACTGCCGGAGGCTGGCGTGTATGAAATCAGCTACACGCTCAGCGGCTTGAAACCGGAGAAAGGCCGCGCACCGCGCTTGAAAGTGTATGAAGAGAAGCTCGACCGCGTGTTGTTCGAGCAGGACATTGTCGCGCCCGAGGACAAGCCGGTCACCGTGACGTTCCGCGCGCATTTGCCCAAGGGGCGGCCGACCATTCATGTGTACAACGACGTGCCGGGTCCGCCGAACACCCCGCGCTCGGGGCGCCACGGCAACGTCCCGTTCATCAGCACGAAGAGCGGCCGAATCCCTTGGCAGATGAAGCTCACCGATGAGCAGGGCCAGCCGCGTTATCCCTTTCTCATCATGGACTCCATCGCGTGGAAGGGGCCAATCGTTGAGGAGCACGAGAAACAACTCCGCGAGGACTACATGCCCCGCGAGGAAGGCAACCTGGTGCAGGTGCGCGACTGCCTGACCACGCTGGCGAAGCGTGCGTTTCGCCGTCCGGTCGCCGATGTGGAAATCGACGGCTTTATGACCATCGTGAAGAGCGAACTCGAAGCAAAGGAGACGTTTCGCGATGCGGTGAAGGCCGGGATGCTGGCGATCCTGAATTCGAAGAGCTTCCTCTTTCTCGCGGAAGGTGACGAGAATGCGCAGCGCAACACCCTCAACGATTGGGAGCTTGCGTCGCGTTTGTCCTATTTCCTCTGGAGCACGATGCCGGACCCGGAACTGCTGGCGCTCGCCGAGAAAGGCAAGTTGCGTGACAAGGCCGAACTGGCACGCCAAGTCGCGCGCATGTTGAAAGACGAGCGTTCTGTGCGCTTCACGAATGCGTTCAGTTCGCAGTGGCTGCGGCTGCGCAAGGTGGGGATGTTTCCTCCGGACAAAAAGCTCTTCCCAGACTACGATAAGGCCCTCGAAGCCAGCATGATCACCGAGACTCAGGTTTTCGTCCGGGAAGTGCTCCAAGCCGGACTCACACTGCGCGAGTTTTTGCATAGCGACTGGAGCATGATGAACGCTCAACTCGCCCAGTTCTACGGCTTGCCGGACGCAGGCATTCCACGCAATGACTTCCAGCGTGTCTCCCTGCCTGCCGAAAGCAAACGCGGTGGGCTGCTTACCCAGGCCTCCATCCTGTCGCTCACAAGCGACGGCTCGCGGCACCGGCCGGTGCATCGCGGCGTGTGGGTCATGGAGTCCATCTTCGGTAAATCACCGCCCCCGCCCCCCGCGAACGTCAACCCGATTGCCACCAATCCCACCGGCCCGAAAGCCACGCTGCGCGAGAAGCTCGAAGCGCATATCCACGATGCGAACTGCGCTGCCTGCCACGCCAGGATCGACCCGCTTGGCCTTGCCTTCGAAAACTACGATGCCATCGGTCGTTGGCGCACCGAGGAAGTGACCGACGGCATCGGAGAGAACCCGAAAGTCACCGCGGTCGGTACACTCCCTGACGGTCGCGAATACGCGAACGCCGAAGAGTTCAAGAAGCTGCTCTTGGGGGATCTCGACGCATTCAGTCACACCTTCATCGACAAACTCGCCACCTACGGTCTGCGCCGTAGCATGTCCTTCAGCGACCGCGACGCGTTGGAGAAAATCGCCGCCGCGGGCAAGGCGAAGGACTACCGACTGAGAGACGTGATTGAGTTGTTTGTCACCTCGGACCTTTTCCAATCCCGCTAGCCATTCTCAAACCAAACCTCCAGACCCCATGAGCAACCTCAACCTCAACAAATGGCAGATCAGCCGCCGCCAGATGCTGCGCGGCCTAGGCGCATGCATTTCGCTTCCTTTCTTGGATGCCATGGCAGCCCTGCCCGCACCATCGAAGCCGAAGCGCAGCGTCTTTCTCTACATTCCGAACGGAGTGAATACGCTGACGTGGCAGATCGAGAAAGCGGGCGCGGATTACGAGTTCACAAAGCCGCTCGCCTCGCTGGAAAAGCACCGCGCTGACATCACTCCCATCAGTGGTCTGCATCACCCGATGGTGATCGGCAAGCACCACAACTGCGAGAGGGTTTGGCTCACCGGGGCAAACGTCCCCGGCGACGGCGGCGCTTTCCGAAACACCGTTTCCGCCGACCAACTCATGGCCGAGGTGCAGGGCAATGCCACCCGCTTTTCGTCGCTCGAAATGGCCATCGAGGGTACTTCGCTCTCGTGGTCGAAGGATGGCATCCAGATTCCAGCCGAGCGGAATACGCAGCAGATTTTCAATGTCCTCTTCGGCGTCGAGAAGGACAGCAAGGAGACCATCCGCCGCCGCCTGAGCCGTCGCGGGAGTATCCTCGACATCGTGGCTGATGACGCCAAGCGTGTGAACAACAAGCTCGGCAGTGAAGATCGCAGCAAGCTCGACGAATATCTCACCGCAGTGCGCCAGGTCGAGGAGCGCACCCGCCGCGCCGACGAGTGGCTGAACGTGCCCAAGCCTTTGGTGTCCAGCGCCGAAGCAGCCAGTCTCCAGCGCAAGCTCAGCATGGCCCAAGCAGGGGAGTATTACCGCCTTTTCTACGACCTCATGGTCATGGCGCTGCGCACCGATTCCACGCGCGTGATTACCTGCGGGATCGGCAGTGAAGGAAACACCAGCGGCATCCCCGAAATCGGTATTTTGCAGACCCGCCACGGGCTCAGCCATCACAATGGCGACCCCGAGCAGCTTCGCCGCCTCACGGAGACGGATACCTTCCTCGTTGGCCAGCTCAGTTATTTTCTGGACCAGCTCAAAGAGCACAGGGAGGGCGACACACCTCTGCTCGACACCACGCAAGTCCTCTGGGGCAGCGGCATGGCCTACGGCCACAGCCATGGCAACGCCAACCTTCCCACGATCCTCGCCGGTGGCAAAGCGCTCGGCTACAAGCACGGCACGCACGTGGATTTCAACCTGCCGAAAATCACCAAGTACGACGTCAGCAACGCTCAGGAACACTACAAGATTTGCTCGCGGCCCGTCGATGGTGACGCCCGCCTGAGCAACCTGCTGCTCACCATGCTGCAACGTGTGGACGTGAAGGTGGACAAGTTCCAGGACAGCGTGGGGCCGGTGTCCCAGATCGTGGCCTGAACAGCATCCACAGCCCAGGATGCAGGGAGGTGCCGGGCAACATGCCGGCTGCAGCCCCGTGTCCCCCTGCGCCCTCCGTGGTTCATTCCTATGCGTCTCCTGCTCGCCCTTCTCTGTCTCACTACACTCCTCCACGCCGAGGACAAACCGAGGTTCCGCACCGACGCCGATGGACCCGTGAAGGCCGACGAGAAGAAGCGCAATCCCAAGGATCCGAACGCCCCGCCCGAATGGTACCAGCTCGTTGAAGGTCAGTTTCCGCCGGAGGGCTCGGCGCATGCAGTGTCGGGCGAGCTAGTGCGGATGGATCATCTCGAACGGCGGTTTCAGATTCGTGTGGACCGCAATGACAGCCAGGATCGTGGCGTGTGGGATCTCCCACTTGACGCGGGGATGCTGCCGTATGGTTCCATTTGGTATCATGGGGCACCGGCCGCGCTTCAGGACATCCCGCTGGGCACACACTTGCACGGCTTGTTTTATCTGGCAGATCCGACTGATAAAACGCCGCCACCAGACACGGCCTTCAAGCGCAAGACACCGGAGTTTGACTTCCGGCGCTGCTTCCGTATCGAGGACGACTTCACCTATCATCAGCGGCAGAGGCAGCTCTGGAAGATCGACAGAGTGGACCTCACCACCATGAAGCTCACCGCGTCGCTCCAGAGCGGAGCAGGGAGTGCTGGAGGTGTGGATAAAGGGAGTAGTGGGGGTTCCAAAAACGCCACCACTTCACCACACCATGCTCCAAAGACCTTCGACCTCCTTGCCAGCACTCGCATCTTCAAGGGCACCGCCTTCGCGGATCTCAAAGCCCTGCAGCCCGGCCAAAATGTCCTGTTCAATCTGACCTGGGTCACGCTTTACGGCCCCGGGCGAATCACTGACGTCTGGCTCGAGGAACCAGCGCGAAACCTTGCCACCGCGCAGCAACTCGAGCGCCACCGCATCCAGACCCGCGAGCGTGGGCTGCCCGGCTGGGTCACCGCCGTCGAGGACGAGCCTCAATTCGTCACCATCACCTTCTTTGGCAATGTTGATCCCAAGCTTTTCGAGGAACTCACGATCAAAGACCCCAACGCCCCGCCACCGAGGGATGGCAGCCCTCCGCCGGTCGAACCGCGCGGAGGCCTCGCCGTCGCGCGCGACAGCCTCATGACCTACGACCCCGTGAACGACCGCAAAACCGGCGGCATCCTCGATGTGCAGACGATCCCAGTCGAACCCGGCAGCAGCGCCGTTCAGATTAAGCTCAAGATGGACATGATGCTTGAAGGTTACCGTCCGAAACGCGTCGTCCGCTTCTATCCGCCCACTTGGAAAGTAAATGCCTTGCCGAGGGAAGAAGAGTTTCAGGGGCGGGAGTAGCCCCGCTGAGCGCTGCAACCAAGAACCACGCATAAGGAACCGATGCGCCTCCTCCTCACGTCGCTCTTCGCCCTTTCCGTCCTCTCCGTCCTCCATGCCGGAGACAACCCCGGGTTCCGCACCGACGCCGATGGACCGGTGAAGGCCGGCGAGAAGCGAACCAACCCGAAGGACCGAAAGCCCGGGGACAAGCCGGACTGGTACCAGCTCGTCGAGGGGGAGTTTCCGCCGGAGGGCTCGGCACATGCGGTCTCAGGCGAACTCATCGTGGTGGGTCATCTGGAACGGCGGTTCCAGATTCGGGTGGATCGCAATGACAGCCAGCAGGCGGGTTTTCACGACCTGCCTCTCGAGGCGGGCCTGCTGCCATACGGTTCGGTCTGGTACCACGGCGCCCCGGCCGCGCTGCAGGACATTCCGCTTGGCACCCACCTGCATGGCTTGTTTTACCTGAGAGACCCCAACGACAAGACGCCGCTGCCTGAAACCTCGAACAAGCGCAAAACGGACGAATGGGAGTTCCGGCGCTGCCTCCGCTTGGAGGACGATTTCAGCTTCCACGCACGGCAGAAGCAGCACTGGAAAATCGAGAGCCTGGATCTCGCGGGGATGAAGCTCAATGCCGTGCTTGTCGGGAACTCCAAAGGCGCCGGCGAGGGCAAGCCGAAGACTTTCGACCTGCTCACCCGCACCCGCGTGTTCCAGCGCGACCGCATCGCGGACCTCAAGGCATTGCGGCCCGGCCAGACTGTCCTTTTCAACCTCACGTGGGCCACGCTCTACGGTCCCGGCCGCCTGACGGAGGTCTGGCTGGATGAGGCAAGCCGTGCAGTCGCCACCGCACAGCAGCTCGAATGCCACCGTAACCACCTCCGCGAGCGCGGACTCCCGGGCTTTGTGAGCGCCGTGGATGACGAGGCACAGCACGTCACGCTCACGTTCTTTGATGGCGTGGATCCCAAGCTCTTTGACGAACTCAAGGGCATCGATGAAAAGCCGCAGGGCTGGCCGTTTTCCGTGCCCGAGGACGATCCGAAAGCGCCCAAGGGCGGGATCGCAGTGGCGCTACCCACCCTGATGACCTACGACCCCATCAATGATCGCAAGGGGGGAAACATCGTGGCCTTCGGCAAAGTGCCGGTGGTCCCCGGCTGCAGCGGCGTGCAGATCAAAGTCAAATGCGGGATGATGCTCGAAGGCTACCGTCCGGGGCGTGTCGTACGCTTCTACCCCGCCACATGGAAAGTAGAGGCGCTGCCGCAAGAAGAACGCTTTGAGGGCCGCGAATAGCCCCACGGTCAAGGTCCTCCACCTCGAGCCAAAAATATGAAACTATCCGCCATTACATTTCTGACCCTCGCGGTCGCCACGAACGTCGCCTTCGCTCTTGATTCCCACGTCGAGGCCGTCATCCGCACCGTGGAAGGTGCCAAGGGACGGGTCGAAAAGACCGGGGACGGCCAGGGCCTTAAGCTTGTCGATCTCGCCGTGCCGCAAACGGGGCCGCACGACCAGCGCAAGGACGATCCCTACGACGCCGCCTTCTTCGAGCACCTTGGACACCTCACCACACTCGAGTCGCTGAACGTCATTTCCACCAAGGCCAACGACGAATGGATTGCGCCTCTCGGCAGGCTCACGAACCTCAAAACGCTCCGCTTCACCAACAACGGCAGGCTCACAGATGCAGGCATGGTGCAACTCGCCGGTGCGATGAAGGGCCTGGAGAGCTTCGCCTTCGTGGGCACCGCCATGACCGGCCGCGCCTATGCCCAGTTTGACGTCTTAACGAAGCTGGTGAGAGTGACCCACCGCGGCAGCAGCATTGATGATGAGGGCTTGAAGGAGCTGTGCGCGCATCTGCCGAACCTGGAATACATCAGCCTCGCGCACGCCAAGTTCACCGATGCCGGCGCACCAAACCTCGCGAAACTGACCAAATTGAAAGGCCTCGACATCGGCTCCTCGAAGGCGACACCAGACGCGCTGGTCCACATTACGAAGCTGCCTCTGGAGTTTCTGGAGCTTGGCGACAACTTCGCGACTGCCGCATCCATCCCGGTGGTCAAAGCCATTGCCACGCTGCGCCGCGTCACAATCACTCACCTCGCAAAAGTGACGGATGCCGAGTTGAAGACGATCGCAGGGCTGTCGCAGCTCGAGAGCCTTGAACTGGATGACGTCCCGTTCACTGAAGAGCGAGTGCCCGTGCTCAAGGATTTCGCCTTCCTCAAAGTGCTGAAACTCGTTGACCGCAAGAACGGCTACCCCGCCGAAACCCAGGCCAAAATCAAAGCCCTGCTGCCGGAGGTCGAGGTAAAGTTCACCCCCTGATCCCCCGCCTTCCCATCCCATGAAAGCCACCCTCATTCTTATCACCGCGTTGCTGGCTCCAGTGGCCGGGCTGCGCGCCGCTGCGCCGGATCTTTCCAAGATCGCGTCCCGCACAGACCTCGACGCCGTCATCGCTACCGCCACTGATGCTGGACTAAAGAAGGCGCTCACCGAGAACGCCGCCGCCATTCTCGCTGCCGCCGGCCAGCATCCCCATGTCGAGGCCGTCATTCGCACGATCGAAAGCGCGCCGGGCACGTTCACGAAGATCAACACGACACCCGAGGCGTTGAAGACGGCCGCAGGCGGAGACTTCCCGCTCTTTGACACGCTTATCCAGGTCAGCACCAACATTCTGGGCGGCAAAGCCCACGATCAGCGCAAGGAGAAGGAAGACCCCTACAACGCCGCCTTCATCGAGCACCTCGGCCACATCCCTTCGCTGGAGTCGGTCAAACTGGAGGCCTCAGGAATCCAGGACGAATGGGTGGCTCCGCTGCTCAAGCTAAAGAAGTTGAAAAGTCTGAGCGTGAGCGGCTTTGGAAAGCTGGGCGATGCCAGTCTGGCTCAGCTCCAGCAGCTTGCCGAGTGTGCCGACCTGACCAACCTTGAGCTGGCCTATTTTGGCAAGGCCTCCGACTCGGGTTGGGAAAAGCTCGCGGGCCTGAAAAACCTAGAGGCGTTCACGCCTCGAGGCGCCGGGTATCCGGGGCACTTCTTCGCGAAGTTCGAGGGTTGGACAAAGCTCAAGCGGCTCAACTTCCACAGCAACGGCCTTGATGACGAAGGATTCGGCCATGTGTGTGAAAAGTTCCCGAATCTCGAATTCATCAAGCTGTGGCATTCCAAGCAGCTCACCGATGGCGCTGCAGACCATTTCAAGAAGCTCAAGCATCTCACGGGCATCGAGATCAGTTGTGCGAAGGCCACCTCTGGTCTGGTCAAGCACCTGCGCAACCTGCCCTTGGAATACATCGCGCTCGAATACGGCGTGAACTCCCCGGCAACAGATGCCATCGAGACGGTTAAATCCATTCCCACGCTGCGCCGTCTCTCGATGGACGCAAGCAAGTTCACGGACACTGACCTCACTGCCGTCGCTGGTGTGACGCAGGTCCGGGAACTCTCCCTCTCTGGCCTTGACCTGCCCGACGCCGTGCTCCCGCAGTTGAAAGCCTTCGCGCATCTCAAATCCCTCACGCTCGTCCGCTACGGCAAAGGCTACCCAGAGGAAACGCAGGCCAAGGTGAAAGCCCTGCTGCCCAATGTGGACCTGAAGTTTGTGAAGTGAGGCTTCACCGCTCCCGAACCACGAACCGCATCCGCTCATGAAGACAGATTCATTCACACGCCGGCAGTTCCTCCGGGCGGCGGGCGTCACCGTCGCACTCCCCTGGCTGGAGACGCTTTCGCGGGCGGCCGCGCCAACCGTGCCGCAGCGGTTTGTGTGCGTCGCCAACCCGTTTGGCATGATCCAGGACGCCTTCTTTCCCACCGAAGAGGGCCCGCAGGCTGCGCTGCCGGTCAACCTCGGGGCTTTTGAGCCGCTGCGGGGCAAGTTCACCGTTTTCTCCAACTTCGACCACGGTAACAACGGCGGCCACGCAGGGACGCACCTGTTCCTTTCGGGCGTGAAGTCAGCCGAGGCGTCGAGCATGCCGGATGGAAATATCTCGCTCGACCAGTTTTTGGCGCGCCAGGTTGCCGGGCAGACGCGGTTTCCTGTGCTCAACACCGCTGCAGGTCCGGTAGGTGGCGGTGGCGTGGAACTGTGCTGGACGCGCACCGGCGTGATGGTGCCGCCCGTGCAACAGGTGTCGCGTGTTTTTCGGATGTTGTTTGTGGACGATCCCGCGGAACTGTCCTCCACGCTTGGAGTCGACTACGAGCAACAGGGGTCCATCCTGGATGCCGTGAACGGGCAGGCCAAAGGCATGAGCGGCCGCGTCTCAGGCCGGGATCGGGAGAAGCTGGACCAGTATTTCACCGCGATCCGTGAGGTGGAGAAATCGCTCGAGCAGGAGAAATCGTGGCTTTCGCGTTCGCGTCCTAAAGTGGACGCGAAGGAACCGAAGGACGGGACTGTCAGCCAGCAACTGCCTATCCTGTTCGACCTCGTCGCGCTGGCCTTGCAGACCGACTCCACGCGCGTGGCCACCATCGAGGTGCCCGGCTCGTTTGACACCTCGGCCATGGGCATCGAGGAAAAGGGCTACCACGGCTATTCGCATCACGGGAAGGACCCGGTGCTGATGGAGGGCATGCGGAAGGTGGAGCGCTACCAGATGACGCATCTGGCGAGGTTCCTCACCAAGCTGCAGGATCTCGGCTTGCTCGATAACACGCAGGTTCTCTTTGGTAGCGGCATGGGCGACGGTAGCGCGCACAACAATAAAAACCTGCCTGTGCTTCTCGCCGGCGGCGGCTACAAGCACCGCACCCATCTGATCCTTCCCGAGGCGGAGCAGAAGCGCGTCCCACTGTGCAACCTTTACCTCTCGATGGCGCAGCGTTTCGGCGCCGAGACCCACGTCTTTGGACGGAGTAAGGGGACTTTTGGGGAACTTTCATGAAGCGTTCCCAAAGCATTGCAACGGGTCTGGCGGCCCTTCTGCTACTGCTGCCGTCGGCAGGCTTTGCTGCGGAGCAGGGCAGACCCGTCTCCCTCAGCGGGACGGTGCGCGCCTTTGTCTCCGAGCGCTGCATGGACTGTCACGACGACTCCACGAGCAAGGGCGACGTGTCGCTGGAGTCGCTCGGCAATTCGGTGACGGATGTCACGGCCGCCGCCTGGCTGCGCGCTTTGGAGCAGATCGAGCGTGGCACCATGCCGCCGCCGAAAAAAAAGCAGCCGACCGCCGAGGAGCGACACCGTGCCGTATTGGAACTGGAGGAAGCGCTCGCCTCCCACGCCCAAAGCCGGCCCGCGCACGACACCGCGGTCCTGCGTCGGCTCAACCGCACCGAATTCCGACGCACCCTCGAGGACCTGCTCCACCTCGATTTGAGCCGCCGCGATCCGACGCGCGATTTTCCAGAGGACAACCGTTCGCATGGTTTTGCCTCGGATGGAGGCAGGCTGGTGACTTCGAGCTTTCTGATGCGCCTTTACCTCTCCGCGGCGAAGGATGTGGTCAACCGGGCGGTCCATTTTGAGCCACAACCCGGGACGCGCACCTGGTCGCTCTCGGCTCCATTCGAAAAAACGGCGGGAGGTCATCGGTATTCCGAGAGGGAGTGGTATGCGAAGCGTCTCCGCGAACCGCAGCCATACCAGACTCTCGAGTACCGCGACAGCAGCGTGCCGCTCGAGGAGTTGCGCGACGGCGTGCCCGTGGCGGGCTGGTATTCCATCCGCGTGCTGGCCGAGGCAAAGTTTCGTTACGCGGACATGGACGCGAAGAAGATGTTCGGCGGCACCGCGCTCATTGATCC
>CAMCIN010000084.1 GCA_945874745.1 Akkermansia muciniphila | reverse complement strand
CGAAGGCGCGTGCAAAATCATTGCCCCCCGGATGTCCGCTTCCCGCAGCATCAAATCTCGGGGCTGAATCTGCACAGCCCCCCTCGAGCCCACCACCACCACACAGCCCCCTTGGGCCAGCAGCGGCAGGTCCCGCCCTAGATTCACATTGGCAAGCATCTCGAGAATCAGGTCGACTCCCACGCCCCCGGTGCTCTCGAGGATGCTCTGGTGATAGCCAGGTTGGTTGTGGTCAAACACCTGTTCGGCACCCTGATTCCGGAGCAAGACGCGCCCCGTTTCACTGCCGCCGGTGGCAAAGACGCGCAGGCCCGCGCGGCGAGCCAGTTGGATGGCAGCCAGGCCCACGCCGCCGGTTGCCCCGTGAACCAGCACCGACTGGCCGCGCTTGGCGCCTCCCCGGTGGAAGAGCGCATAGCTGGCCGTCGCGTAGGGAATTCCCAGGCAGGCCCCTTCCTCGAATGACACCTGCGGGGGTAGGGGATGGATCTGTGTGGGCAGGCAAATACACTGCTCCGCGTAGGTGCCGCTCAAGGAACCCGACAGATACACGCGCTGCCCCTTGCGATAACCCCTCACCTGCGAACCTGCTGCTTGCACCACGCCGGCCCCGTCCATTCCCGGGGTGTAGGGAAGGGGGGGTAACTTGGCGTAACTGCCCGAGCGAATGTAGCCGTCCACCGGGTTGACACCGGCCGCATGCAAACGGATGAGCAACTGATCCGGTTCGGGCTTCAAGTCTGGTACATTTCGCACCTGCAGGACCTCGGGCCCACCAAAATTCTCGACTGATATGGTCCTCATTTTTTTTAAAGCAATGGATGCCAACCGGCTTCACGTCCAGTCTCACCCCTAACAACATGACATCTCCCGATTCCACACACCACCCCACAGAAGCCTCCTTGGAGCATTCTCCCGGCCCCGTGAGTCCAAAAGGAATTGAGCATGCGGGAATTATAGATTTCCTGGGCTTCGATCAAACTTCCGGCGAAGTCCTCCTCAAAATGGTGGAAACGCGCCCATGGACCCCCGGCAGCCCGCAGCTTTTTCAGCTCCAGGAGAAGCTCAACGCCTACCTTTCCTTCATCCTGGACGGCGAAATGCGGGAAGCTTACCCGCAATTCGCGCAAAAACCCGTTCGCCTTCGCTTGGAATGCGCCACGCCCCCCAGTGAGGAGGAAACGGCCTTCCTCCAGCATGTCTACGAACAGACGCTGCTCCAGGGCATCGCGTTCGAGGTAGACGTGGTCGGAGGCGTCTGCGGGTGCGGGCAACCCCCAAGCCAGTGCAGCCAATAGGGATTTGCCTAGGTCCCAACCCGACGACGCAGCTTGGGGCGCCCCAAGGCTAGACCTGCGGGGGCCGGTACCCGCGGCGTTGCCATGGGCTGCAAGTAAAGCTGCACCTTCGGTGCGTCTGAAGCGGAGAAGCCAACTGCACCAAATCACCCCGAGGAGGAGTCCCTCTCTTTGGCAAGGGCCAGAAGCGCGCAGCAAGAGCCACCCGGGCTGCAGACCCGGGATTCAGTCCCGGGATTCAGTCCCGGGATGCTGCAGCTGAACAAGGGCGTTGAAAAGCCCGGCTCTGCAATGGGGAGTCCAAAGTGGGTGTGCAGGGCCAGGGCAAACGCGCCGGTTTTAGGCAGGCAGCAGTCCTTGCTTGGGCAAAAAGAGTCCCTTGCTTTCGATGGCGTCAATGACTTCAGCCGGGACAAGCGTCTTCCACTTCGGATCCCGCTTCATCACCGCTTCGAGCACATCCCGCGGATAAATATTGAGCAGCGAACGGTCGCAATCGTCCAGTCCGATGAAGGAACCCCTGTCCTTGAGGTATTCGTAAAGCTTATGCAGGTGCGGCGGCATCTGCACGTTTTCCACCGAAATCATCTGTCCGGTTGCCTTGTCGAGCGAGGGATACACGAACAGCTTTACGTTGTTTTTAAGCAACCTCCCAAACGACTCCAGAATCCCGCCCGGCAGCGACTGGTAAAAGTTTTCATCAAAGAGGTTCACCAGACGGGTCACCCCGAGGGCGATTCCAATCGGCTCCTTGGTCATGCGCGCCAAAAAGGCTCCCAACCGGTAGTATTCGGAGAAATCCGACACCAGCACCGTCAGGCCGCAGGCGGCAAGCACGTCGGCTCGGTCCAGAAAGTCCTTGGCATCAAACTCGGTTTGATCGGAAAGCAGGTTGCGCATCGTGATCTCCATGATCTCCACCACGGGAGTTTGCCCCACCTCCGGAAGGGCCCGGAACTTGCGGGCCGCGCAGTGGAGCATATCCATGTGGACCTTGGTGACAGGATGGAACGCGCCGCGCTCCACTAGAATCGCCTTCCTGTAAAGTACTTCCGAGGGTTGG
Source organism: Akkermansia muciniphila (assembly GCA_945874745.1). Taxonomy (GTDB): domain Bacteria; phylum Verrucomicrobiota; class Verrucomicrobiia; order Chthoniobacterales; family Chthoniobacteraceae; genus Chth-196. Next base: position 12,894 of record CAMCIN010000084.1, on the reverse strand, counting down.
AGCACGTCGCCCTTGGGCCCGAACATGGCCGCACCGGAAAGTCCCATTTGGACCAGACGCAGGCTCATGAGCCGGTTGTCGACCCCTTGAAACGCCGCACCCTTAAATTCGATCATGTCGATTTCAATCCGCCCGACCGACAGCTGGTCGAGCAGCGAATGCAGGAGCGCCTCCGGGTCGTGGTGCAGGAACCCGGCGCCATAAACCAGATTCACCCCAACCACACCCAGCGCTTCTGCTTGCGCCGCATTCTCGGCATCCAGCATCCGTACGTGGATCAAGATACGGCTGAAAGGCGCGCGGGGCTCGTGCTGGAACATGATGCCCATCCAGCCATGACACTCCGAACTGCCTCGAAAGGAGCGCGCGGCCACGGTGTCGGCGAACGCAAAAAAACAGGTCTTCTCGCCGCGCTTGGCGTCGAGTCGCTCCACATTCAGCTCAAACTCATGCGCCAGCATCGCCTCCAGGCGCCTCCTGGATACGTACCGATCAGCCGGACCGTAGATGGCGTCGGACACGGTCATGTCATAGGCAGACATGCTCTTGGCCACGGTGCCGGCCGCGCCGCCGACACGAAAAAACCAGCGGACGACCTCCTGGCCGGCGCCAATCTCGGCAAACGTCCCGTAGAGGCTGGGGTCCAGATTGATCTGGAGCGCCTTTTGGCGGGTGTCGGAGGTGACGTCCGGAGTGCTGTGGTGCTGGTTGGACTCGTGGTGGGGATGTTCGGAGTCGTGCAGGAGGTGGGCGGAGTCGGTCATGGGATGTTGCTTGTAAGGAGTGGGCGATGTTTGGGCGGAGACGGTAAAGTTGGAGTGGGGAAGCCGAGGAAAGGACGGCAGGGAAACCCGCAGGTGCGCTTAGTGCTAATGCTTAGAAACGCAGAGGGTGCCAGAGTGCAAGGCGAGGAAAAAGTAATTTGTGGGCAGGCAGCGTGAGGTGCAGCGCCTGCCGGACAGAGAGAGCCTTCCCAAAGGCTCCCATTCTATAACGCCACACAATGTATGTCATATGGAGTTGCTAAGGGTAACCTCGGTAGGCCCTTGGCGCTGCCAGCTACACACAGATGCCCCTCTCGTGCCTCGTACCAATTTGGCCCTCACTCGCTCTCAGACTGGCCCGCGTACACCCGGGCCAGCTTCAGCAACAACTGCTCCAGCATCACGGCGTATTCAGCCGACGGCACCTTGTCCTTGCCCTGCCGCAGTTGGTTGAGCTCCAGTTCCAACGCCTCGCGTCTTGCGCGCTGTGCCGGCGCGAGTCGAGCTTCGGCCGCGCTTTCCACCAGATGCCATTGGGCGGCCTTCATGCCGAGTCCGGGCCCGCCGGCCTTGCCGTCTCCCAGATCGTCCAACGCTGCGTGTTCCGTGGTCAGCCGGCCCTGGTCCTTGTAGGAGGCTTCGGCCGTCTGGGTCGCGTGCTGCATGGCCTCAAACACTGACACCTGCATGTCTCCGTTGGCGTCGGCATCCAGGCCGGCCAGCGCGGCGGCAAAGAATCTCGGAAAACGGGTCCAGTTTTCCTCCGCGCCTGTGCGGGTGGCTGCCAGGACGATTCTCCCGGGGGCCGCCAAGGGCTTGAGATAGGCGCCCGAACACGAAAACCCGGCGACTACAATGACTGGCCGCCGCAGCCGGGCCAGACTGCGGGCCAGTTCCTCAGCGGACAGATCGGGCCCCTCCAGATTGAACTTGGGCGACTTCCCCTGGGCGCTCCCGTGCCCCAGCAAGACCAGCCAGAACGGGTCGGTTGCATCGGCTGAAACGGCGGCCAAGGCGGCCTGCAAACGTGGAAGCTGCGGTCCTGCGCCAGGTGCAATTTGCTGCAAGGAATGGCCACCCCGCTTGGCTGCCTCCGTCCAGACCTTTGCGGTGGCCTCCATTTCAGCGCCAAAGGCGGCCTGTCCCGACAGCCCCGTCACCAGAAGCAATTCATGCCCCGCCCGCGCTTTTTGGAGCGGCAATAACAGGCACAGCAGAGTCAGCACCCGGACGAGAGGCAGTGAGGAAAATATTGGAGCGCGGTTGTTTTGCATACTCAGGAGGCGCCGTTTTGGCGGCGGACAAACCATTCAACCAGAAGGCACAGGAGCGCGGAGGCGAAGACGAATCCCGTGTGCCAGAGGGGTTGGATCCGGATTTCCGTGGCAAGGTTGGGTGCGTTTTTGAGCTGTTTTACAAAAGCGTCCAATTCTCCCAAAGCGAGCACCCGGCCACCGGTTTTCTCGGCCAGTTCCTTCATCTCCCGGACGTTGGCCGTCAGAGTGCTGAATTCCGCTTCGGAAGGATCCTGTACCCAGCCAACGGAGCCGCTACCCAGCGAGACGCCGCTACTGGTACGGGCCTCGGCCTGGGCCACGAGCGCGCCCTGCTGGAGCGACGGGTATTCGACCGTATACACGCCCGCCTCGGGAGCGGGCTCGGCTCGCACCCGCACGGCTGCCCCTTCGTCCGCGCCGATGCGCCGGATGGTGAGCAGCACTTCGGCGTCCTCCACCAGCCGGGCCTCCGGGTTGCGCACCCGCACCGAAAGACGGGTCGCCTGTGTGGCTGGATTCCATTGGGCGCTGACATCCACTGGGCCGGGCGTGTCGGCCACCAGCCAGCGGCTCAGTTGGCGCCAAAACTTTGCTAGGTCTGAGGCGTGCTCCGGTTGGCCGATGCCCCAGTGGAACAAGTCGCCGGCTAAAAGGGCGCCCGAGCGGCCAAGGCCAAAGCGCTGCACGGCGACTGCGGGACGCGCGCCGTCGCCCTGCTGGCCAAGGGCCAGGACGGAGGCCGCCGGCTTGATTCCCTGCACGCTGTTGAGCACTTCCAGCGGAGGAAGCGCTGCGCTGCGTGAGGTTTCTTCGGCTTCGGTTTTGCGGCGGCGCATCCAGGGTTCGAGAAGCCCTTCCCGGGTGAGTTTCCAGTGGAACTCGCCGGCAGACTGGCTGGAATCTTTGCCCAACCACACTGGCAGCAGCGTCTCCACGGGCGTGCCCCTCCAGCCGCCGCCTTCAAAACTCTCCATCCCTCCGAGCATCAGCAGGCCGCCGCCCCTTTCGGACACAAAACGCTGCAGGAGCCGCAGCTGTTCCGGGGTGAAAAACTCCGCCTCCAGGTTGGCCAGGATGATGCCCTTGAACCCGAACAGTTCATCCGCTGTTTTGGGAAAGCCACCTGCGAGCTCCTCTGGTGAGTCGAGATTCACCCGGACCAACACGGGCTGGTCGTACCGCTGCACCTCGGCATTCTCTCCATTCTGAAAACCGCGGAACAACGGATTGGTGGCGTCACCCCCCCTGCCCTTGAACGTAAATTTCGGCTCGCGTTTCGCCACACGGATGAGGGCGCGCAACTGCACTTCGGGATCCCCGTCCAGGGCGCGGCGCAGCGGCCCGAATTCCCAGTTGGGGCGTCCGGCCACGTAGAGGATTTTGTGCGGACCCGCGGTCCGGTTGACGCAGAGAAGGCGGGTGTTGTTCTCGAGGGTGACTTCGCTGGAGGCGGCAATTTGTGCGCTGTCGATGCTGACCCGGTAGAAGGTCGCACCGGCGCGCAGAGGCTCGAACTGAAGCTGCGCCATGGCACGTCCCGTGGCCTCCGGCACCAGCACCTCGGTCTCCGCCAGAACGGATTTCGCCCCGGCTCCGGGCAACGGGTCCACCGCCTCAATACGTACCCGGACCCGCGGAGCGCCCGCATGGCTGGCGCGCACCTCAGCCTGAATGGTGGCGGGAGCATCCTCAAACGGGGAAAGCGTACTCGACACGCTCCCAAGTGCTAGGTCTGGCGAGCCCAGCGGCTTGCCAACAAGGACCGGATAGACGGGTGGAAGGGCGGTGGCATCCAGCCCGGCCAGGTCGCTTGCCACGCCATCAGTGAAGGCCAGGATGGCGGATGGCGCCTCCCCTACCCGTTCCCGGGTCTGTGTGAGGGCCGCGCCAAGGGCGGTAGGACCGTCACTAAAGGCCAGCTCGCTTGAGGGGCCGAGTTCACGGAGTCCTGAACCAAACGTGAAGGAGCGGACACGAAAATCCCGCTCCAAAACGGCGCGCCAGCCCGTGGCCCCCTTGCGCCAGGCTTCCCGTAGAACGGCTCCGCGGGAAAGCGCACCCGGTTGCGAGTCGTCGGGCAGGCGCATGCTGCGGGAATCGTCGAGAAGGAGTGCGACCGTATTGGCGCGCTCCTTGGGGACGCGAGTCAGCCACTGGGGTTCCAGCCAGCAGGCCAGCAGCAGGAAAAGCCCGCACAGCTTGCTGCCCAGCGCCAAGGCACGCCGCGCGCCCGACATTCGTACGGGACGGTAGGACCAGATCACCAGCGCGCCCAAGCCCAGCGCCACGCCGCACACCGCCAAAAGAGAATCCGCCCTAGCCAGGCTCAACTCCGCAAGAATTGGAAACAGCACAGGCATCAGCGGGAGCCCCCCAGCGCTTCGTAGTATCGGCGGACACTTTCCTCAAACTTGCGGGGCACGGGATCACGGTCCACCGGTCCCTCGCTTTCACGGCCCGCCTTCCTCGCCAACTCCGCGGAGATGGCGTCGCGCAATTGGGCCAGAGGCACGAGCAACCCGTCCTCGATGGCCTTTGGATTGGGCTTGGTTGCATTGCGTTTCATGTCGGCGCGCAGTTGCTCTGCGGACTGCTGGACGCGGGCAACGGCGGCCCGCAGGTGGGGCCGTTCCAAAAGCGCCTCCACTCGGTCAAGCTGACCCAACCATTCGCCGAGCTTCTGCGCTGGGACCCCGTCTCCCCCACCTTGGTAGGAACCGTTTTGCGCGACGACGCCAGCTCCAGGATGTCCAGGGGTTGCTGCAGTGCCCTGGTTCTCCATGGGGTTCTGCTGCCCTGGTTGACCCGGTTGACCCGGTTGACCCGGTTGGCCCGGTTGGCTCGGTTGACCCGGTTGGCTCGGTTGGCCTGCTTCGGGCTGCGCCTCGCGGGCCAAGGCGTCCACCACGGCGCGGGCTTTTTTCAGCGCCTGTGCGTCATCTCCAAAAACCTCATCCGCCGCCTTGCCCACCGCGGCCGACAACTCGGTGAGATCCTTCGCCGCAGCGGCCTCCGCCCTGCGGGCCAGCGCCGGCTGCCCATATGCGATCGCGTTGGAGGCGACCTTTAATTTGGCGTCGGTCTGATTTTGCACCGTTCCCCGATGCGCCTCTTGAAGCGCCTTGGAAAAGAGCGGTTCAGAGGCTTCGGAAGCGTCCGCCACGCGTTGGATTTCCGACTGCAATTCCCCCAGTTTTTGGCGCTGTTCGCCGAGTTCTTTGCGGAGGGAGGGTTCCTGAAGCTTGCCGGGGCCTTTTTTCTCGGGGTCCAGAGCCTCAGTCAGTTTTTGTTCCTGCTCTGCCAGTTGCTGGGCCCGCTCCTGCAAATCGCGGGCCGCCTCACGCGTCTGACCGGAGAGTTGCTGGCGCAAAGCGTCGCCCCCTTCGCGCAGCTTCTCCGTGGAGCGCGCCGCCGCCGCACGGGCCTCGTCCACCGCACCCCTTTCGGCAGCGGAGGCCGCCGTTTGGGCCGCCTCGCGGGCCGCATCCAACTGGGGAGCTTGAGTCGCCAGAGATTCCCCCTTGGAAGCAGCCTTTTGCTGGGCGGATTCCAGTTCCTGCGCGAGCGCCTTTTGCTCGTCTGCGAGCCGCTTGAGTTCGCGTCTTGCCGCCTCCTTTTCCTTTTCATCCCCCGCCCCGCGAAGGGTCGCGTCCAACTCCCTCATCCGCTCCGAAACCTCCTCCTGCCTCCGGGCTAATGCGCGAAATTGCGCCAGCAGTTCCTCCATTTCGGAACGCTCCTCGTTTTGCTGGGCGGACTTCGCCTCGCTCTTTGACTCGTAACGGTCCTCCTGTTTGGCGAACTCCAGGTTGCTCATCTGCGCCGTGTGCTCCTGCGCCTTGGAGGGTTTCCCTTTGCTCATCTGGTACGAGGAGGGCGCCAAATGGGTGAGTGCCGCGTAGGCTGCACGTTCCTCCTGCAATGCGGCTTCCAATCCCGTCCCGGCATCCGGCTTTGCACCGAGCAACTCGACCGCCTTTTCCAAGTGTCCGAGCGCCTCCTCGTAGTAACCCTTCCGCACAAAATCCCTTTCCTTCGCAGCCGCCTCCCCGGCCATCTCCAGCACCTTCGACTCCGCGGAGCGCACCGTGGCCACGCCCTTGGCAGACTCCGCTCCGGCCTCCGTTCTGCGCAAATTCCACGTAGCGGCGAGCACCTGCTTCTGCAACTCCAAGAGCTGCGGTCCGCCCTTTTCCGACTCCCCGTCGCTCTCTTCACCCTGGCTGTATTCCTCCTCAAACGGCCGGATTCTGCCGAGCATCAAATCGCTCTCGACCCTGCGCACCTTCCCCCCGCGCACCAGATCCTCCGCCCAGAAAAACCAGCTCAGCGAGTCCCCAGGCTCCAGCCCCTTTTCCTCAAGCGCGACGGATTCGCTCATACGGACTTTCGCGCCGCTTTTGGAGTTTTCGCCCAGCACCACCTCGACCGGCTCCCCCTTGCCCAGCTGCAAGGTAACGCCCCAGCGCTTCAAGTTGCTGTCGTCCCAGACTTCAGCGATAAAATCCACCTCCTCGATTTTGGTGAAGCGGGCGTCGGCCTTTGGCAGGAGCGGACGGATCTTGGGCGGCTGGTTCGGCAGGACCTGCACTTGAAACTCAGGGGTCTCCCGCGCGCTGCGTCCCTGGGCGTCCTCGAGTTCGAGGCGCGCCGAGACCGGAACGGCCAGTTCCGCAAGCACCCAGAGAAGCGTCGTGCCTTCCGCGGGAACGGGCAGCTCTTCCAGTTGGCCGTCCTTGTGGCGGAGCCGGGCGGCTTTGACCGGCTTGTTCAGCTGAAGTTCCCAGCGCACCGAGGCGCCCTCTGGCACGGTGAGTTTTCGCGCGTTTTCAAAAGTGCGCTGTGCCGGTTCCAATCCGGGCGGGTATTGGACCAAGGCGTCGGAACGAAGCAGCTTTGGATATTCAAACACGCGCACACTGAAGCGCTCCGAGTTGGCGTCTGGCGTCTCCACCCAGTACTCCAGATCGCCCTCCACCGCCGCAATCCCTGCCCCGTAAAGCGGCTCGTTCAGGCTCTGTTGCATGGGAATTGAAAACGGCTCTCCCCCCGCGGACTGTCCCACCAGCCGGACATCGGGCGACACCTCCCGAAGACGGGCCGTCACCGAAAGACGCGTGCCCTTTTCGAGTTCCACGCTGCCGGGCTGGACCTCGGGCACCCAAATGGCGGGGGCAGGCACCGCGGCCAAATCCTCCGCATGCGGCGACGGCACCACCCGGCAGAGCACCAGCGCGGCGAAGGCCAGACACGCCAGCGTCAGGCCCGCAAAACGGGCAAGGCCAAGGCGCCACCGCGGCACGGAGCCTTCCCACCGGGCGCCCTGAGCGAGCGACTCGACTTCCGAAAAGAGCCGCTGTTGCACAAAGTTCCAGCCCGCTGTGTCCCCCTGCTCCACGGCGGTAAGCAGCCGCCCCTCCAGCGACGAATCGCATTGTTCGACCCGCAGCGCCAGTGCTTTGACCGGAGGCGTCCAACCACGAAGTTTCAACCTCCCGGCCAGAACCAGCGCCAGGCAAAACAAATACCAAACTACAAAATCACCGGCGCCCGTGAAGTACCACGCCAGCACAGAACCGCCCGTGGCCAGCAGGCAGCCGACGGCCCAAAGCCAGGCGGCTCGCTCAGCCCGGAGCCTCGCTAGGAGCGGTGCAAAAAGAGGAGCAAACGGGGAGGCGCCCCGGACCTCGGGAGCATCCTGCGGAAGCGATTCTGAGGGTGAGTTCATGCGATTCCCTTTCTCTTTTGCGTGATCCTTGCGGCCCACAATGTCTCCACGACCAGCAACCCGAGGACCGCGGCTAACACAAACCGCCAGGCGCCCTGCCTGGATTCGAGCTCACCCAGAGCCAGCGCTTCGGCGGAAACCAACCCGGAAGCGCCCGGCTTTTCTGAGACGGCCTGTTTGTTGACGGGAACGCCGAGGGCTTCGAGTTTGCCTTCGGGTAACGACGCCGCAGAGGCCTCCTCGGGTGCGATGTTGACCACGACGATGCCGCCGCCCGGTTCGATCGGATACACGCCGGGCTGGTCCAGAACCACGGCGCCGCCGGATACGGGAACCAGTCCGCCGCCGTCGTTGCGCACCCCCGTCGAGCCGGGCGGCAGCGGGAAACTCTCCCCGGGTGTACCAGTGAGCAACTGGCGCCGCCCTCCGCCGGCCAGTTCCACGCACGCAGCCAGAAAAGGTACGCACCGCGAGGAAAGCACCCATTGTCCATCCGCCGGCCGCCAGTCGCTGGCCCACGCCAAAACGCGTCCCTCTCCACGGCGCACCTCCACGAGCGCCGGATCCCCGCCTTCAAAACGGGCGAGCACCTGGGCGCCGGATTCTCCGGGCAGCTCCAGAGCGCGGTATTTCCAAAAACGAATGGCCGTGAAATCAGAAAACTGGGGTGCTTGGAACGGAGCAAAGAGCGGGTGCTCGCGGGCAATTGCTCCGAGAACCACGAAGCTTTCGAGCGCCTTTTCCTTGGCGCCTATGGGGATTCCAGACAGTGCGCTCAGTGAGGGTGCATCGGCCTCGCCGGCGAGTAAAACCAAGGCCGTTGCCCCGCCCTCAACCGAGTTGCGTATGCGTTCTTCCAGAGCCGGGTCGGTCTTGGAGCATACGACCCAAAGCGCCACCTCGGCGTCGCGTCCAGGCGGCAGTGTTGCGGCATCGGCGGATTCCACACGCGCCTCGCCCAACGCCCCAAGCGCGCTACGCACAAAATAGGCCGAAGCCGTTTTGTCCTCGGCAGGGGGCTTGCCGGACGCATTCGGGCTAATGCTACCGACAAACTTGCGGCTTCGATGGTCCCAAAATTGTAACCGCTTGCCGGATGCATCCGCGTTAGCGACTGCGACGGCCACCAGCGCCCTGCGTTGAGGAACCCGGGCCACCCAGGTCGCGGCGGCGATATCATCAAAGCCCTCTGCCCGCACCCGCGCGTGCACCGCCTCCTGTGGAAACGATGCCACCTTGGATTTGCCCGCCACCACGGGAAACGAAACCGCTGATGGCCTGGAGCCTTCGACCAAAAGTTTGACCGTCTCGGCCTGGAAATCAGCAGACGCGACAACCTGAACCCTGCAAGGCGCATCGCTAGGCGCCGTATCCAAATCCGGAGGCAGCCACCGCAACGTGACGCCGGCGGGCTGCTGCTGCGGTCCAACCTTGCAAAGCGTCACGCCAAAGCGCTGCGGCCACTCGTAGCCCTGGAGTCCCGTTAGACTGCTCCCCTCCTGAAAGTCAGACACCACCATCACCTCGGTGTATCCCCCCGCCGCCTCGGCATTGTGCTGTTCTGCGAGGGCGCGCAACGCCTCGTCCAAACGGGCGACGGACCAACCTGGTTCAATGGCGGTGATGGCTCCCTTAAAAAGGGTCCCCCGCTCCGCTTCAGGTGTCCGCTGCCACTGGGCAAACGGCAACACCGTCCGCACGCTTCGGTCGAAGGTGCGGAGCTCCAAAGCGGTTGGCGCCTCGGCGCGCGCGACTCTTTCGATCGCCAGTCCTCTGGCCTCCTCGAACGTTTTGCCCCGGCGCATGCTTGCGCTCGTGTCGAGCAAGACCACGAGGCGCCGTAGTTCTCCCGCTGCCCCGGCCCCGCCCGTGGCCACCGGAAGGTACGGCCGCGCAAACGCCAGCGAAAGCAGCCCCAACACCGCGATCCGCGCCGCCAGCAGCGCCACATCCTCCCAGCTGCGGCGCGCACTGCGGGGTGGGCGCGCCTCCAGCAAGTCCACCGCGCTGAAGGCCACGCGCTTTTGCACGTTCAAGCGCCGCAGATGCGCCACAAGCGGACCGGCCACCGCCAGCAGCCCGAGCAAAAACCAGGGGGACAAAAGCGCCATGGCCTAGTTCCCCCCCTTTCGGCCTCCGCCGGCGTGCGGGCGGAGGCGGGCAATCTCAGAAAAAGCGGAACGTAACAGCGGCTCGAGCGGCAAATCGGTGCGCGCCGAAAGCAGCGGAACCCCCTCAGACTCGCAAAGCGCCGCACAGGCTTCGCGGTGCGCGCCCAGCCTTTGCAGATACGACTCCCTCACCTGTGCCGCGTCGAGGTCGAGGCGCAGCGGCGACTCCATGTGCTCAAAGCGCGTGTCGCCTTCGTACCGGAATTCGAGCTCCTGCGGATCCAATACCTCGAAGACCACCACCTCGTGTCTGGCCGCCCGCAGCAGGCGCAGCGGTTCGGCCCAGGAACCCGGCGGCGTGAGCAGGTCGCTGACCACCGCCACCAATCCCGGCCGTTTCAACAGGCGGAGCGCCCCTTCCATCGCCTTGCCCAGACCGGTTCCGTCTCCTGCGGGCGGCGCGGCCAGGAGCGGCCACCAGCGCGACAACTGCCGTGCGAGACGGCGGACGGGCACGATGTCTCCGAGCTCATCGGCAAAGCGCAACAGGCCCACAGGATCCCCCTGCCCATGCAGAAAAGTCCCCAGCGTCCCGGCAAGCGTGCGGCCGTAGTCCGCCTTCGAATGCGAGAGCGAACCAAACCCCATCGAGGCGCTCAGATCCATGACCACCAGGCAGCCCCATTCGGACTCCTCCTCGTACTGGCGCACAAAAGGCCGGTCCGTGCGCGCAAGCCGCCGCCAATCCATGTGCCGCAAATCGTCCCCCGGAGTGTACGGACGGTACTCCGTGAACTCCGTGGAATAGCCGCGGCGCACGCTGCGATGAATCCCCCGGCTGAGCCCCTCCACCAGGCGACGTACGCGCAGTTCGAGCGAGCCAATGGCCATCAGCGTGGGTACGTCCATCCAAGGGACGATCTCCGCCCCCGGGCCGCCGGGCGCGTTCCAGGAACCTTTCCGCAGCGCATCCGCCGGGGAAACAGTCCTGGGCCCAAACAGCCGCTGAAACCATCCCTCGCTCATTTTCAGCGCACCTCCGCGAGCAGTTTCTGAATGAAGCTTTCCACGTTCACGCCCTCGGCCTCCGCCTTGTAATTGAGCTGGATGCGGTGGCGCAGCACCGGGTGCGCAAGAGCGCGCACATCCTCCTGGGTCACGTGCACCCGCCCCGCCCAGACGGCGAGCACCTTCGCCCCAAGCACCAGACACTGGGCCGCGCGCGTCCCAGCGCCCCAGTTGACGTAGCGCCGCACAAATTCGGGGCTCCCGGCCACCTGCGGACGGGAAGCCGCCGCCAACCGCACCGCGTACCGCACGACCTCCTCCGCCACGGGAACCGTCCGTACGAGTCGCTGGAACGCCAGCACGTCCTCACTGCCAAACAAGGGCTGGATCGCTGCGCCCGCCGGCGAGGTCGTCCGCTGCACCACCTCCACCTCCTCCTGCTCCGGCAGGTAGTCGATGATCACGTTGAACATGAATCGGTCCAACTGGGCTTCAGGCAGCACGTACGTCCCCTCCATCTCCACCGGGTTCTGCGTCGCCAAAACAAAAAAGGGACGCGGCAGTTCGTACCGGCGGCCGGCCACGGTGACCTGTTTTTCCTGCATCGCCTCGAGCAGTGCCGACTGGGTCTTGGGCGGGGTGCGGTTGATTTCGTCGGCCAGGAGCATCTGCGCAAAGACCGGCCCGGGGACAAACTTAAGGCCGCGCCCCTCTGGGCCGTCCTGGAGGATGTCCATCCCGGTGATGTCCGCGGGCATGAGATCCGGCGTGAACTGGATACGCGTAAACTGGAGGGAAAACGCCTCGGCGAGGGATTTGACCAGAAGGGTCTTGGCCAGGCCGGGCGCACCGGTGAGCAGACAATTGCCGCCGGTAAGCATGGCCACCAGGATCTGCTCGATCACGGTCCGCTGCCCGACGACCGCCTTGCCGATCTCGGAATGGAGGCGCTCGCGGGCTGTGGAAAGTGCTTCAAAGGTGGCTGCGTCGTTCATGGGTCGGGATGGATTGCAAGGGGCGGGGTCTTTGCCGGACTCAATGGCTCATGACCCAAAACAGGATGTTGATGAGGAGCGGGTAGGCCTTCTTCTCGGAGAACTCGCGGAAATAGTACTCGTTCTCCCCTTCCCGCTCCCAACCGTCGCCGTTGTCGGTGTTGTGGGTGGCGAGCGCGCACAGACGGCCCTTGTCGTCAAACCAGCCGCGCACGTGCATCTCCATGGCATCCGGACGCTCCCAGGTCACGCCGCCGAACTGGCTCATGGTCCCAAGCCGCACATTTGGGCACTGGAGGTTTAGCGTCTCAGGCAGGTCAAATACGCAGTGAAACAAGGGGTCGGAACGCGGAATGTCCTTCCATGTGCGGTCGGGGAAAATCCGCTTCATCTGGCTTTCAAAACCGTCCCATTCGTCCTCGCCCCAGAAATCGTCCACCATCAGGAATCCGCCGTTGAGCAAATATCTGCGCAGAATCTGCACCTCCTGCTCGCTCAGCAGCCAGTCACCTGGCTCGGCGGCGTACACAAAAGGATAACGGAAAACGTCCGGCTCGGTGATGCGCAGAACCCGGGCGTTCGGATCGACCTTCATCGAGGTCATCTGCTGGAGGCGGAAGGAGAGGTTCAAATCCGCGTCGGGATAGTCGATGGCCCAGCGGTGCGGGTTGTAGCGACCCGTGCGCCCGCCCACGTTGTAGCGCAGCCGCACGAAGGTGAAGACGTCCTTCTCAAAGCCCTTTGGGTTTTTCCAGTTGGCCACCTCGTTTGGATCCGAGAGCGCCTCGCGCGCAGTCTTGGGATTGGGCGGAGGAATGCCGTCGGCCCACAGCGCACGGGCCAACAAGAACAGTGCCCCACAGGCGGTCGCGCCGATGTGACCGAAGTTTCGGAAGCCGTTCACGGGGCCTTGTCCTCCTTTTTGCGGGTTGCGGCGAGCCGCGCAAGGGCCTCCAGCGCTGCCCGGTCGCGGGGATTCGCCTCGAGGGCCTCGAGCAGGTGCCGGCGTGC
>CAMCIN010000083.1 GCA_945874745.1 Akkermansia muciniphila | reverse complement strand
CAAGGAGGACAAGGCGTTGATATTACGCCGTGGGAAGGCCTTTTTTGAAGAGCTCGAGAAGGGTGTGCTCAAGCGGTTCTGCCAGAGGCTGGAACTGGCCAAACGCGACCTTGGCGTGCAGGCACTCGAAGAGGTTTCTGAGGAGGATGTAGTCGCCAAGCTGGAGCGGCGCATCATGGACCTAGCGCGCGAGGTGGTCCTGGCCCGCAGCGAGGAACACCGGCACAAGGGCAAGGTCGACAAGGCCACTGTCGAGGTGGCCGACTTCCGGTTCGACCTGGAGGCCCGTTCCGCCGCGGCGCGGATGCTCTCCGACGGCTCGGGCTCGTTCCGGAACTGGTGCGCTGAGCCGCGGGCGGACATCGCTAAACAGCTGCGTGAAAACGTCGATGCCGCATTGAACGTGCAGAACTTTCGCGAGTTTAAGGAGTCGGTCCTCTCCCGTACCCTCCGCGACTGGTACCTCAACCAGCAAACGATTCTCACCCTGCTCAACGCCCGAGGAGGCCCTTCCCTGCCCGCCCCAAGCCAATCAAAGCCCGCCGCACATTAGGGCGTGGTCACGGTCAAAGAAACCTCCGTTCAGGAAGGGAATGCCAACGGGCTCTCCGTAACAAAGCCAATAACCGTCTCATTCAGAGGTTTATCCGCAGATTTCACAGATGGATGAGATGAGGGGAAAGAGTAGGCAGCATCTGCGTGTCTCTGTGTCATCTGGGTGGCGGGTCTGATACCGGAGATGCTGGAGGACCAGGCCGGGCGAATCGCCGGGGGGGGGGCAACAGCAACCCAGTAAATAGGATAGCCTTGGTTTTTCCCGCTCGGATGGCTGCGCAGGAACACAACCTACATCCGCTCTGGCTCGGCTGGCTCGGCTGGCTCGGTGGGCTCGGTGGGCTCGGTGGCGGTGGGCTCGGTGGGAGTGGCTGGCTTGCCGAGAAGCTCCGCAACCTCCAGCTGTACCGCCGCAATCTGGTCCATTCTCAATTGCGGGTCCGGTACGACAAGCACTTCGCCCGTCTTTGGAAATTGGTAGACCCGGGAAAGAGAGCCGTCTTCTCCGCGGACGGTTTGAATCTCCTTCAAGGTGCGCTTTCGCTCGAGCATGACGGCCAGAATGTAGCGGACGTTGCGCCACCGCGGATCCTCATCTGCCATGTAATGGCGCAGCAGTTCCTCCGCCGTTTGCTTTCCCAGAGCCTCCGCGGGCTTCGCAGCAGAAGGTTCAAACTTGGAGCGCCACATGGAAAACGGCACAGGCGCGTCGGCGGGCCGCTCGCGCAAGGCCGTCGAGCTGAGATCCTCTCTGCGCAGTGTGGCGCCCTCCAGAAACAGGAGGGTGTGGAACAACTCCCCCGCAGCGAAAGGCGCGCCAGTGGCCAAGCACTGCTCGCCCCGGCTTTGAATGGTCCAGTCCTGAGTCATGATTGGGTAGGTTAAACAAATTCGGGCCGACTGCCCAGCCAGCGGCCCAGGTCTGTGTGCCCCTTGGCAGGAAGGAGCACCTCTGGGCGGCCCCTCTGGAAAAGTGCACCGTTTTGCCACACCCAGGCCTCCTGTGGATAGGGGCCCACGCGGTTTGGGTTGCTCCACGTGTGGATCGACACCACACGGGGCGAAAGCGCGGCTGCGATGTGCATCGGGCCGCTGTCGACGCTCAGGGTCCACGCGGCCTCACGCAAGAGGGCGGTCAGCTCTAACAGATCTGTGCGGTTGAGCCAGTTTTCCACATGGGGCAGCGGAGCCGGCACCTCCTGCGACCTTCCCACCAAAATCACCCGCAGCGGGGCGAGCGCCTCGCAAAGCACTCGCAGTTCCCCCAGCGAAAGGGACTTCCCCTTGCCACGTGAAAACGGATGGATCGCAATAAAAGGGGGCCCCGGGGCGAAGCCGGCTGGCAAGGCGGAGGTGGGCAAGGGCCACTCCAAGGGGAGGCCGGCGGGGGCGCCGACAGCCCTCGCCAGGCAGAGATAACGGTCAACGGCATGCATTCCGAGGTGGACCGGGACTGTGGCGTCGTAAAAGAAACGGGCGCCCTCGCGCGCGTCCGAGAGACCGTAAAAACGGGCGCGTCTGCAGAAGCGCCCAACAAGCGCGGACCGCAGGAGACATTGAAAATCTAAAACCAGATCGGCCGCACCCGCCGGACCAAAGGCTCGGGCCCACTGCAAAAGACGGTAGGGGCCGGAGAGGCCGCGGAAGGACTGGCGAGGAAACGGAAGCGTTTCATCAACGGCGGGGTTGCCCCGAAGCAAGGGCGCCCATTCTGGATTAACCAACCAACGGATCGAAGCGGTTGGCCAGCGCCGCCTGAGGGCGCACACCGCCGGAAGCGTGTGCACAATGTCTCCTAGAGAACTGGGCTTAAGAATCAGAATGGAGCCTGGCGCCTCCTCCAGAGGCAGCTGCGAGACGGGTGGGGCCATGGCGTTTCAAGCCGCGATCGCAGTGTGGTGCAGCGCCTGGAAAGGCGATGCCAAAGGGATCAGCGGCCTTCCGAAAGGCGGGAGGCAAGCCGCTCGGGCAGACCGGCAGCGAGGATCTTGGCCTGCGTTGCGGCGATGTCGTATTCGAGCCGGCGCCACTCCACCAGTTGTGTAGCGGGGGTGTACAAAATGTAGGAGGCGCGCCAGTCAGTATCGCGCGGTTGCCCGACGGAACCGGCGTTGAGGAAGTACTTCTTACCCGGCTCGATGAGAAGGGAAGTGGCGGGATGCTCGTTTACACGCAGGTCACGGACATAGGCGCGCGGGACGTGAGTGTGTCCGTAGAAACAAAGCTGCGTGTGCTGGTAGCTGAAGCTGGCGGACGCATCCAAGTCGGAGACCACGTAGCCCCAGCTCGCCGGGGAATCCAAGGTGGCATGCACGATGGTGAAATTCCGGACCAGTCGGGAAAACTTCAAAGAGCGCAGCCAGTCCTTTTGCTCCTGGGTGAGACGGTCGCGGGTCCACTGAATCGCACGGGCGGCCAGTGGGTTAAAATAGGCCAGGTCGCTGTCTTCCGAGGCCTGTTCGTCGTGGTTGCCCTTCACCACTGGGCAGCCAAGTTCGCGCACGATATCCATGCAGGCAACCGGGTCCGCGTTGTACCCGACGATGTCTCCCAGACACACAAAATCAGTCGCTCCTTCGGCGCGGGCGTCAGCCAAGACGGTCTGGAAGGCTTCCAGATTGGCATGAATATCGCCAAAGATTGCGTAACGCATGGGGTGGTGGGGCGGAGCGGGATAAAATGGGTGGAGCCGCTCGACAGCCGGGCACGCTGTGCCGGAGCGCTTTTAACGGGATGCCGGCGTGCCGCTGGGGGCGGAAGGGGTAGTGTAAACCCGCTCCGCTTCTGGAACAGCCAATTTTTCCTCTAGTTGCCGTAAAAGCCTCACTAAATTTGGAAGACGCTGCGGTTCCCCCTCCAGGTAAAGCGAACGGAGCTGTTCGTAGGCCTCGCGGTCCTTCCCCGGCACCTTTGCCAGTTCGTAGGCGGCCATGCGCCGGAGGAACCCAAGGGCACCGGGCTTCCGGGCGGCCTCCGCATAGGCGGCCGAGGCCCGCGCAGGATCGTCTCTACGGCGGCTGTATAATTCGCCCAGACGCTGCCAAAGCGTTGCGCTTTCCGGGTTAAACACCAGGCCTGCCTTCAGAAAATCCTCCCCGATCTGCACGTACTCCAACTCCGCCACCCGGCGCAGGGCCGCCGCCGGCTGTTGGCGGACGTTGAGCCTCATGGAGTGAGAGGCGTCGTAGGCCATGTGGAAATGGGCCATTTCCCAGAACACCACCGCCCTGGGCTGCAACTGGGTCGCCGCATGCAACAGCATCTGCATCCGGGGCCATTCCGTCCGATCAAATGCGGAACCGGCCCGGATCCAAAGAAGGTCAGCCATCAGGGCCCGAAAACCACTTAAGGCCGCCACAAAACCGGTTTGGCCCAGCTGGGTCCGTGTCTGCCCGGAAAGCGTGGCCAACTGGAAGCCAGCGCTACGCTGAACAGTCAGCAGATAATGTTCGGCCGCCGTTTTCAAGCAGCCGAAGCCCGCCAGCAGGCCGAGAATGCACAGCGCCTTTCTCACAGTTCGCGTGTCGAAAAAACAAGCTGGGCCAAAAGAAAATACACCAGGATGTACATCCCTCCAAAACCCGCCACCTGCCAGAAGAGCAGGGCCGGCAGGGCCGTGCCGACGGCGATTTCATCCACCACGTTAAAGAGTTGCAGATCCGGAAAGGCCAGTGCCATTCCCGCTATCAGGACCTTGAGCAGGGGGGATGCCTGTCCGCCGGCAAGCCACGCCTCCCGGGCAATTCCCTGCACATGGCCGATGAGGTACACGACGACGGAGGTGAGCACCGTGAAAACCGAGGAGGTCGCCAGCGTCGAAAGCAAGAGCGTCAACGTCGAGCAAAGCATGGCCTTGAGCAGAATCAGCACAACGCCAGGGAGCAGATTCATCTGGAAGGTTGCCGCCCGGATCTCCGCTACCGCCGCAGGGAGGTTTTCAGCCGACAAGTTCCGCGCCAATTCGGCAATTTCCTGTTGTTCGCGGATCGCGAGCACTCCGGCGAACAAAAGGCTCATGAGAAGGACCGACAGTCCCAGCAGCAGGAACACTCCGTACAATTTCCCCTGGAGGTACTCAAACCGGGAGACCGGTTTGGCCAGAATGGTGTAAAGCGTCCTGTCCTCCATGTCTTTAGGAAGCAGGTTGGCGGTGCACAGCAAACCGAGGAGCCAGCTGAAAATACTCATCGCCCCAAGCCCCACATCCTTCAGAACCTGCAGCGGGTTTTGGAAGCTGAACTGCACGGTGAAGAGCGAGCTGCCGATGATCAAAAAAGCAAAAAGCAGCAGGAAGTAGAATACCTTGAGCCGGACCAGCTCCAAAAAGGTGTTGTGAGCGAGCGCCCAGATCCGGCGCAACGACAGCGAGAGTGGGTTTTGGGCCTGGTTCATGAGGGACGTAAGCGACGTGGGGGTCTCAAAAAAACCGTTTCAACTCCGGTGCCGGGTGACATCCAGAAAAAACTTTTCCAAGTCCGTCCGTGCGCCACGCTGGGAGACCACCCTGGCCCCGGAGGCAAGACTCAAGGCGCCAAGACTTTCCAGCAGTGTCGGCGTTGCGTTTTCCAGCACCATCTCGATCTGGTTCTTTTTCCCGGCCAAATCGTCAATGCGCCCCTCTGCGAGCAGCTCGCCCCGGTCCATGATCCCAATCCGATCGCAGATTTCCTGCACCTGGCCGAGCAGGTGCGAACAGAGCAGGACCGTGATGCCGCGCTGCTTGCATTGCAAAATCAAGTCCCGGATCGCGTGCGCTCCCGCCGGATCAACCCCCGCGGTGGGCTCATCAAGCACCAGGAGCCGGGGTTCCCCGAGGAGCGCCTGGGCCAATCCGATGCGTTGGAGCATGCCCTTGGAGTAGCCGCCCAGCCGCCGGTCCGCAGCCTCCTCCAAGCCCACCGTTTGGAGCAGCTCAAAGGACCGCTCCCGCAGGTGACGGCCCGAAAGCCCGCAGAGTTTTCCGAAGAAAAGCAGCGTCTCCAACCCCGTCAGATACTTGTAGAAGTAAGGGTTCTCCGGCAGAAACCCGACGTTTTCCCGGCTCTCGACCCGCCGTGAATCGACGCCAAAGACCTCGGTCGATCCCGAACTTGGCCGGATGAGGCCCAGCACAATCTTCATCGTGGTGCTTTTGCCCGAACCGTTCGGGCCGAGCAGTCCGTAGACCTCCCCCGCAGGCACTTCTAGAGAAAGATTCTGGACGGCCTTCACTGTTTCACGCCGGAACGGCACAGGGAACTCCTTGCAAAGATCCTTGATCAGAATGGCAGTCGCGCTCACATGCCCATACTAGCACGACGGCATGCTGCTGCAAACCCACCGAATCGCTACTTTTCCCTCTTCCTCCACAACCGCTCTGGGCCATTCTTTAGGCCGAATGAAACTCCTTTCTTGGAACGTCAACGGCCTGCGGGCGGCTCTGCGCAAAAACTTTCTCGATTTCCTTGCCGCCGAGGCGCCCGACGTCATCGCCTTGCAGGAAACCAAATGCACCGCCGATGACGTGCCAGCGGAGTGGCAGGGCTACCTGCCCTTTTGGAACAGCGCAGAAAAAAAGGGCTACTCTGGAACCGGCATTCTGACCCGGACAGAGCCGCTGTCGATGAGCCGCGGCATCGGTATGCCGGAACACGACAGGGAGGGGCGGGTGCTCACGCTGGAATTCGAGGCGTTCGTCCTGGTCAACGTGTACGTGCCAAACTCTCAACGCGAGCTGGCCCGGCTCGATTACCGGCAGGAATGGGACCGGGCTTTTGTCAGCTATCTTTCGGGCCTCCAGACGCGCAAGCCGGTCGTCTGCTGCGGCGACCTGAATGTCGCGCATCAGGCGCGGGACCTGGCGCGCCCCAAGGAAAACGTCCGCACGCACGGCTTTACTGTGGAGGAACGCAGCGGCTTTGACGCCTTTCTGGACGCGGGCTTCATCGACACCTTCCGCGCATTCGTGCAAGAGGGGGGCCATTATACTTGGTGGAGCCAAATGAATCGCGCCCGGGAGCGGAACATTGGATGGCGCATCGACTATTTCCTCGCAAGCGCCGCGCTTCAACCGGCGCTCCGGCGGGCATGGACCCTGCCCGAAGTCACCGGCTCCGACCATTGTCCGGTGGGGCTTGAACTAGCCCTTTAGCGCACCCCAAGAGACCTCCAAAAAGAGACCTCCAGAAGCTCGCGGAGAATTTATTGCGGCAGACCCGAGCCTTCCAAACCCACCCTCAGCCCGGTCGATTCCGTACGCATCACTCTGTTTTGTGGCGTTCGGCCTCGCTTCTCAGGTCAAAGCCGCAGTCCCCGCAGTCCTTGAAACGGCTTTTCTCCCGCCTTTCAGAGGCCCTCAGCACGCGTTCCTTCGTGACCGCGGCAGCCACAGAGAGGGATCCTTCCACCGCCCTTTTCGCGCGCTGATCTAGAAGCAGTTGAACGGCGATTGAGGTGCTGGCGATCATCTGTGTGGTGGTGTCCTTCCTTACCCCGAAGACGGCTCAGAAACCTTCTGAGCAGCCTTGCCACTAGAGCAGGAGCTGTGCGGACTGCAAAGGATTCACCTCGCGGCCTGAGGCCGTCGTCTCTTTAGAGGCCCGCCGAAAGCCGAGCGGACAGCAGCGTCCCAAAATTCTGGAAGCAAACCGGCCGTAGCCAGCGCTGGATCGCGGCGGTGCCCACCGCGGTAAACCGGCTGTCCGTGGAAGCGGGGTAAGGTCCACCGTGGTGCATCGCCGCGCACACCTCCACTCCGGTGGGGTAGCCGTTGTAAATCAGCCGCCCCGCTTTTTGCTCAAGAAGGGAAAACAGCGCCCCGACCGCCCCAGCGTCGGCGTCCGCGCCATGCACCGTAGCCGTCAACTGGCCGTCCAAACGGGCCGCGATCTGCAAAAGCGCGGCCATGTCTGGCGCTTTCACGAGCAGGCTCGAGGGGCCGAAATTCTCCTCCCGCAGCGGTTGCTCTGCGAGATAGCTGGCCGCGTCCGTACCCAGAAGCAGCGGACGCCCCTGGGTCAAGGCGGGGTACGCCGGAAGGGCCGACTCCGCTAGAATTTGGACTCCCGCATGCGAGGCCGCCCTTGCCGCCCCGCATTCGTAGGCACGCAGAATTCCAGAATGAAGCAGGGTAGCGGGCTGGGAGGCCCGCATAGCCTCCACTAGACAGGCCTGAAAGGCGTCAAACTCGGGGCTAGCGATCCCAAAAAGCAGCCCGGGCTTTGTGCAAAACTGGCCGCCTCCTTGGGTGACGGACTGCGTGAGACCCTTGGCCAGTTCAGGGGCTCGGGACCGCAGCGCGCCCGGAAGCAGAAAGACGGGATTGAGGCTCCCCATTTCTGCGAAAACGGGAATAGGCGTGGCCCTGGAATTTGCGACGTCAAAAAGCGCACGGCCGCCGCGCAGGGAGCCTGTGAAGCCGACGGCCTGCAGCAAGGGGTGCCGCACGAGCGCCTCGCCCAGGGCGTGGGACCGGCCCTGCAGCAGGGCAAAGGCGCCGGCAGGAAGGCTGCTTTTTTGGAGCGCTCGAAGAATGGCGACGCCTGACATCTCGCTGGTGCCTGGGTGCGCGGGATGCGCTTTGACCACCACCGGACAACCAGCGGCAAGGGCGCTGGCGGTATCGCCTCCGGCCACCGAGTAGGCAAAGGGAAAGTTGCTCGCCCCGAAAACCGCCACCGGTCCGATGGGCAAGAGGGTGCGCCTCAGTTCGGGACGAGGCAGAGGCTGCCTCCCGGGGAGGGCGGAATCCACGCGCAGATCCCTCCAGCGTTCCTCCCGGAGCAGCGCGGCCAAAAGGCGCAGCTGACCCGTCGTCCGGTTACGTTCAGAGGCGAGACGCTCCAAGGGCAGTCCGGTTTCGAGGTGGGCCCGCTCCAACAACGGGGCGCCGAGCGACTCCAGCTCGACTGCAATCCGCTCAAGGAGCCCCGCCCTGCCCTTGGAGCCAGCCCCATCCAGGGCGGTGCGAGCCGCCTCGGCGGCGGAAAGCGCCCGGTGGACATCGGTTTCCGTGGCCTCGTAAAAGCAGGGCGGCAACGGCTCGGGGCGGAATGGCGACTCGGCTGCAAACCGGTCGGCACTTGCTGCGATAGGGACGCCGCTGATCAGGCTGGTTCCGTGGAGCTGCATGGGGTTGTTTTTGGGGGGCGGCGGTTGCCGGAATTTAGTGGGGCAGCATACCGGGACCGGCCGTTTTTGCCAGAAGGCGGAATCCGTAAGGAGCGGGAACAGGCTTTGTGTTTCAACTCGGTGCTTCTGGGGGGTACCGAAGCGGAGCCGGTTTTTTCTTCGAAAAACCGTTTTCTGCTCCATGCTTTGGCCAGTGAATCTGCTCCTTGCTCCCGACAAATTCAAAGGCTCGCTACCGGCCGCAGCCGTGGCGGAAGCTTTGGCGCGCGGTTGGAAGAGCGTGCGCCCGGATACGCAGTGCAGTTTTGCGCCGATCGCTGATGGCGGGGAAGGGTTCAGCGAGGCGCTCGCCCAGGCCCTCGGGGGCGAGTGGATCGCGCTGGATTCTGTAGACGCGCTCGGCCGCCCGATCCGTGCACGGTATGCCTGGGTGGCAGCAGAGCAGACGGCGGTCATCGAGATGAGCGAGGCTTCCGGCTTGTGGCGCATCGCCCCGTCGGAACGCGACCCGAGGCGCGCCAATACTTACGGCACAGGGGTGCTGCTCAGGGATGCCGTACAGCGGGGAGCTCGGCGCATTTTGCTGGGCCTGGGGGGCAGCGCGACCACCGATGGCGGAGCGGGGATGGCTGCTGCACTGGGCTTTCGTTTTCTGGCGGCGGGCTCGGACGAGGTACTCGAACCGCTCCCCTGCCACTTTCCGGCAATCGGCAGGATCGACGCCACAGCCGTGCCCGCGCTCCCCAAGATCATCGCCGCTTGCGACGTCCAAAATCCGCTGCTCGGGCCGCGCGGAACGGCTTCAGTGTTCGCTCCCCAAAAAGGCGCGGATCCGGAGACCGTCGCTTTTTTGGAAGGCGCGTTGGCGCACTTTGCAAAACTGGCGGAGGGTGGGACGGGACGCCAGTGTCGCGAGGTGGCGGGGGCAGGGGCGGCCGGCGGGATCGGTTTTGGGCTGCTTTGCTTTTGCGGCGCCTCTTTGGAACCCGGGTTTGAACTGGTAGCGAAGGCCATGCGATTGGAAGGGCGGATGGCCGCGGCCGATCTGGTGCTTACGGGGGAGGGTCGCTTGGACTCCCAGACTCTGGACGGCAAGGGCCCTGCGGGAGTGGCGGCCATGGCGCGCGCCCTTGGCAAACCGGTCATCGCGTTCGCCGGCTCGATTGAAGAGCATCCGCAGATTCTAGCGCACTTCGACGCTGCGGTTCCCATCATTGACAGGCCGGTTTCGCTGGAAGAGGCGATGCAAAATGCCGCACCCTTTCTAGAGCGGGCAGCCGCCCGAACCGCGCGCCTGCTGCACCTTCCCTTTTCTCTATGAGTCAAAAACGCATCGCACTTCTTTTTTCCGGCCAGGGCGCACAAACCGTTGGTATGGGCCGCGATCTGGCGGAGGCATTTCCAGAGGCGGCAGCCCTTTACCGCCGCGCGGACGCCCAACTCGGGTATGCTCTCAGCCGCGTTTCCTGGGAAGGTCCCGAGGCTGCCCTGACGGAAACACGCCACTGCCAGCCAGCCCTGTATGTCCACGGACTGGCCTGTCTGGAGGCGCTGCGCAGTCTCGCCGGGGCCTTTGCTTTCCACGCTGCCGCCGGTCTTTCACTCGGAGAATTCACGGCGCACGCCGCCGCCGGCACGTTTGATTTTGAAACAGGGCTGCGCCTGGTATCCGAGCGCGGAACTTTCATGCAGGAGGCGTGCGAGGCCACCGCCGGCGGAATGGCGGCGATGATTGGCGGGGACGAGTCCGCTGTGGTGCAACTGGCGGCGGATTGCGGGGTGGACGTGGCAAATTTCAACTGTCCGGGACAGCTCGTGCTCTCCGGTGAAAAGGAGGGGATTGCACAGGCGGTAGCGCTTGCCAAGGAACGCGGCATCCGGATGGCCAAGCCGCTGAACGTGGCGGGCGCCTATCACTCACGCTTGATGCGGCCGGCAGCGCTTAAGTTGAGCGGCGTGCTGGCAGGAGTCGAATTTGCGCAGCCTGGGGCCAGTGTCTACTGCAACGTGGACGCCGCCACCGTGTCTGAGGCGACCGAAATCCGGACAACTTTGGAGCGGCAGGTGACTGGATCGGTACGCTGGACACAGACGCTAGAGCGGTTGCTGGATGAGGAACAGTGCGACCTGTTTTTGGAACTGGGCCCCGGGGGCATTCTGGCCGGGCTGCTGGGGCGCACACGCAAGGGCGCGCAGTGCGTCTCGGTGTGCGATGCCGCATCGGTTGCGGCCGCAGCGGAGTTACTCCGAGCGTAGGGCTTTCGACGGGGAACCCCTCGGGCGGTTTTGCGCCTGCCGAAAGGGGCGTGCCGCATCGACTCTGTCTCGGGGGGAGGAAGCCGCCCCTTTCACTCAAACCGTTTCACCAGCCTACAGCTCGGAAGCGGGCTGCGGTACCTGGCGGGCCCTGAGCTTTTGCATGGCCTTCTTGGAGAGGTCGCGGGCCAGCCAGAGCGACGCCAGAAGGCTCAGCAAAAAGAGGCCGGTTTGCCAGGGAGTGTGCTCAGCCGCCGCCCCGTCTAGGGAAAGAAAACTCCCATGAAAAGACGCACCCATCCCACAGAAAATCAGGGTGGAAGAAAGAATCCCGATTGCTGCTGAGCCGAGGAAGGTGGCCAAACTCAAACTGGTCAGACCGCAGCAGTAGTTGAGGAGGGCAAAGGGAACGGGACAAAGACGCAACAGCAGCGCCTCCTGAAATCCCCCCTCGCCCACGGTTTCATGCAGGCTTGAGAGCAGATGGGAGCGGGAGGCAAGTCGCTGCACCCAAGCGCGGGCCGCGTACCGGCTCAGGGTGAAATTGAGAGTGGCGCTCAGCAGCTTTGCGATAAAAAGCAGAAGGACCGCCCTGGGAAAACCAAGAACGAAGCCGGCAAAAACGGCAAACGGGGTGACGGGCACCAGAAGGACCTGACTTGCGGCTAGCAGAAAACAGAAGAGCAGGCTGTCCCTAAGCCAAAACTCACCGGCCATCCAATGTGCAGCTTGTAGTCGGGCGAAAACTTCCTGGATCATTTGCGGACGAGGGTGGGAGCGAGACGCTCCTAGGGCGGGTTCACGGTTAATTACAACCAAGCAAAGCTACATAAACCTCTAATTCAGAATTACATCTGCAGATATTACGCAGCTCACAGGCGAGAGAAAACAGCCATCAGCATCTGTGAATCTCTGTGTCATCTTTGAATCACTCCCCGTTCCCAAAGAAGCTTACAAGAGGATGCCATTGTAAACACGCCCTAGAAGGGCAAGTCAGCCTGTTGCTGGCCCCGCTGCTCGGACGCGGAAGAAACCCCTTCTGAACCCGCTTGCAGTGAAGCCGCCTCCCCGTGGAGCAGCGCAAGCAGTCCCGCCTCATCCAGCACAGGCACGGCCAAGGCCCGCGCCGCTTCAAGTTTGGAACCTGCCTCCTCTCCGGCCACCACAAAATCAGTTTTGCCAGTGACCGAGCCGGTGACGTTTCCTCCCGCAGCACGGATGAGGGCCTTGGCCTCGTCCCGGCTTAAGTTGGGAAGCGTGCCGGTGAGGACGAAGGTTTTCCCGTGGGCAGCCGCAGAGCCTTCCGCCTCGACGGGCGCGGAAGCGCTGGCGGGGTTGATGTCGAGTTCGCTCAGGCGGTGCAAAACGGAAAGCCCTTCGGGTGAGGCAAAGTAAGACTGGACCGCCGCAGCCACCACCGGGCCGACCGCGCAGATAATGCGCGCGTAACTGTCGGACCCCTCGACGACCTTGCGCTTGGATGGCTGGGCAAACTTGCGGGCCACCAGCAGGACGTCCAGCTGGCAGAGCTTTTGCTTGAGGGCCTCGTGTTCTTTTTTGAGATGCTCCTTCTCCTCGGCAGCCAGCTTGGCGTTCCTGCGGGCAGCCGGGTTTTTTTCCTCCAGCATGGCAAGGAGCTGTTCCCGCCTGAGCACGGCGCGCAGAAGGTCCGAGTGCGCGAGGGCGGCCAGGTCGGGATGCGCGGCGGCCAGATCGTACGCGAGCGTCTCGCCGACTTCGGGGATTGCCAGGGCGTGGAGCCAGCGGGCAAGCGGGAGGGTGCGGGCGCGCCCGACAGCGGCGTTGAGTTTGGCGGCGTTTTTCGCGCCAAAGACGCGGGGTTCCTCCGGGGTACCGAGGTTGAGTTCGGTGAGAATGGAAAGAAGCCGCTGCTGGTGCTCCAGTGCGAAGAGGTCCAGGGGGGTGTGCAGTGCGCCGGTTTCAACGAGCTTGTCGGCCACGATGCCTCCGAGGCCCTCGAGGTCGAGGGCGGTGCGCTTGGCCATGTACTCGAGGCGCCGGGTCCGCTGGGCGGGGCAGTGCAGGTTGGGACAGAGCCACGCCACAAAATTCGGATCGCGACGGATGGGGCCCCGGCAAGCAGGGCAAAGGCCGCCGGTGGCCGCCTCAAAGTCGAAGGGCTCCGCCCCGGGGTGGCGTTTTTCCAGCACAACGCGCACGACTGCGGGAATCACCTCGCCCGCCTTTTCGATTACAACTGTGTCCCCCACACGGATGTCTTTCCGGCGGATTTCGTCCGCGTTGTGAAGGGTGGCGCGCGAAATGGTGCTGCCCCTGAGGTGTACGGGTTCGAGGTCCGCCACGGGGGTGACCATCCCGGTCCTGCCGACCTGGAAAAGAATGTCGCGCAGGACCGTCTCTGCCTGTTCGGGCGCGAACTTGTAGGCGCGCGCCCAGCGGGGAGCACGGGAGGTGAAGCCCGCCTGCTCACGCAGTGCTATGGTGTTGAGCTTGATAACGGCCCCATCGGTTTCGAAGCCGAAGCCGTCGCGGACAGCATCCAGGGTGTTGATGGCGGCAACCACTTCCGTGGCGCCGTGGCAGAGCTTGTGGAAAGGAGGGGTGCGAAAGCCGAGCTGCGCAAGCCATTGGATGAGGCCCAACTGGGTGTCGGGCGCGCCAACGGGAAGCGCCCCCAGCCCGTAGAGGATGAGCTCCAGCGGCCGCTTGGCGACGGCGGCTGGATCCAGCAGCTTAAGGGAACCCGCTGCCGCGTTGCGGGGATTGGCAAAGGGCGCTTCGCCAGCGGCCGTCATTTCCTCGCAGATGCGTTCGAAGCCGGCCAGGGGAAGGTACACCTCTCCCCGGACTTCCAATTCCGCGGGGGCTTTCTTGAGCTGCAGCGGCAGGCTGCGGATAGTGCGGACGTTTTGGGTGATGTCATCCCCGCGCTCGCCATCACCGCGTGTTGCGGCGAGGACCAGTCGTCCGTTTTGATAGCGGAGGGTGACGGCGACACCGTCGATCTTGGGCTCCAGCAGCCAGTCCAACTCCTGGCCGGGAAGCAGTTTTTCCACCGACTGAATCCACTTCGCGACGGCGGCGGGACCGTCCTTGTCGGCAAAGAGGTTGTCGAGGGAAAGCATGGGCACCTGGTGGAGGACCTGCTGAAAGCCCTCCAGCGGCTTGCCTCCGACGCGCTGCGTCGGGGAATCGGGGGTAGCCAGATGGGGATGGGCCGCCTCGATTTCGCGGAGTTCCCGCAACAGCAGGTCGTAGTCGCGATCTGAAATCGAAGGAGCCGCCTCCTGATAGTACCGCTGGTCGTGGGCGAAGATCTCGTCACGGAGTTGAAGTGCGCGAAGTTCTGGAGACATGTTTGCCAAGGGGTGGGTAAAGGGCCGGAGGTATCTGACAGCACAAGGCACTGTTCACACCAGATGCCTCTCTTAGGGTCACCCCTCGCTGAGTCCTCAGCGAACGGGGGTGATCCGCAGATGATACAGAGATTCACAGACGCTGACTGCTGTTTTTCCTCATCTGTTAAATCTGTGACATCTCCGGATAAATTTTTCTATAAGCAGCTTATCAAATCCGCTTTGGAGAGCATTCAAGTTTCCTTCCCAAAGCTGTGTTTCATTGATCGCAAACGCGCCCTAGTTTTGGTCCAACTTAAACTGGATCTTCACTTCGTAGGGATCGCTGAGAATTCCGGCGGGCAACGGGTCGATGCGGGTCACCTTGTCCGCGGCGGTTTGGACCGTCTCGTCCATGGTCGGATTCCCCGAGGAGTTGACGATCTCCCTGCTTAGAATAGTGCCGTCCTTTCGGATTCGGATCTTCAGGGTCGTCACAAAATCCTGGCTCGAGCGGACCACGGACTTCGGCTGCTCCCAAAGGCTGTGGAAACGGTCGCGGATCATCCCGTGGTAACGTCCCAATTCCGCCTCGCTGACGCCCCCACCCGGACGCCCCTTCCCCGGTCCGCCGTTGCCGGAGCCGGCGCCCCCGCTGCCGCCGCCGGTTCCAGACCCCAATCCCCCTGCCCCAGAACCTGTTCCGGGTCCCTGTCCCTGACCAGAGCCCCTTCCTCCCGGAATTCCTCCGGCACTCCCTCCACCGTTGCCTGCGCCTTGGACGGGGACAGCTCGAGGCGGTGCGTCAGAATCCCCATTTCCTTGCGCGACGGCTTGCGCCTTGGGCGGCGACTGCGAACCGGGCTCGACCTTCGGCGGCTGGGTCGGCTTGGGCGCGGCTTTGGCTGGTGGATTCAACTCTGCCTTGGGTTCGGGCTTGGGCACAGGCTTCGGTTCCGGCTTGGGCACAGGCTTCGGTTCCGGCTTGGGCGCGGGCTTCGGCTCCGGCTTGGGCGCGGGCTTCGGCTCCGGCTTCGGCTCCGGCTTCGGCTCCGGCTTCGGCTCCGGCTTGGGCACGGGCT
>CAMCIN010000082.1 GCA_945874745.1 Akkermansia muciniphila | reverse complement strand
CATCTCCACCAGTGTTCCCGGGGTGCACATCTGCGAGCATTTTCCGCGCATGGCCAAGGTGATGGACCGCGTCGCGCTGATCCGGAGCCTGTCCTACAACACGGGGGCCTCTCATGAGAACGGCCAGCGCTGGATGATGACCGGCCATGACTTCAACGCGGCCAATAAACAGCCCCACATCGGTTCGGTGGTCTCCCGGGTGTTCGGCCAGCGGGGCGACCTGCCCGCCTCCATCGTGCTGCCGGCCGGCATTGGAAACACCGGAACCTCCACCCCGCACGGCCAGGAAAGCGCCTATCTCGGCAGCGCACACCAGCCCTTTTTCCTCGGAAGCGACCCCTCCCGGGCAGACTTCAAGGTGGCCGATTTGGAGACCCCAGGTGGCCAGACGGAGTTCCGGGTGGAGGCCCGGCGCAAGCTGCTTGGCGAAATCGACGGGCTGCAGCGCAAGGTCGAAAGCAGCAGCACCCTCGAGCGCGACACCGCCTACACGCGCGCCTTCAGCCTGCTGACCAACCCCAAGACAAAGCGGGCCTTCAATCTGAACGAAGAGCCCGCCAAACTGAGGGACCGTTACGGCAGGAACACCTTCGGACAGAGCTGCCTGATGGCGCGCCGCCTCATCGAGAGCGGCTCCCGGTTTGTGACGGTCAACCAGTTCGATACCGTCTTCGGGATCTCCTGTTGGGACATGCACGCCGACGGCAACAGCCTCAACAACACCTACGCGGACTATGAGCACGTGCTGTGTCCCCAATTCGACCTCGCCTTCACCGCTTTGCTCGAGGACCTCGAACAGCGCGGCCTCCTCGAGGAGACGGTCATCGCGGTCATCAGCGAGTTTGGAAGGACGCCCAAAATCAATGCGCGCGGCGGTCGCGATCACTATCCCTCGGCTTGGACCAATTTCTTGGCCGGCGGCCCGATCCGGGGCGGCCGTGTGATTGGCTCGACCGACAAAATCGGCGCGGCGCCTCATGACCGGCCGGTCAGTCCGCCGCAGGTGGTCGCGTCCATCTACCAGGCGATGGGCATTGATCTGGAGACGACCATGTTGCCGGGCCCCGGCGGCCGCCCGATCCGCCTGATCGAGGCGGAGCCCATCCGCGAACTGTTCGCCTGACCGGGCACCCCGAGCATGCGGCTTTCGCTTCCAGCGTTGGCTCCCGTCCTCTGCGGCGCGGGCCTGTTTTTCGCGGCGCACGGCCCCGCGTCTGCCGCCGTGCCGGTGGTCAGCGGCGTGGATTTGCGCGGGCTGGAGATCGGCCGTGCCACGAGGCTGACCTTTACCGGCTCCAATTTGCTCCCCAACCCCCGTTTGCTGACCACGGCAAAGCTCAAAAAGCAGACGCTCCTGCCCGGGGCAAAACCCGAGCGCATCGTCCTCGAGGTCGAACTGGAGGAGGCCTCCCAGCCGGGGCTCGAAAACTGGTGGCTGGTCACCGACGGGGGAATTTCCAGCCGCTCCCTTTTGGCGACGGATGCGCTGCCCCAAAAGGTGTTCTCCGAAAAGGTGGACTCGTTGCCCGTGGCGCTGCACGGCTCCATTGCCGGCAGCCAGGTGCGGGAGGTCCGCTTTTCCGCCAAGGCGGGACAGGAGTTGCTCTGCGAGGTGGAGGCCCAAAGGCTCGAAAGCAGGCTGCGTCCGGCGCTGAAGCTCTTCGGCCCAGCCGGGAACCTGCTCAAGCTGGCTCTGCCGCGCACCGCACTCCGGGGAGACACCCGTCTGGAGGTCACCCTTCCATCCGACGGCGAGTACCTTCTTCAGTTGCACGACCTCCAGTTCGCGGCGGCGGCGCCCGGGCATTTCCGGTTAAAAATGGGCTCCTGGTTTTACGCCGACCTGGCTTTCCCCTCGACGATCCAGCGGGGCATGACTGCGGAGGTGCAACTTCTTGGGCGCGCCGGGAAGGTCACCTCCCTGTGGCTGCCTTCCAGCCAGGAGGGACGCGCCGTGCCGGCACCGTGGCCGGATTCCAAGGAAGCCAGCGGCCCAGCGGTGCCTGTCTGGCTGCATGAGCTGCCCCAAACGCTGGAGGAGCGGAACGGCGCAAAGGCACAGCCGCTCGAGCAGTTGCCGGTCTCGGTCAATGGCTGGCTCAGCAAATCGGGTGAGGTGGACCTCTATGAAATCCCCGTGGAACCCGAGACGGAAGTGGAGTTTTTGGTGGCAGCCGACGTGCTGGGTTCGCCCATCGACGCGGAGCTGGAACTCCGCGACTTGAAGGGGGCCCGCCTTGCCGTGAGTGACGACACGCCCGAGGGCCCCGATCCCAAACTGACCTACAAGGTTCCCAAGGACACCACCAAAATCACCGCCGCAGTGCGCGATGTAAATGGGAACGGTGGGCCGCTTTGCATCTACAGATTCCAGGCTGTGCGAAAGCCTCCGCAGAAGCCGCCCGCCTTTTCTTTAAAGCTGCTTGAAGACAACCACACGGTCTTGAAGGGCCGCAAAAGCGTACTCAAAGTCGAGGCGCTGCGGGACGGCTACGACGGCCCCATCGAGCTCGTGGTGGAATCCCTGCCTCCGGGTCTGCAGCTGAGCGGGCAGACGATTCCCGCCGCCGCGACGGGCACGCTGCTGACCCTCTCAAGGGAGGGCGAGGTGTCACCCTCCCTGCTTGCGCTCAAGGGCCGCACAAAGGAGTTGGAGGTCCCGGTCCGTTACGACTCCGGGTTTCTGGGAAAGAACCAGCCCTGGCTGGAGGGAGCGCTCGCCGTCACTGCGGCCCCGGCGCCGGAATTTGAGTTCTCCGCGGGCTGGGGAAAGGGCATCGAAAGCAGGCGCATTGCGCTCACGGGCAAAATGTCTTTGCCTCTGGAGTGTAAACGACCCGCGGGGCACGACGGTCCGGTACGGCTGACCCTTTTGACAAGCCAGGCGCGGGTGCTGGCCAACGGAGCTGTCGATCCAAACAAGATGCTGCGAGAGGAGAAGGCCGTCCTGCTCGAGGAGGACAAAAAAGCGCAACAGGCCTATGACGCAGCAACCGCCGCGGCAAAGGCGCTTGCGGCCGCCCGCGAGGCGCTGGCCGGGGCCGAAAAAAAGGGGGAGGTGCCGGCGGCCGTCGCAAAAAATGTGGAGACCGCGCAGGCTGCGTTTGCCGCGGCGGAAAAAGCCGCCGCCGACGCGGTGCAGAAGGCGAAAAACGACGTCGAGTTTGGGTTGCTTGTGCCGGCTGAACTGGCGGACGTGGCGCACCAAATTGCCTTCAAAGCCGAGCTGCTCAAACGGGACCGCAAGACCGTGGAGGCCGTGGTTTACACCCCGGTTTATTCCGTGCCCGTGGTAAACCCCTTGTTGGTGAAGGTGGAGGAACCGGCTGCTGCAAAGCTTGATCCAAAGACGGGCGGCGAGCTTCTGCTTGCCGGTAGCGTGGAGCGTTTGGAGGGGGCTAAGGGCGAGGTTGTTGTGAGCGTCACGGGCCTTCCGGCGGGCATCGCAGTCCCCGCGGCCGTAACAGTGAAAGCGCAGGAGAACGGTTTCAAGTTCACCCTTAAAATCCCGGCAGGCTTCAAGCCGGGCGATTTTCCCGGGGTGAAAATCTCGGGAACCGGCAAGCCCTACGGCACCCTCCAGCTCAAGAGCCGCGAAGCGGTCGTCTCCCTGAAGGTTCTCGCGCCCGAGCCCTCACCCGATGCCAAACCCGCCGGATAACTTCCCCATGAAATTTCTGCTCCCGCTTTTGAGCCTGTTCCTGCTTTGGACAAACCCTTCTTTGGCGGTTTCCGCGGCGGCGCTCGGACCGCTCCAAGTGCTTCCCCGGGAGCTAAGCCTCATCCACCCCCAACGCCCCCACTCGCTGGTGGTCGGCACGCGGACGCCCGAGGGCTATGACACGGACCTGACGCGCGAGGCGAAGTTCAGCAGCAGCGCCCCGGCGGTGGCCCGCGTGGATGAGTTTGGCTGGGTGCATCCGGTCGCAGACGGCACGGCCACCATCAGCGTCAGTGCCGCGGGGCGCACTGAAAAGGTGGAGGTGCGCGTCCAACTCCCGTCCAAGGCGCCCCTGCCCAGCTTCCGGCAGGACATCATGCCTGTCCTTTCCAAGGGCAGCTGCAACGCCGGTGCGTGCCACGGCTACTCGCTGGGTAAGAACGGGTTCAAACTCTCCCTGCGCGGAGCGGATGCGGAGAAGGATTTTCTCGCGCTGACCGACGAGTTTTCCGAACGCAGGATCAACCGGCACAACCCGCCTTCAAGTCTGCTGCTGCTCAAGGCACTGGGTGATCTGCCGCATGAAGGGGGCGTGCGGTTGGAGCAGGGGACGGAAGCCCACACCCAGCTGCTTCAGTGGATCGGTGCGGGTGCCCCGGATGATGCGCCTACCTTGCCGTCCCTCGTGTCCGTCCACATCGCGCCGGAGAAGGTGGTGCTGGGGCCAGGGGCGAGCCAGCAGTTCCAGCTCACGGCCAGATACAGCGATGGTTCGCTACGCGACGTCTCGCGCTCCGCCATCTTTACGGTCAACACCGAGCGGGTGGCCAAGGTGGGCGACACGGGTCTGGTAAACACCTCTGAACTCGGAGAGACGGCCATCTTCGCCCGTTACGAAAACCTCTTCGCAGTGGCAAACTGCATCGTGCTCCCCCCAGACAAGGGGTTTGTGCCGAGCCCCGTGCCGGCCGACAGCCTCGTGGATCGCGCCGTGGGGCAGAAGCTCAACGAACTGCGCATCACCCCCTCGCCGCTCGCTGACGACGCGCAATTCCTGCGGCGCGTCTCCGTCGACCTGACCGGCCTCCAACCCGCACCCGACCGCGTGCTTGCCTTTCTCTCGGACTCCGATCCCGAAAAACGCCCCAAGCTGGTGGAAGCTTTGCTTCAGCGTTCGGAGTTTGTCGATTGGTGGTCCCTCCGCTGGGGCGACCTGTTGCAGAACTCGAGGAACGCTTCCAGCGACCCCGCCGTGTTCGCCTTCCGCGAATGGCTCCGGGCGGCCGTCGGCAGCAACCTTCCTCTCGACCAGTTCGCGCGCGAGATCCTCACGGCCCGCGGCAGTTTTTTGGACAATCCCGCCGCCGCCTACTTTTCTGCGAGCAAGGATACCGACGACACGTTGCAGCGGGCCACCCAGGTTTTCTGTGGGGTGCGGATGCTCTGCGCCCGGTGTCATCCGCACCCGTTTGAAAACTGGACCCAGGCCGACTACTACGGGCTGCACAGTTTTTTCAACCAGGTGGCCACCAAGCCGGATCCCCGTCTTCTGGGGGTGGCGAACGCAAAGACGGTCCTTGTAAACCTCTCGACTGGCTCCTCCACCAACCCGCGCACGGCCAAGCCCCAGGCGCCCCGCTATCTGGGGGGCGCAGAGCCCGCCCTGCCCGCCGGCACGGACCGGCGCGCGGATTACGCCGACTGGCTGACTTCCGCCCAAAACCCACACTTTGCCCGCAGCCTGGTGAACCGCTTTTGGAGCTACTTCTTCAATCGCGGAATTATTGATCCGGTGGACGACCTGCGTTCGACCAGTCCGCCCAGCAACGCGCCGTTGCTGGAGGCGCTCATGCAGGACTTTGTGGCGCACAAGTTCGACGTGCGCCACCTGATGCGGGTGATCGTGAACTCGCGCACCTACCAGCGCAGCGCGGTGCCAAACGAGAGCAACGCGCATGACGACATGAACTTCTCCCACGCCATTCCGCGGCGCCTGCCCGCCGAGGCGCTGCTGGACTCGCTGGTGCAGGCCACCGCCATCAAGGAGACCTTTGGCGGAGTCCCGGCGGGTTTCAGCGCCGCGCAGCTGCCCGATGCGAATGTGCAGAGCAGCTTTCTCTCGCTGTTTGGAAAGGCCCAGCGCATGGAGGCGTGTGAATGCGAGCGGGACCTGGGCACGAACATGCTGCAGGCGCTGCACTTCATCAACGGCCAGTCGATCCTCACGCGCCTGGGCAATCCGGCCGCACGTCCCGCGCTGCTGCTAAAGGACAAGCCGGCGGACCCGGCGCTCGTCGAGCAGTTG
Source organism: Akkermansia muciniphila (assembly GCA_945874745.1). Classification (GTDB taxonomy): domain Bacteria; phylum Verrucomicrobiota; class Verrucomicrobiia; order Chthoniobacterales; family Chthoniobacteraceae; genus Chth-196. The sequence continues at coordinate 9,396 of CAMCIN010000082.1, read as the reverse complement.
TACCTCTGGTCGCTGGCCAGGCGTCCTACGGCCCCGGAGCAGGAGGTGGCGACGCGGTTTCTTGGCGGCTATGGCGAGAAGCGCGCCGAGGCGGTCCAGGACCTGATGTGGAGCCTGTTGAACAGTCGTGATTTCCTGATGCTCAACTGATTATGCGCAGACTTCTCTACACACTTGCCGGGCTGGCGCTGGCGGACGGCTGCGCCGCGGAGGTCAGTTTCCAAAAGGAGGTTTGGCCCATTTTTAAGCGGCACTGCGTGGCCTGCCACAGTGAAAAAAAGGCCAAAGGCGGGCTCCGCATGGACCAGGTGGCCGCCCTCCTCAAAGGCGGGGAGACGGGCGCCTTGTTTAAGGCCGGCCATCCCGATGACAGCCTCTTGATTTCGCAGGTGAGCGGGGAAAAACCCGAGATGCCCGAAAACGAGCCCCCCTTGTCCGCGGCCAAGGTGCGGCTGCTCCGCGACTGGGTGGCCCAGGGGGCGAAGATCGACGGGGAGCCCAAGACGCTCCTGCCCCCCGTGACGATTCCCGCCGTCTACACCACGGCCCCGGCCGTCTCGAGCGTGAGCCTCAGTCCCGACGGAAAGCTCGGCGCGGCCGCGTGCCGCAGCGAGGTCGTGCTCTTCAGCGTCGAGGACGAGACCCCGCTGCGCCGCCTGTCGACGGACTTTGATCTGGTCACGCATGTGGCCTTCAGCCCCGACGGCAAACAGCTCGCGGTCGCCGGCGGTTCGCCCCAGCAGTTCGGCGGGCTGATTGTGTTTGACCCCGTCAGCGGCACCAAGCTGAGCGAAAGGCGTTTCGGAACGGACACTTTCTTCAAGGGGGCCTTTGCCCCGGATGGCCAAAGCGTGGCCCTCGGCTCGGCCACCGGCGCGATCTATCTCATACCGCTTGACCCCGCGGGGACCCCTAGGATCTTGGAACTGCACAGCGACTGGGTGATGGATGTTGCCTTCACACCCGACGGCAAACAGCTCGTGAGCGGCAGCCGGGACAAAACCACGAAGCTCAGCAGCGTGGAGGACCTGCACCTATTGCGCTCGGTGGACCAGTCGGCCGAAGGAATCAACGCGGTCGCGGCAGACGGACTGACCGCCATCTCGGGCGGAAACGCGCGGGCGCTGGTGGGCTACGACTTCAAGCTCGCGCTGGCTGGAATCAGCGTGACCGGTTCCGGCAATGGCGCCCAACCGGTCAGCAACAAGGACAAGTACCTGCGCGCCTTCGAGGCACAGGCCGGTGCGGTGATGGCGCTTTCCACCAGCGGCGACCGGAAGCTCCTAGCCGTGGCGACCCGCGCCGCGGAAGTCCGCATTTACCAGACGGACACCCGCGCGCGGAAAACCGTGCTGGCAAAGGTGCCCGCTCCCGTGCTTTCGGTGGCGTTGAACCAGGACGGGTCACGCGTTGTGCTGGGCAGCAAGACCGGGCAGGTGCAGGTCTGGGATACCGCCTCGGGAAAGCTCCTCAAGACCCTCAGTCCCGTCCCCGTGCAGGACACCGCGATGCTGGCTAAATAGGGCGACACTCCGCCGAACGCACAAGACGCGCTCCCCCTCCAATGGTTCCCCTAAGCATAGCTCATAAAAACCTAAGCAAAAGCAAGATCCGCATATTTAAAAGGTTTTGCAAATAAAGGAAAATCCTCTGGAACATCTGTGTGATCTGCGCCATCTGCGGATCCCCCCCGAAGAGCTCAGGGCCGGACCAAGGGCGGGTGGAGCCCGATCTTCTCGAGCAGGCGGTCCACGGAAACCCCCTTTTCGATCATCGTCTGGATCTTGTCGATTTTCTCCACATCCCCCGGGAGGGTCTTGATGGTCATCGAGTGGATGTTGCTCGCCACATCGTAGCTGTCCATCGGTGAGCTGATCACGGGGAGGTGTGAGTTGCGCAGCAACTCCAGTACCGGGGCGTCGGGAAGCACGTCCCCCGAGAGGACCAGTCCGGCGAGCCGGTGGCTGTCGGGGGCGTTGCGGTCGACGGTGGTGAGGGCCGCCAGCAGGATGTCCTCGCGGTCGCCGGGGCTGATGATGAGCGTGCCGGGGGCGAAAAAGTCGGTGACGCGTGCGGTGCTCATCGCGCCGATGACTACCTTTTTGACCTGTCGGCGGGAGCGTTCCCCCCCGTGCAGAAACCTGCCCCGGATGGACTTGCAAATCTGGCCTAGGTTCGGCTTGGCCAGCACCGGGTCCTCCGGAATGCACCCGAGCAGCTCGACGCCCAACCGCGCCAGGCCGCGGCCCGCAAACTCGCGGACCATTTCAAACTTGGAAGGCAGCACCTTGTTGATGATGGCGCCGATGACCTCGACCCCCTCCTGTTGGAAAAGTGCTTTGTTGAGTGCGATCTCGTCGACGGGGCGGCCGATGCCCCCGCGGGTCACCAGGATGACCTTGCTGTGAAGCAGGCGCGCGACGCTCGCATTGGAGAGGTCAAAGACCGAACCCACCCCAGCGTGGCCGCTGCCCTCGATGATGACGAAGTCCTTTTCCCAGGCGGCGCGGTCGAAGGAGTGCCGGATGCGGCGCACCAGCGACTCGTGGTGGGCCTCCTCGATGTATTTGCGTGTGAAGTCCGGTTCCACCGCGATAGGGCTCATTGCCTCGAGGGGCGTGTGCACCTTGTAGGTCTGGTCGATGAGCACCGAATCCTCGTCGATGTTCATGCCGTCGATTGTGACAAACCGCTGCCCCACTGGCTTGATGTAACCGATGCGGCCGAGCCGTTTGCGCAGGGCGGCGAAAAGCCCAAGGCTCGTGGTGGTCTTGCCGTCGTTTTGTTCGGTGGCGGCGACAAAAATCCGCGGAGTCACGGTGTTCATGTGCTGGCTTGTGCGTTGGGTTTTCTGTTTTCCAGGGCGGTGAGCCCCACAATGGCCGCCACTCCCAGGATGCTGTCCTCGGTGGCGCCCCGCGAAAGGTCCGCGCAGGGCCGCCCCAGGCCCAGCAGCAGCTGGCCGTAGGTTTCCGCTCCGGCCAGGTACTGGACGAGCTTCACCGCGATGTTGCTGCTGGCGAGGTCTGGGAAAATGAGGACGTTGGCGCGCCCGGCTACCAGGCTGTGCGGGGCCTTTTTCTTGCCCAGTTCGGGAAGGATGGCGGTGTCCGCCTGCATTTCCCCGTCGATTTCCATTTCCACGCCGCGCTGGCTGGCCCGCTGCCGGGCGAGGGCAGCGGCGGCCGCGACCTTAGCGGGCCCCGGGAGGCGGCCGCTGCTGTGGGTGGTGAAGGAGAGCATCGCGATGCGCGGCTTCATGCCGGTCAGCAGACGGCAGGTCAGCCCCGTTTCCACGGCGATGTCGGCCAGCTGGTCGACGGTCGGTTCGGGGATGACCGCGCAGTCGGCGAAAAACATGACGCCCCGCTCCCCGTACCTTTTGTTGGAGAGATCCAGCGCCATGCAGGAGGAGACGCTCTTGAGGTGGGGCAGGGGACTGATGAGCTGCAGCAGGGGGCGCAGGCTGCTCGAGGCCTCCTCCCCGGCGCCGGTGACGATGGCGTCGGCGTGGCCGTACTGCACCATCATGGCCCCGAAATAGTTCGGCTTGATCATGATGGACTCCGACATGGCTGGGCCGAGGTCGCGGTAGCGCTTGAGCTTTTCGAGCCGCTCGCAAAAGTGCGGCAGGTCCTCGGCCTGCGCGGGATCAATGACCCCCACGTGCTCGAGGTTGACCTGTTCCCGTTCCGCCACCTCCGTGATGGCGGCCCGCGGGCCCAGCAGGATCGGGGTGCCCAACCCTAGCTTCACAAAACGCGCCGCAGCTCTCTGCACCCGGGGCTCGGTGCCCTCCGGGAAAACGACACGCTTCGGACTGCGCCGCAGCCTCTCGTACACGCTTCCAATAAATTTGATCACAGCCCGAGTCTGCATGAGACTTTCCCTCCGGGCGAATCCTGAAATGTACAGGGAGCTTTTTGCCCCCTCCCGCCCGAGCGTCCGCGCCGGTCTTGCGGTTTGGGGCGCGCCCGGGCAAACCTAGGCACTTACTATGACGCAGCAGAAACCCATCCCAGTCAGCATTCTCACCGGTTTCCTCGGAGCGGGGAAAACCACCCTGCTCAACTACATCCTCAAGCAGCAGCACGGGTACAAATTTGCCGTAATCATCAACGAGGTTGGCAAAATTGGGGTCGACGGCCAGTTGGTGGAGCGGCAACAGGAAGAGATCGTCGAGATGAGCAACGGCTGCCTGTGCTGCACCGTCCGCAAGGACCTTGTCCGGGGTGTCCAGAATTTGCTCAAAAAGGGCGGCTTCGACTACCTCTTGATCGAGACGACAGGGATCGCAGAGCCCGGGCCCATCGCCCAGACCTTTCTTAACATCCCCGCGCTCCAGCAATTGGTGCGGATGGACTCGATCATCACCGTGGTGGACGCCGAACAGATTCAGAAGCAACTGGTGGAGGCGGAGACGGCCGTCGAACAGGTGCGGATGGCGGATTTTCTGCTGCTTAACAAGACCGACCTCGTCGGGGAACCGGCGTTGCTCGCGGCCGAGGCGAAAATCCGGGAACTCAACCCGCACGCCACCCTTTTCCGCACCAGCCAGTCCGAGGTGAACCTCAAGGAGTTGCTGGACATGCACGCCTTTGATGTGGACCAGAAGCTGACGGTGGATCCCAAGTTTCTGGACGAGCTCAGCCAGCGCCACCACCACGAGATCAACTCCATCTCCTTTGAATTCGACCGTCCCTTCAGCGTCGAGGCGCTGGAGCTGTTCGTGCAGGAGCTTTCCGACCGGGAAAAGATCTACCGTTCCAAGGGCTTCCTGTGGATCAAGGGAAACCCCCGACGGGCGGTGTTCCACGGTGTGAACAACCGTTTCACCCTGCTTTGGGACAGACTCTGGGAAAAGGACGAGGCCCGCAGCAGCCAGCTGGTCTTCATCGGCAAGGGGCTCGAGGACGCCCGTCTGCGCCCCCACCTGGAGCAGTGCGTCGTGAAATAGCAGGCCGCGGCCTCGCGTTGAGACACCGCAGGTGGTCCGCCCGCCTGCGGTGGAAACTCCGGTCGCCGGGGGCGTTCTCCTCCCGGCGGTCCTTCCTTTTCCGGGCCGCCTTCTCAACGGTTTTTACGCCCAGCCTACTTGCTGCCGGTTCCTTCCAAGTCCGCCAGGGCCATGATCCGGACGAGGTCGGTAAACTTCGTCTGCGGCACCCAGCCGAGCTTGGCGGCCGCCTTCGCGGGGTTGCCGATGAGCAGCTCGACCTCCGTCGGCCGGTAGTAGCGCGGGTCCACGGACACCAGCACCCGTCCTGTGGTGGTGTCGATGCCGACCTCCTTCTCCCCGTCCCCTTCGAAGCGCAGTGGGATGCCCACGTGCTCGAAGGCCAGTTGCACAAACTCGCGCACCGTCCGGGTTTCGTTGGTGGCCAGCACGTAGTCGTCCGGCACATCCTGCTGGAGGATGCGCCACATGCCCTCGGTGTACTCTGGCGCGTAGCCCCAGTCGCGCTTGGCGTTGAGGTTGCCCAGCGAAAGGTTATCCTGCTCGCCCCGGCGGATGCGCGCGGCGGCGATGGTGATCTTGCGGGTCACAAAGGTGTGACCGCGCCGGGGCGACTCGTGGTTGAAGAGGATCCCGTTGGAGGCGTGGATTCCGTAGGCCTCCCGGTAGTTGACCACCATCCAGTACCCGTAGATTTTCGCTACGCCATAGGGGGAGCGGGGGTAGAAGGGGGTAGTCTCGTCCTGCGGCACGGCCTGGACCTTCCCGTACAGTTCGCTGGTGGAGGCTTGGTAAAAGCGCGTTTTGTCCCGGAGCCCGACCTCCTTGATGGCGTCCAAAAAGCGCAGGGTGCCCAGCGCGTCGACTTCCGAGGTGTATTCGGGCACGTCGAAGGAGACCTTCACGTGGCTTTGGGCGGCGAGGTTGTAGACCTCGTCGGGAGCCGTGCGTTCCAGAATCCGGTTGAGGTTGCTCGAGTCGGTCAGGTCGCCGTAGTGGAGGAAAAGCTTTGAACCGTGAATTTCCGGGTTGTCGTAGAGGTGGTCAATCCGGCCGGTGTTGAAGGAGGAGCTGCGGCGCACCATCCCATGGACGATGTAGCCTTTTTCCAAAAGCTGTTCTGCAAGATAAGAGCCGTCCTGGCCCGTGATTCCGGTAATAAGTGCGACTTTCATGGGGTGTGAGTGGGAACGGGCGCTGCGTCTGTTCAACGCGCCTCAATAGGGTGCCGGGTAGGGTGGTTGGGAGGCAGGGTCAGTCCGGGGGCGGCCCCTACAGTATTGGCCCGGAGCGGCCGGGGTCAAATGGTCCGCAAGTTGCCCGCCTCCCAGGCGGCGAGATAGTCGGCGTAGGCGAGGGCGAGGCCTTCCTCCAGGCCAATTGCCGGCGCCCAGCCTGTGGACCGGAGCAGGGAGGAGTCCATCAACTTGCGAGGCGTACCGTCCGGCTTTGATGGGTCGGTCCGGATCGCACCCTGGTACCCCACCGCCTTGGCCACCGCTTGCGCCAGCTCAAAAATAGAGAGGTCCGACCCGGATCCCATGTTGACCCAGTCCGGGGGATCATGGAGGTGGAGCAGGTGGAAACAGGCCGAGGCGAGGTCGTCCACGTAGAGAAACTCCCGCAACGGGGTGCCCGTTCCCCAGATGAGCACCTCGGGCTGGCCGCTTTCCTTGGCCAGATGGAAGCGGTGGAGCAGTCCCGGGATGACGTGGGAGTTTTCGGGGTGGTAGTTGTCGCCACGCCCGTAAAGGTTGGTGGGCATGGCGGAATGAAAAAGGTGGCCATGCTGTTTGCGGTAGGCCGCACAGAGTTTAAGCCCGGCGATTTTGGCAAGGGCATAGGCCTCGTTGGTGGGCTCCAGTACGCCGGTGAGCAGAGCGCTTTCCTGGATGGGCTGGGCGGCGAGTTTGGGATAGATGCAGGAACTGCCCAGATAGAGGAGTCGCTTGACGCCCGCCAGATGGCAGCCATGGACGATACTCGTGGCCATTGCCAGGTTGTCGTAGAGAAAATCGGCCGGATAGGTGGAGTTGGCGTGAATGCCCCCCACCTTGGCCGCGGCAAAAATCACGCATTCGGGACGGTGCTGCTGCAGGAAGGCAAGTGTGGCGGAGGCGTCTCGGAGGTCGAGCCGGTCCCTCGTGGCGGTCAGAGGAGCAAACTTCCTCCGGCGGAGCATCTCCCGGAGCAGGGCGGAACCAACCATGCCTGTGTGGCCGGCGACAAATAAACTGGGTTTGCTCATGAAATGCAGCTGGAGCGTGAGATCAGCTGAAATGAAATGTAAAATCCAGTCCAAAGCGGACTGCCGGAGAATGCACAGGGCTGACTGAACTTTGACGGAGGGGACAAACTAGAAAAAAACACTCAAGTTAACCTTGGTTTGTGCCTATAACCAATGGTTCAGCCTCCAGTTTTCTATCAGTCAGCGCCAACCGTCGTCATATTATGTCTTTCACCAGCTTCACCGGTCTCTCTTCCACGCAAATTCCAAGCGTGACGACTTCGGAAATCGCGGCGCTCACCACCGAACAACTGGCGGAGTTGACCACAACGCAGCTGCCGGCGCTGAGCGTTTCGCAGTTGGGGGCGCTTACGACCGAGACTGTCGCCGCCCTTTCGCAAGAGCAGGTCGCCGCGCTCACTGCGGGGCAGGTGGCGGTGTTGGGCACCTCTCAAATACAGGCTCTGGAGACTGGGGATTTGCAGGTGCTGAGTTCCACACAGTTGCGTGCCCTGACTGCGACCCAGGTGGCGGCCCTGAGCAGTTCCCAGGTGGCGGCATTGACCACGGTTCAGGTTGCTGTGCTGTCCACCCTGCAGGTGCGTACGCTCTCTTCTGTCCAGATTGCGTCTCTGGAAACGGAAGATCTCCTCGCGCTGACCACCAGCCAGATCGGCGCCCTCACCACCGGACAGGTGGCGGGATTTTCAACAGAAGCGGTGAGTCTTTTGACGACGGAGCAGGTCGCCGCCCTCAGCGTTAACGCGCTCAAGGCTCTTGCCTCCGACCAAGTGGCAGCCCTGACCTCTGACCAGGTGGCAGCTCTCACCTCCGGGCAGCTCCTAGCCTTTTTGAGCGACCAGATTGCGGCGCTTGAGTCCGGGGATGTGGCTTCCCTGACAACTTCGCAGGTAAGAGCGCTTGGGGCCCCGCAGCTCGGGGCGTTGACAACGGTGCAGCTTGCGGCATTGACCACGGAACAGGTGGCCGTTCTGGGGACGTTGGGCCTGCGCGCGCTCAACACCGACCAGATCGTTGCGCTCTCTTCCGATCAGGTTGCCGCCTTTACCACAGGCCAGCTTGCCGCCCTCCTGCCCTCCCAGCTAGCGGTCTTGGAAACGTCGGAGATCGGGCTCCTCAGTACCGCGCAGATCACGGCGTTGACTGGCTCGCAGATTGGAGCTTTGACTGCCGACCAACTGACGGCGCTGACGACCGAGCAGGTGGCCTCGCTGACAACAGCGCAAGTGTCCGCTCTGAGCACGGCCCAGACGGCGGGCCTTGCCACAGATGACCTGCAGGCGCTCACCACCACCCAGATCAGGGCACTGCTGCCCGGTCAGGTGTCTGCCCTGACCTCGGAGCAGGTGGGGGTTTTGAGTGCTGACCAAGTGGGGGCTCTTTCCAACCAGCAGCTGGCCAGCCTTTCAAGCGACCAGCTCGCCTTCGTGCAGACTTCCGCAATTTCGGGATTTTCGTCTACCCAGATCAGGGCGCTTTCCACACTGCAGGTTGCCTCGCTGACGACCGCCCAAACGATTGCTCTGACCAGCGGACAGGCTGCAGCGCTTTCCTCGGTTCAGGTGGCTTCCCTGACTACTGAACAACTCTCCGTTTTGGAGTTTGAAGATTTCTCTGCCCTGACCCCCATCCAGATTTCCGTCCTCACCTCGGGCCAGTTGCTGAGCTTTGGTGATCAGAGGATCGAGTCTCTTTCGAGCGGCCAGATTTTGGCCCTGACCACGGGTCAGCTCAGGGTATTGACCACGAGCCAGGTGCGCGCGTTCGGTTTCGAGCAGATCGGAGTTTTGACCACAGGGCAGCTGAGGGCGCTCGGCACAGATCAGATCGCTGTCCTTGAGTTGGCTGACCTGCAGGTGCTTTCCACCGCGCAGATCGGTGCTCTTCTAACAGGCCAGGTTGAGGCGCTGACCACGGATCAGGTTGCAGGACTCTCTACGGACCAGATCATCGCGCTTGGCACTGCCGGGGTCCGTGCCTTGACGACTGACCAGGTCGGGGTCCTGTCGCTCGAGCAGGCGACGGCATTGACTTTGGGGCAGGTCGTGGGGCTGAAGACAAGCCAGCTGGCCGTCCTGAGCACCACGAATTTTGAGGCGCTCAGTACCGGCGTGATCTCCGCTTTGACCAGCGCGCAGGTGGCGGCGTTGACCACTGCGCAGGTAGTGGCTCTCGGCACAGCCCAAGCCGC
>CAMCIN010000081.1 GCA_945874745.1 Akkermansia muciniphila | reverse complement strand
CGACGACGGGCGGCGCGAAGACGGGCGGCGCGAAGACGGGCGGCGCGAAGACGGGCGGCGGGACTGACTTCGCCGCAGCCCGCGTTGAGGAGACGCCGCCGCCGTCGCCACCCCAACCCCGTTCCACTTTGATATCGGCAGGCGCCTGCTCGAAAACGGCCGGCATGTCCTCATCGAAAAACCCATCACCGAGACCACCGCAGACGCATGGGCCTTGGTGGAGCTTGCCCGGCAAAGGCGCCTCGCCCTGCAGGTAGGCCACGTGGAGCGCTTTAATCCGGTGCTCTCCGCCCTCGAAGCGCGGCTGCACCAACCGCGCTTCATCGAAAGCCACCGCCTCTCGCCCTTTCCCAACCGTTCGACCGAGATCGGCGTGGTCTTGGACCTCATGATCCACGACTTGGAGATTATCCTTCACCTGGTCCGCTCCCCCGTAGCCTCGCTGGATGCCGTAGGCGTAGCGGTCCTGAGCGAGAGCGAAGACATTGCCAACGCCCGCCTCCGCTTCGAAAACGGCTGTGTCGCCAATCTGACAGTTTCGCGGGTGAGTCCCGAGCGTTTACGTAAGATCCGCGTCTTTCAAGAAGACTGCTACCTCTCTCTGGACTACATGCGCCAGGAAGGTTTTGTGTACCGGATGGCCGCAGAGCATCAGAAAGAAAGCTCCCTACTCACCAAGCTTTTTGCCTCGGGAGACACCACCCTGGTCAGCGAATTTGGCGGTCGCAAAATCATCCGCGAACCCGTCCCCATTCAAAAGGGCGAGCCGCTGAAGCGGGAATTGGCCGATTTTCTCCAGTGTGCAAAAGCGGGAGCAGAGCCAAAAGTCAGTGGACGCGAAGGCACTGCCGCCCTCGAGCTTGCGCTGGAAATAACCAACCGCATTGCTCAAAACCACGCGCAGCATCCCTTCACTCCCCGCTAAACCGTGGCGGACCTGCTTTACATTGTGGCCGGTGAGGCCAGCGGCGACCTCCGCGGTGCGGAATTGCTCCGCCCCCTCAAGGAGACTTGTGCTGGACTGCGCGTTTTGGGGGCAGGCGGCCCCAGGTTGGCGGCGCTTGCAGACGGTCCTTTTTTGGACTGGTCGGAAGAAGCGGTGGTGGGCATCTGGGAAGTAGTGCGCAAGTACGGCTACTTTAAGGCCCAGCTCGAGCGCATGTTGGCTGAAATTGAAGCCACCCAGCCGACAGCCCTGCTTCTGGTGGATTATCCGGGATTCAACCTCCGCCTCGCAGAAGCCGCAAAGAAGAGATTTCCCCGCCTCAAGACCATCTTCTATATCAGCCCACAGGTCTGGGCGTGGAATCGGGGGCGCATCCCGCAAATGGCGCGCTACCTGGATCTGATGCTTTGCATCTTTCCCTTTGAAAAGCCTCTCTACGAGGCCTCCGGACTCCGCACGGAATTTGTGGGGCATCCGATGCTCGATTCACTGGCCCCCCTCAAAACTGGAGTCGGACGGAGAGAAAACTTGGTGGGGCTTTTTCCAGGCAGTCGAGAGCGGGAGGTCAAGCGGCTGTTCCCCGTCATGCTGGAGGCGGCACGCCTTTTGAGCGGCCGCCATCCGGGTCTGCGTTTCGAGGCGTCAGCGGCCAATCCCCGGGTTGGGGCGTGGATGCGCGAGCACATTTCGGCGCGGCAATTCGATCCAAACTTCTGTCCGATCGGGCAGGACCGTTTTTACACCCTCGCCCAGGAGGCTACGCTCGGAATGGTTTGCTCGGGGACCGCCACGTTGGAAGCCGCCTATTTTGGCCTCCCGATGCTCATCACCTACAAGGTCGCCCCACTCACCTATGTGGCCGGCAGGCTGCTGGTGCGGGTGCCCTACCTGGGAATGCCCAACGTGCTCGCAAATAAAGAGATCGCGCCGGAACTCCTGCAGGAGGCAGCCTCGTCGACTGCGCTGGCCCGCGTGGCGGATACCCTGCTCAAAGAGCCCGCCCTCCGCGCCACCCAACAGGCAGCGTTCCGCGAAATCATTGCAGCGCTGGGCGAGCCTGGCGCCGGGGCCCGCGCGGCCCGCACGGTAGCCGACTTGCTTAAAAGCTGATCGGCACCGGGCACCGGCTGGGCTGGCTTCTTCAGCGAGGGGAAAAAAACGCACGTTTCGTTCGCTACGCCCTGTGGGCGAGCGTTTTCAAACGCCGGGCAACCTCCTCAACGTTCGCGCGGGACTTAAATGCGCTTATCCGGAAATAGCCCTCACCGGCAGAACCAAACCCGCTTCCTGGGGTAATGACCACGTTTGCCTCATGGAGCATCCGGTCAAACATCTGCCAAGAATTCACTCCTTCAGGGGTACGCACCCACAGATACGGCGCGTTGACGCCGCCCCACACGTGCAGGCCAGCCTCCTGCGCCGCCTGTCTCAACAAGGCGGCGTTCCCCATGTAATGGGAAATGAGCGCGGCAACCTGCGCCTTGCCGGGTTCGGAATAGAGCGCCTCCGCCCCGCGCTGGACGATGTAGGGGACACCGTTAAATTTTGTACTCATCCGCCGATTCCAAAGGGGATGGAGCGGATGAGACTCCCCCGAGGCGGTTGTTGCCATGAGCGTTTTCGGGACGACGGTGAACGCGCAACGCGTGCCGGTGAAGCCGCCGTTTTTTGAGAAGGAACGGAACTCGATGGCACATTCCCTGGCCCCCGGAATCTCATAAATGGAGTGCGGAATGCCAGGTTCACTGATGTAGGCCTCATAGGCGGCATCGTAAAGAAGCAGGGCGCGGTGTTTGAGCGCGTAGGCAACCCATGACTCCAGCTGTGCACGCGTCGCCACCGAGCCGGTCGGGTTGTTCGGAAAACACAAATAAACAACATCCGCACGTTCCTCGGGAACATCGGCCACAAAGTTGTTGGACTCGGTACACGGCAGGTACAAAAGCCCCGCATAGGTACCCGAAGCGTCCGCCTCTCCGGTGTGGCCCGCCATCACGTTGGTGTCCACGTACACTGGGTAGACCGGATCCATGACCGCAATGCGGTTGTTGTGCCCAAGGATGTCCAAAATGTTTCCGCAGTCGCACTTTGAACCGTCGGAAACAAAAATTTCATCATCTGCCACGTCGAGCCCGTTGTTTCGGTAATCATTCTGGGCAATGGCGTGGCGCAGGAAGTCGTATCCTTGCTCAGGACCATACCCGCGAAATGAATCGCGCACCCCCAGTTCGTCCACCGCCTGATGCATTGCGAGCCGGACCGCCTCGGGCAGGGCCTCGGTGACATCTCCAATCCCGCACCGGATCAGCCTCTTCGCAGACTCAGGATTCGCATCGCAGAAGGCCTTTACACGGCGGGCGATCTCCGGAAAAAGGTAGCCCGCCCGGAGTTTGAGGTAATTGTCGTTAAGATAGGCCATGGGGTGAAGAAAAGGTGGGCAATGTACGTGCCACAGCTCCCCTGCTTTGCCAAGCACTCACACTCAGCCTCAGAACCGGTCTGGTTTTTCCAAATGCGCCGCCTGGACCGATTCGCGTGAAACCGAGCAGCCCGGCCAAACTCCCAGGGCGTGTTCGCGGTTCATGAGACCCAAGCAAGAGGAGGAAAGCCGGAGTTTCCTCAGAACAAATATCGCAAACCTTTTACCCAGAAACACATCTGAGTTCTTGGAGACCCGGCAGATGAACCAAAGAAATCAAAAATCTGTGTCCTTTGTGATATCAAAGAATGGCCTGCCTGCCCCACGCGCAGTCAGCGTCTTAAGAGACCCAAACACCCGCCGCGGCTTGGCTCCGGACATACGCCTCCACCGCATCTTTCCATGGCCTTGGGGCGAGACGCCCAATTTGGGTGAGCTTGGTGGTATCAAGGGGCGTGTAGACTGGGCGCTTCGCCACAAAAGCCTTGATCGCGGCCATGGGCACCCCCCCAACAGTAGTCGCCTTCAGAGGCAGGCCCGCGGCAAGCGCACAATCCAGCGCCCATTGCCCGTATTCTTGCCATGTACAAATACCCTCGTTGGCCACATGGAGAACTCCACCGCCTGGTACATTACGCAAAAACGGCCAAAGCAGCTTGGCTACCTCCCCTGTGTGAGTCGGAGAAGACCACTTGTCGTTTACCGCGTCCACCCGCCCCTCGGTGAGAGCCCTTGAAATGATTTGATCCAAAAAACTGATCCGGGCGGGCCCAAACACCCAGGCCACTCGCACCACCCAATGCCGTGAACCCGCCGCAAGCACTGCGTCCTCCCCCACCCGTTTCGAGGCTCCATAGACACTCAGTGGAGCTGGCGGGTCCACCTCACGGTAAGGCCGGTCGGATTTTCCATCAAAAACATAGTCCGTACTGATGTGAATGCACCGGGCTCCCTTCTGCTCGCAAATCAGAGCCGCTTCGTTCGCGGCGATCCCGTTGATGCGAAATGCCTCATCCGCGTGGGTCTCGCAGTAGTCGACATTGGTCAAAGCCGCGCAGTTGACCAGCACGTCAAAGTCCAGCTGGTTGAGCATATGCTCCATGATATCTGCATCCCCCAGAGGAAGGCCCTTTCGATCAAACGAGAGCACGTCCTCACCGGCGGCACTCCATTCACGCGCCAATGCGGCTCCCAACCGGCCCCCTGCTCCAAGGATAACAATCTTTGCCATTGCGGTGTACACCAGTGAAATTTCCAGACTTTCTTCAAGAGAGAACTCAAAAAACTTTCCGCCCTTCCCTCCCCCATCATCCCACCCAAAGCCCACGAACCCCTTCCCACACCGTCGCTTCCTCCAGAGCCGACCACTCGCCGGAGGGCGCCCTGAGCACCCTTACTCCTTGGTTCGACGGGGCCCATACTTTTGGATCCGTAGGGCCAAACAACAGGAGGCACCGCGCCCCGGCGGCCGCGGCAACATGCGACACCCCGCTGTCATGCCCCGCATAGCGGCCGCACTCTGCCAAGACCGCGGCCAACAAAGGCAGGCTCAGCCCCTTCGCCAGCCGCACTCGCTTCCCCGCCCATGCCCTTTCCAAAAAATCAAGCGCAGCTTCATCCGCCTCTCCGCCCACCAGAACAATCTCTCCCAGCGGATTTTCCTGCCAGAACCGTTCTCCCACGCAGGCCCACCCCTCCACCCTCCAGTTTTTAGAGGCGCTTCCACTGCCGGGATGCAGCGCCCACCTCTTTCCCGCCTCGGGCAGGCTCCCCAGCCAGTGCCTTGCCCCTAAACGGTCCTCCTGCGTCGGGTAGAGCTGGGCGGCGGGGTCCTCCAAAAACAACGCCAGCTTCTCCAATGGGGCCGCCCATTCCCGCGCCGCATGCCTCACCACAGGCTTGCCGTAGGCCGCCAAATAATGCTTCACACCGGAAGCCCGCAAGTTTGCCTCAAAGATGCCGTCCGGATCGTACAGGTAGCTGATCACCTGGCCAAAACCCGCGAAATACTCGCACAGCGCGGTGTCCAGCGTCCCGTTGCGCGCAAAAAAACCCGCCATTGCTGCGTACTCGATACTCCGAACACGGGTCGCGTAGTGCCGGCCCTCAGCCAAAGAAGCAATGTGAGGATAACCCAGAATTTCAATCTCAGTGTCGGGAAAGCTTTCCCTCAGCAAGCGCAACGCAGGCAGCGTGAGAACAAAGTCGCCGAGAGCCCCCCCGCGGATCACCAGAATGCGGGCGCCCATTTTTACTTCCCTCGAACCGTTTCGATCTGAAGCTTCCGGCTGTAAACCTTATCGCCGTTGGTCACAAACAGCACGTCCCGCTGCGCACCACCCAGCGTGCAACTGGTCAGCGGTGCGGAAGCCTGCGGCTTGTTCAAAACTCCGCACAGCCTGCCCGTTGGATCGAACACCTGCACACCCAAGGCCGACGTCACATAGTAGCGCCCCCGCCAGTCCGTGGACATTCCATCCCCCTTCGAAGTAGTCTGAAAGGGAGGTGCCTCGCCAAAACGAAACTCCCCCTTCGGATCAATCGGCAGGCGCAGCGTCATATAGGGCGCCTTCGCACTCAAACTGCCGTCCCCCTCAAGCCGGTATACCCAGACGTTTTCCCCCTTATACTCCGAAACAGCCAAAGTCCCTCCATCCGGCGAAAGCGCCAGCCCGTTCGGAGCGCTCAGCCCGTGGTCAGCCACCCAAACCGCGCCGCTTTTCGAATCAATGAAGGTCACCTGCTGCAACCCTGTTTCTGTGATGTAAATGTAACCCTCGGGAGTGATCACCAGATCGTTAGGCTGCACCCCAGTGGCCACCTCTCGCACTTCCCCTCCGGCTGGATTGACCGCGATCACCCTTTTTTTCGCCCCCTGACACCCGTACAGCCAACCGTCCGCGCCAAACTTCAACCCGCTGACCCCTTCACCCGCAACCTTGCTGCGCGTCCCGTCCACTCCGATCCGGTAAATCGCCGGAGCCTTCATGTCGGAAAAATAAAAGTTTCCGTCAGCATCGGAACAAGGGGCGTCTGCAAAACCCAGTCCTTCCGCCGCCACCTTCCAGTCCTCCCCAGGAATGAGCAGGTTCAACAGGCTCAAATCCCCCTTTAAGCCTCCAGAGGTATCCTCCACGACATACATTTTTTCGGTGCGCCAAAGCCACTTCATCGCCTCTGGAAAAACAGACCCGCCGTGGTCGCTGTTGTGACCGAACCCCTCGGCAAAATCAAACCTCACGTCGTAGCCCATGTACCGCAAGGCGGCATTCATCTGCTGATTGGCCACAGGCCAGTTCCCAAAAGGGTTGTCCAAGTCGCCCGAGCAATCCGCCAAATACACGCGCAAGGGCTTGGGCTCAGTCTTCCTGATCAAAGCCGGATAGGCGTGGCCTCCCCGTAGGCTCACATAGCTGCCAATGGTGGAAAAAACCTTCCTGAAGGATTCGGGCCGCTCCCACGCCGCCGTGAAAGCACAAATCGCACCCGAACTCGCTCCCCCAATCGCCCGCAGTTCGGGATTCCGGCTCAATGTGCCACCGCGGGAGCGCACCTGCTTTTCGACCTCGGGCAGGAGCTCCTCCGTCAAAAAACGGGAATATCGCTCGCCCCTGCTGTCGTATTCCAGACTCCGGTTGGAGCTCTGCCAAGGCGTCGGTACCGGTGGCAGAGCCACCTCATGCCCCGGGTTCACAAACACCGCCACAGTCGATGGCATCTCCCCCTTCGCCGTAATGTTATCAAAAACCGTCGGCACCCTCCAATGGCCCTTCAACCCAACATAATCATGCCCGTCTTGAAATACCATGAGCGCCAACTCCCGCCCACCCTTGACCTGCGCGGGAAAGTACACCCACCAGTCCCGAACCGTACCGGGGTAAATTTTGGAATGCCAAGGCTCCATTTTCTGCACCATCCCGCGCGGCACCCCGGCCTGCTCCACTGCCTCGGGATGCAACTGCCACCCATCGGCGTACAACGAACCGCCGCCAACAGAGAGGAGGCAAAAGGCTGAAAAAAATCTCCGCTTCATAACCCCAGCTCGGCGCAGCATCGCTTAGTTTCCTCCCGCCTTAAACAGCCAAAGCAGTGCCTCCGGCAAGAGCGCGCCGACCCCTGCGCCGCTGTGCCCCCCCCCAGTCAGCTCAAAACGAGATTCGTAACCGGCGTATTTTAATGCACCCGCAAGATCCTGATTTGAGAGCGGCCAATGCCCGAAAAGATTGTTCACATCTGCCTCGCCCTCCTGCAGCCACACCCGCAATTTCTTGGGCGAGGCCTTGGTCTTGCGCACCTCAGAGGGGTACACAAATGCCCCGCGGATATTGGTGAAACTCCCAATCCCGCTGAGTACGAGCCCAAACAGGTCTGGGCGCTCCCACCCAAGTGTGAAAGCGCAAACTCCCCCGGATGAGACCCCTCCGGCCAGCCGACCGGCCGGATTCACCGTCACATTGAGCCCAGCCAGCGCCTCAGGAAGCAGCTCCTCCTCGAGAAACTTTGCGTAGCGCCCCCCGAGGGAATCGTATTCATAAGACCGGTTGCTGCGTGGCGCAGCGCCAGGCTTGCCCGCCGGAATGCTGCCAGGATTGACAAACACTCCCACGGTCACGGGCAGCCGCCCCTCCGCAATGAGGTTGTCCAACACCACCGGTACCCGGAGAGCCCCGTCCAGCTTCACTGCACCCGCACCGTCTTGAAATACCACCAGATTTGCCGGCTTTTCGCCGGTGTACTGCTTGGGAACATACACCCAGTAATCTCGGGTAGTCTCTGGGAACACCTTGCTACTAGAAAACACCCGTCTGGCCAGTTCCCCCTGCGGCACGCCCGCCTGCACACGACTAAACTGCCCCGGCTTCGGGACATCCCGCCCAAAGGAGGAAACCGAGCCGCAGAAAAACGCGGGGCCGAGAAGCAGTGCAAGCAGGTAGGATTTTTTCCGACGCATCCGCTGATAACCAACGCTACCCGACCCTAGGCGTCAACGTATGAAACACAGCCCTGCCAAGCGAGGGGAACGGCCCAGTCCGTCCCCCCAAAAAACAGACACCGATCAATAGACGTCCTTTTTGTAACGCTTGGCTTTTTTCATTCCTTCCACGTATTCCGCCGCCGCCTCCGCGCTGCAGCCACTCTCCCTTGCCACGATCGCTTGCAACTCGGCATCCACGTCCTTGGCCATGCGCTCACCGTCACCGCACACAAAGAAGTGCGCCCCCTCCTCAAGCCAAGCGTACAGCTCGGCGGAGGCCTCCCGCATCCGGTGCTGGACATAAACCTTTTGCTCCTGGTCCCGGGAAAAAGCCAAATCCAGACGAGTCAAAACCCCTTCTGCCTGCAACGCCTCTAACTCAGCTCCGTACAAAAAGTCTGAATCTCTGCGTTGCTCTCCAAAGAACAGCCAATTTTTGCCGCCCCCCCCCAGTGCCTTGCGCTCCTGCAGGTAAGCTCTAAAAGGTGCCACCCCGGTCCCTGGCCCCACCATAATGACGGGAGTCGCAGGATCCTCAGGCAGGCGGAAATGCTTGGCAGTATGGACAAACACGGGCACTCCCGCCCCACCGGCGGTGCGGTCGGCGAGAAAAGTCGACGCCACTCCCAAGCGATTGCGGCCGAAAGTTTCGTACCTCACCGTTGCAATCGTCAAATGCACCGCTTCGCCAACGGCCTTCTGACTGGAGGCGATGGAATACAACCTAGGCTGGAGCTTGCGCAGCGCCTTTACGAACTCCTCGGCACTCCATTGCAGCCCGGGATGCGCCAGGAGAAAATCAATCACCTCGCGCCCCCAAAGATAAGCTTCCAGTTCCTTCTTGCGCGCAGCATCCCCCGTCAGGGCGGCAAGATCCGCAACGGCATCCCCTGCCTTGGCCACCAGTGCCGCCAGAAACTCTTTGGAAGGGGTCGTGATGATGAAATCCCGCAACAACGCCTCCCGCAGACTTTTGGCTCCGCCGTCCGTGCCGGTCACTGTTTCCTCACCACTTGCCCCGACGGCGAGCAAAATTTCCTGCACCAGACCCGGATCATTACTGGCAAACACGCCAAGGGAATCACCGACTTCGTAGCGCAAGCCAGAGCCAGCCAGAGAGATTTCATGATGGCGGGTTTCCTTTTGGGAGGAGGGCCCACTGAGGCGGCGGTTGACCGGGTGAGGCGCTGGAAAGGGGTTTTTCCGGGAATAAAGCGAGGCGGGATCCGTGGACATAAGGCGCGAGGATAGGCGTTGGGGCCCCGCTGAATCAAGCCCCAGCCCGCTGTCAACAGGACCTCTGAAAATAAACTTAAAACCAAGCGGCTTCGACTTCCGTAGCGTGTGGTGAAGGGCGACCTTCCCGCGTGTCACGCCCCGCAGAGCAGGCTGGGGGCCCGTAAAAAGGGGTCAGTACACCCGGCGGGAGGCCTTCTCACCAAGCCACGGGCAACCCGGGGCTGGCGGAGGCTGATTCAGGGGGCGGGGAAACGGGGAAGGATGCAATTCGCACGCAGCAAAACACACATAAAGGTACACTATGAGCGCACTTACCAAATGGAACCCGTTTCAAATGAGCCGCTGGGAACCCTTCCGCGAACTGGAGGAAATTGAAAGAAGACTGGAAAGCCTCTTTGATCGCAGCCCCTTCTCCCGCAGCCAGGAGGGCATCCCAGCCCAGCAATGGTATCCCCAAGTCGACATTAGCGAGGACGAAAAGGAATACTCCATCAAGGCCGACCTGCCCGAGGTGGCCAAAAACGATGTGAAAGTTTCCTTCCGGGAAGGCGTCTTGGAGATTGCCGGGGAGCGCAAACAGGAAAAGAAGGAGACCACACGGCGTTTCCATCGTACCGAGCGCACCTACGGGGCTTTTATGCGCTCCTTCACCCTGCCGGCCGCAGCGGAGGGTGAAAGGGCCAAAGCCGAATTCCACGACGGGGTGCTCACGGTGCGGATCCCTAAGAGTGAAAAACTCGCACCGAAGGCCATTGAGGTTAGGGTGAGCTAAAATACCGCAGAGTTGCGCAACCGCCCCCGGGCCGGCCGGCAGCCTTGCCGGGGGGCGGCGGCCCAGAATGATATTCACCGTGACGACCTCTCGCAGACTTCTTTGGGAACGGAGGTAATCCACAGATGGCTCAGAGAGTTACAGATTCTGATTACTGGCTTTCCTCCTCTGTGAGGTATGTAATGTGGCTCCTCGCTACTTTCGGTGGGTGAGAGGCTCTGGGAAGCGAGACGTGACAATTCGGGAACCGGCAGGAGCCAGGAACGGCTCTCGACTTGGAGGACGCAGTGTCCCACGCCGTCGGGCCTCCCCAACAGGGCCAGTGGGCCTCTTGTTTTGACAACTAGCCCCCCCAAAGGCAGTCCAATGTTCGGCTCCCATTCTCTCAAAAACTGGCTCTGCCTGCCAGGCCTTGGGGCCCTGCGGGCCCGCCGAGAGTTAGCCGGTCGGCAAGCGAGCCCCGCGCGCGCCGCCACCGGTCTGGCCAAAAACAGCGGCCCACCCCGGGGCGCAAGACCGCCCCACTGTGGGTGCGCCCTGGTTCTCCGGCCCCGCCGGGGCCGTCACTCTCGTTGGAAGGGACCGGGGGCGCTCGCAAAGCCTCGCTGCCGCCCGGCTAACTTTTTTTGCTCCCTCCGAGAGCAAGAGCGCCTCTCGCGCGATGCGAAACTTTGGCAGTTTTTGGTGACCAGCCGCAGATTTCTCAGCACGAGCCGCGGAGTGGAAACCCTAAAAACATCTGCGGAAATCTGAGCCATTTGTGGATGCCTGCCCGCTCTCTCAGGAGCGAGTGAAAAGGTACCCACCGAAAACAGCGAGGAACCTATCCTGGTGCGTCCGCCCACATTGCTTGCCCTATCTTGTTTGAAGTGACCAAAAATACGCCGCAGGCTGCGCAGGGCGCCGCGTCCCAGTCGGGGCCGCAACAGCCAACACCACTCGTGCGGAGGCGGGTCGGCGGTGTGGAGAAAGTAGGAGGAGTGGAGAAAGTTGGAGTCTTCACCGAGCCGGAGCGCCTACGCGTGGGCGGCGCCGAGGCGCACCCAGCGCCGGGCCTTTAGTTCGAACCGGGGCAGGCTCCCGTGTGGAACTTCCCGCACAGGGATACGCAGAGAGAAGGCGCGCTCAAAGGCAGCCTCCAGCCTGAGGGCTGCAGGCTGGCCCGCTTCCAGCCCTGGCCGGGGCGCCGGGGCTGGGTAGCTCTCCAAAGGGAAACCAGCCGCTGCGGAGGTTGAGGCTGCCGCGCTTCCCTTTCCCACGAGGGGGGCGACGGAAGGAGCGGAAGCAGGCGGTGCGGATCTGCGCAGCTGAGGGGCCTCGATCTCCAGCTCCATCTGCGCGAGTCCGGCGCCTCCGCTGAGGGTCACACGGTACTCACCCAAACCAAGCACGCTTCGCACCACGTCCTCCACGGCTCCCGGGTAGAGATTCACTCCCCTGACAATGACCATGTCGTCAACTCGGCCCAGAATGCCCCCCTCAAGGACGAGGCCCGAGTCCGTTTGAAGCGGGCGCACGAGGTCTCCGGTGCGGTAGCGGAACAAGGGCCAGGCGGAGCGTCCCAGGGGCGTGAGCACCAGTTCGCCGCATTCGCCCGGAGAAACAGGCTGGTGCGTGTCTGGATGCAAAACCTCAGCAAGGTAACGCTCCTCGAGCACGTGGAGAAAACCCGGGGACCCGGTTTTGGAGAAGGCCACGGGGCCGACTTCCGTCAGCCCGTAATGATCCAGCAGCTCGGCAGCAGGCCAGGCACACTGAATCTGGCGGCGCACCTCTGGCAGGCTACCGCCAGGCTCGCCGGCAACGATAATTTTGCGGACGGCGCTGCAAGACAGATCCAAACCTTGAGCTGCGGCGGTCGCAGCGAGGTGCAGCGCGTAAGTGGGCGTACAACAGAGCACCTCGATCTTTTGGTCTAGAAGAGCGTGGAGCCTGGCCACCGTCCCAAGTCCGCCGCCGGGAACACAGCGCAAGCCCATTCTCAGCCCCGCCTCAAAGGCCGTCCAAAAACCAAGGAAAGGCCCAAAGGAAAAGGCGAAGAAAGCCCTCATTCCAGGAGAGACCCCGGCGAGTTGAAAACCCTGCACCCAGTTTGCAAGCAACCAGTCCCAGCTCTCCGCAGTGTCCCAGATCGCCAAAGGGCGTGCCGTTGTGCCGCTTGTTTGGCTGAACCGGAGGTAAGCTGCTTCGGGGAGGGGCAGATTGCTGCCAGCAGGAAAGTGCCTGTTCTGGTCCGCCACCAGTTCGGATTTGGCCGTGAGAGGATAATCCCGGAGGAAGGCAGCAAGGGAAGCGGGCCGCTGAAAACCCTGAGGGAGCCGAGATGCTTGGAAGGCGCTGGAGCCGAGAGCCGAAGCAAAAAGGGGCTCGAGGAGAGCCCACTGTTTGATTCGCACCGGGTCGTTCACGGGCTGCTGCGCGGTGACGCCATTCAGGCCCAAGCGCCAATTACTGAGCCTGACCAGGGGCCACCTGAGGAGGGGGCGTGGGCTGGGGCTTGCCCGCGGCTGGCTTATAAAAACTCACGAGGCATCCGCCGGAAGCGGCCATGAGCAAACCGATCCAGAAACCGGCTTTGATACCACTAAAGCCACCGTCTGGAGGGTGCATCGCCACCGAGACAAGGGCATTCACCACTGGGGCACCGGCAAAAATAATCGCCATCACAACCGGTGGCGCACCTTTTGCACCAAAGGCCAGCAACACGCCAAACGCGCCGATTGCACCGACAATGCCCGCCACCAGCGACCAAGCCATCCCGCTGGCCGGATACTTCCAGTCGGCGCCCTTGGCCCAAAGAAGAATGAGGGGGGCAAGCACTGCCGTCAGAAAATAAGCGATCCCAACGAAAAGAAAGGCCTTGTAGCGACCAAACTCTTTGTCCGCCATCTGCATCTGGCCGTTATGTAGAAACACGCCATACACGCCCCAACTCACCACGGTAAGCATTGCGAAGGCGAGCCAAGTCATCCCGGGATCAGAGGGTGGAGTAGAGGAATTCATTTTGGAAAGGCAGGGAGGCGGCAGCGTTTGGGGTGGAGTTCAGGGAGGGTAAAGAAAATCACATTCAGCCCCCTCCAAACAGGGGGTCAGTCGAACACAGCGACGCCCAGAGTCAAGCTCTGGCAGGGCGGTAGAGGGCCACCATTTCCTTGGCCGCCTTTTGAATGCGTTCCACCAGCGCGGGCGGTTGGAGCACCCGTGCGTTGGCACCAAACCCCAGTACCCAGCGCTCGACCTCCTCCAAACTGGAAAGCAGCAACTCCACCTCCACTCCGCCACCTGGCAGCTCTGTTTTCTTTTCGCTGCTGTGCCAGACCCTTTCTCGGACAATCTGTGCGACCCATCCTTCAAACTGGATCCGCACCTTTTCGAGCTCTTTGCCGCCTCTGAAAACGCCCATGCTGTCGGCCAAGAAGGTTTCGAGGGAAAAGTCCACAGGCCGCTGAAACCGAGCGCGGAGCAGTTTTGGATCGCGCAGCCGCGTGAGCGCGAAGGTGCGCACCTTCTGGCGCTCCAGATCCCAGCCGAAAACGTACCACTGGTTGTTGATGCACCCCAAATGATAAGGCTGGATGCGGCGCAGTTCCTCTGCCTCCGCCCCCAGTTTTTTATAGAGGAACTCCAGCACTCTGGACAACCGAACCGCCCTTCCCACCGTGTCAAACAGCTCCAGCGAGACTTCGTTAAAGCCCTGCTCTTTGAAGGAAATGCGAGAAGCCAGATCCGTGATATCCACCGAAACCCGATCATCCAAGGCGGCGGCTATCTTGGTACAAGCGGAGCGTAATGGCCCCTCGTAGACGGTGCCTCGATGCTGCTGAAGTGCCTTTTGCGCGATGAGAAGCGCCACTAATTCCCCCTCACTCACCTCCATTTCCGGCACGGAATCCACAGGCTTGGTGTAGTAGAAACCGAATCTTTGGCCGTCGTATGCGATGGGCAAACCGAGCCGGTCCCTCATGAAATCCAGATCCCGCTGGATGGTTTTCCTACTCACTTCCAACTCTTCAGACAGCAGTGTGCAATTGGGGTAGGTCTGGGACTGAATCAAATCGTGCAATCGAGACATCCGCTCGAGCGGCGGCCTCGCCAACCCGACAGACGAAACATCGACACGCTTCGGAGGGGCGGTCTTTTTCTTTTTTAGCTGCAAAAGCATGATTTTTTAGGGCGGGTGTTCTGCGTTGTGGTCGGGAGGAGACCAGCTTTCCCGGGAGCGTGCAGCACAGGATCCCCTGCCCCTCACCTCACACGGGCATGGAGAGTTGAGCGTACTCTGGAATCTGGGCCTCAGTCCGCACCACTTCATTCTGCTCGTTGAGGAGCACCACCCTCGGCTTGTGGCCCACAGCCTCCTGCGGAGTGAACTGGGCAAAGTTCATGATGGTCAAACGGTCGCCAATCTTCCCGAGGTGGGCGGTCGCGCCGTTGAGCTGGATTTCGCCACTGCCGGACTTGCCGTAGATCACGTATGTTTCGAAACGCGCTCCGTTGGCCATGTTTCCTACAAGGATTTTCTCGTAGGGAAGCAGGCCGACCCGTTCGGCCAAATCGGATGCAATGGTAAGGCTTCCTTCATAGTGAAGGCTGGCGGCAGTGACGGCGGCGCGGTGAAGCTTCGATTTGAGAAGTGTCAGGTGCATCGGAAGGGCGGGATCATCGGGGAAGCCAGGTTGGAATTCAAGTGCCTCGACGGACTGCAAAGCCAGGCGGCCCGCATTGGCTATTTTTGGGAAGCGAGAAACGCCACAATATCGCGGAGTTCGCGCTTGCTGAGCATCTGTGCCAGCCCCTCCGGCATCAGGGACGGCAGCTTGTCACGACCGACAATCTTGCTGGAGGGGATCGTCTGGGGTTGGGCCACGCCGATAGTGCTCAGCACCACACCTTCGGGCCCCTCCTTGGTGAGCATTCCCGCTGCGACCGAGCCGTCAGAAAGTTTAAGCAACACCGTTTCAAAGCCCTCTGCGTAGTCTGCATTGGGCCAAACAATTGAGCGGAGCAGGTATTCGCTGTCGCGCTTTGTGCCGATTTTATCCATTGAGGGCCCCACTTCCCCGCCGTTTCCCGCGGCCCGAT
>CAMCIN010000080.1 GCA_945874745.1 Akkermansia muciniphila | reverse complement strand
GGACGTGGAGATGGTGCAGCTCACCGGCAAGATTCTGCCCTTTGGGCTGGGGATGCGTCAGACGCGGGCCAGGGCGCAGGACATTGTGGACGGCGGAGGCTTTGACGTGGTCGCGGGATTTGGGGTGCAGTCGCCCCGTGAGAGCGTTGTCTGGATTCAAAGCGTCCACGCAGCGTGGTGGGACCTGTGCCGACGGCGGCGGCGCGGGTGGTTGCGTTGGCAGCAGCGGTTGAACCCGTTCCACCACATTGTGCTCAAAATGGAGGAGGAGTTGCTGCGCCGCCGCCGGTACAGGCGACTGATCGCATTGAGCCCTGCGGTGCGCGATGATTTGAATCGTTTTTATGGTGTGCCCGCTTCGGACGTGGACGTCCTGCCAAACGGGTTTCATCCGGAGGAATTCCATCCCGGAGTGCGCGTTCGCCACCGCTTGGAGCAACGGCGCAGGTTTGGAATCCCCTCGGCGGCGTGGGTGGTGCTTTTTGTTGCCAACGAGTGGGAACGCAAGGGACTTGTCCCATTGCTGGAGGCCGTGGCCAAGATGAGGGACTCCTCCGTGCACTTGGTCGCGGCTGGACACCTTCCCGCTGGGTTCCTCATGCATTGTGCAGCGAAACTGGGGATTCAGGACCGGGTGCACATGGTGGGCCAGACTTCGCACGTCAACGAGTGCTTCGGCATGGCTGATGTCTTCGCGTTGCCCACAATCTATGAAGCTTGGGGAATGGTGATCATCGAGGCGCTTGCCTGCGGACTGCCCGTGCTAACTTCCGAGACGGCTGGAGCCTCGGTGGCGGTGCAGCCCGGGGTGAACGGCTATCTTCTGGCCAATCCTGAGGAGTCCGACGCGGTGGTGGAGGGCCTGCGTAAGCTTCGGAGCGGATTGCACGCACAGCCCGGCGTTATAGAGCAGACCGTGGCGCCTTACGCTTGGGAGCGGCTGCTGCGGCAGTACGCTGCGATTTTGAGGCGGAACATTTCCTGATTTGATGCATACAAAAAAAAGCTCCATCCGGGTCCTTTTGTGGACTGATTCAGATCGGTTTGCCGGGACGGAAAGGCACTGCTTGGACCTTGCCGGGGGATTGCAGGGGCTTGGGGTTCCTGTGGGTTTGGGCTGTCGCCCTGAAACACCTCTCTCCTACAAGGCCGCCGCTGAAGGAGTCCGGTTAGTGAAAATGGACGCACAGCGGGGGGCCATCTCTGCTGTCTCCCGTTTGAGTCTACTGCTCAAAAGTGGAGCCACGGATCTGGTGCATGTTCACAACGGTCGGTGCGGCCTTTTAGCCCGGTTTGCAGTGGCACAGGCGGGACGGGGCACCCTTGTTGCAACCCAACACTTCATCGCACCCGCTCGGACGCGCCGGCGCGGCTTGGCGGGTATGGTTTCGCGCCGTGTTCATCGCTGGGTGGATAGCGGAGTCTCACGCTGGGTTTCGATTTCGGGGGCTGTCGGCGAGGCGATGACCCAGAGAGGGGATGCTTCACTAGCTAAAATCCGACTTGTGTTTAACGGGGTCAAGGGCGGCGCACCTCAAGAACCCGAAAGTAGCGCAGCGAGGGCACTGCTCGGACTCCGGTGTAATGTGCCCATTCTAGTGTGTGCAGCACGACTCGAACCTGAAAAGGGGCACACAGTGCTCTTAAATGCTCTGAGAATGTTGCGCAGGGAGGGTATAGATTTTCTCGCAGTGCTTGTAGGGGAGGGGTCAGAGGAGGATGCGATTCGTGAGCAAATTCGGGCAATGGGCCTCTCGGGACAGGTGCAATTGGTGGGCCAGCAGCCGGATATTGGGGTGTGGCTGCGCGCGGCGGACGTGCTTGTGCTTCCCAGTCCCGCGGAACCGTTCGGGCTGGTGCTAGTCGAGGCAATGTGTCGGGCGGTGCCTGTAGTTGCGGCTGCGGCAGGGGGGCCCAGCGAGATTCTAGAGGATGGGAGCGGTCTGCTTTTTACTCCGGGCGACCCGCGTGACCTAGGTTTCAAGCTGCTCCAGCTCCTGACTCAGCCGGCGTTGCGTCAAAGACTCGCGGCGGCCGGTCGAGCCAGATGGGCCGCGAAATTCAGTGTGGAAAGGATGGCCCAGTCCATGTGGGAGGTCTACGAGGAGGCAATGGGAGAACGGGCTGCTTCGGTAAAAGCGGACGGCTAATTGCCTTTGCTGGAGTGTAAATGGAAAAGCGTCTGAGTTGGCTGCTTTTGAGATGCATTATTTTAAGTGCCGCCCGTAGGGGGGGTACTCAGCCACCCCCTGTTTTTTACGGGTCCAATCGGTACGAGCGGCCGTGTTTGAATTGAGCCTCCGAGCGCCTGCGGATGCGGTGATCTCGCTGATCTGATTCTCTGCGTTGGCAAATGTGCTCCTGTGCCCTCATAGTGCGGCTGTGAGCTATACGGTCTTTGCCCGGAAATACCGCCCCCAGACATTTGACGATGTCGTCGGGCAGCAACATATCACTCAGACGCTGAAAAACGCGATTCTGCAGAACAGGCTTGCGCATGCCTATCTGTTTGTCGGGCCTAGGGGGACCGGCAAGACCTCTACAGCTCGGATTTTGGCTAAGGCGCTCAACTGCCATACTAGCGCGGGGCCGACGCTGACTCCCTGCGGAAAGTGCGATTCCTGTGTGGAAGTGACGGCGGGCAATTCGATGGACGTGCTGGAGTTCGATGCGGCCTCGAACACTCAGGTGGACAAGGT
Source organism: Akkermansia muciniphila (assembly GCA_945874745.1). GTDB lineage: Bacteria > Verrucomicrobiota > Verrucomicrobiia > Chthoniobacterales > Chthoniobacteraceae > Chth-196. The sequence goes on along the minus strand of CAMCIN010000080.1, from coordinate 12,975 downwards.
GCGGGACATCATCATCGACAACGTGAAGTACCTTCCTGCCCGGTCGCGCTTCAAGGTCTACTTGGTGGATGAGGTGCACATGCTTTCGACTGGGTCCTTCAATGCACTGCTCAAGACGCTGGAAGAGCCTCCCGCCCATGTGAAGTTTCTTTTTGCCACGACCGACGTTCAAAAACTGCCTGCGACGATTCTTTCGCGCTGCCAGCGGTTTGACCTCAAGCGGATTGGTCCGCCCGTCATCGCCGGACATCTTTTGCATATCGCTCAACAGGAAGGGGTCGCCCTTTCTCAGGAAGCTGCGCTTGCCGTCGCCATCGGCGCGGACGGCGGGATGCGCGACGCGGAATCCATGCTGGATCAACTCGTGGCCTTCTGTGGCGAGACAATCGAGGAGAAGGACGTGCTTTCGGTGTTTGGCTTCACTTCGAGGCAAAAAGTGAGCGATTTGTGTGAAGCCGTCCTGGCCGAGGATTCCTCGGAGGCGCTTCAGTTGATTCATGAACAGGCTGAGGCCGGCCGGGATCTTACCCAGTTGCTGGGCGACTTGATCGGGCATCTGCGCAATTTGCTGCTGGCTCAGGCTGATCCAGGCGGGCTGGAGGACGAGTTGGGGCGCCCGGTTGTCGAGGCCTTGCAGGCCCAATGTGTTGGAGTGGCAAGGGAGCGTCTTCTCGATCTCATTGATTTGTGCGCCGCCGGTGAACAAAAGATGAAATGGGCTTCCAACAAGCGGATGTATTTGGAAGTGACACTGCTTCGGGCTATTCAGACCGTGGGACAGGTGACGCTTGGGGAAGTGCTAGAGGCACTCAATGCTCTCAGGGAGGGAGGGGCGCTGCCGGAGCGGGCGAAGGCCCAGCGGCCTCAGAAAGTAAAACTGCCGGCCAGCACCCACCACGCCCCCCCGGTCGTTTCGCCCGTCCGAGTAGCGCCGAAAACTTCCGAATCACCCAAGGAAGTCCTTCCTCTGTTGGATGCGCATCCTCAGGTGGTTTCTGCACCCGCTCCAGTTTTCCAGTTTGAGTCGGAACAGCAGCGTCCCAAGGGAGAGATTTTACCGCAGTCGGCACCTGAGAAGGCCCCCGCAGAAGTGCCAGAGGGTTCCCACCTTCCTCCCACTGCGGCGGAACCCGCCTTTGCCTTTGTTGCCGCCCCGGTGCAGGAACTGGTTTCCTTGCCGGTTGAAAGGGCGGATCCAACACCTGTGGCCATTCCCGAGCCATCTCCAGCCCCGGAACCGGTCCTGCCTCTCAAAGCACCCGTAAAGGTTTTGGATGTAGAGGCTCTGTGGCCAAGCCTAGTGGAACGGGTACGCAAGGAGCGTTCGTTTATTTCGATGTGGGTGGAGTCCGGAGTGCTCGAAGAGATCCGCGATGGAGCGGCCGTGTTTGTCTTTGCGGAGGAACAGTCGCTGGCGGCGGATTATATCAGCAAAGACGGCCACCGAGACTTCTTGGAGGGACTGCTGTTGGACCTGACTGGTACGCCTTTAAGAGTGCGCACAGAGCTCCGCGATTCGGTGCAACGGCGGCCGGTGGCGCAACCCCCGCCGCCGGTGAAGGCCGTGGCGAAAGACCCTATGGAGGAGTTCAAAAACGACCCACTCATTCGCAAGGCGCTGGAAATTTTCAAAGCCCGCCTTGAGGCAGTGCAGTAGGGAAACTCCCCGCGCTTCGGAGCGTGGCGGTTTTTCCCATTCCAATTCTTTCTCTGATTCAACACCCCACTTGTTTATGAATATCAAAAAGATGATGCAGCAGGCGCAGAAGATGCAGGAGCAGATGCTCAAGGCGCAAGAGGACGTTTCCAAAAAGCTGGTCACAGCCACTGCTGGTGGAGGCAAGGTGACAGTCGTGGCGAACGGGGCAGGTGACGTGATTTCGATTAAAATCGCACCGGAAGCAGTGGATCCCCAGGACGTGGAGATGCTGGAGGATCTGGTGTTGACGGGAGTACGCAAGGCAATCGAAGAGGGCAAGCAACTTGCCCAATCCGAGATGGGTAAGTTGACCTCAGGAATGGGACTGCCACCGGGCTTGGGTTTCTAAAGGACAAGCCCAAATGCCGGCCAGGCACTGGCTTGCCCTCAGGGCGAGATTTTGCGCTAGTTCCACTTGCTCAATTTTTCCCTCCTTTCCAGCAGGGCTCTCTTGGGTTCAGCGCGTGCTGTTTCCGCGAGATTCATCCTAGAGCATCTTAGGGAAACCCGCTCCAGTGTCTGCCTGAATGCCGGAGATTCCATTTGGGAGGCTTGGTTGCTTTTCTTTGCGCTTGCGACCAAGGCACAAGGAAGAAAGGGGGGCACTCTCCCATGTTTTTCGGGCCCCTAGAACCGGCCCTAGTAGAGGGTGGTTGCCCACGTAGGTGGTTCGAGGAGGAGAGCGGGTTCGTCCAGTTCGCTGCGCTGGAACTTTTCCAGAGCATCCGACACGTCCTCCCAAGGGACAAGCTCCATTGAAACGGCGTCCCCCTTTCTTAGACGCGCCGCAGGAGTCTGTTGCTGCTCGCGCATGCTCCATGTGTAAACGAGGCATTCCCTCGGTTTTTCGTGGGTTGTCCCTTCGAGCGCCACGTTCACCAAATGCAGTGCGACAATGTGTTCCTTGTAGGGAACTGAGCCCGGGCGGGGTATGGAGGCTGTGCTGGCAATCACGCCGCGCACCCGCTGCTTGGCTCCAGGCGGAGGGCAAAAGAAGGACCGCGTCTGTGGTTCTGCTTCAGGAAGAGGGAGGTTCTTCCAGTTGCCGAACGCCAGTTCGCGGGTGGCAAATTCCCAAACCACCATGGTCTTTCCACGGAGTCTGTCGCTGCCCGAGGCGAGCTCTTTTTGGAGCATTTGCCGCGTGGCAAACGCTCCGTCGCTGTTTCGGAGAAGGGTGTCAATAGGGCGGCCCAGTTGCGCGCTCAGGTGTTCGGCAAATCCGCTTCCCTCGCCCCAGCCCATCGCGCCGAGGGAATAAATATTGGAAAAGCTGTCGCCCAAAAGCAGCACGTCTCCCTCCCGCGCCGCCTGCCAAGGGGAACCCGCTTGCAAAATGGGATGAATGGTGACCGTCTGGGGTGGGATGAGGGACTGTTCCTTGGGCAACCCAAGGAGGGCGACTGTGTCTCCGTGTGCGGTGATTTGCACGGAGTCGCCCGCCAGATTTTCGGAATTCGAGGGAACTGCAGAGGGCTGGATCTTGCGGACTACGGCTTTGGCGACTGCCTCCATGGCCTCCGGAGTCCAGTGGGTATCGGTGCGAAGAAACTGGGGCTCCCCTGTGCGTTGCGCCCGCTCTTGCAACATCGGAGTCGGGTCGAAAACCGACACGCCGCGTTCCTCGAGCGCCTTGAGCCATGCGGAATACGAGGCGTTTTGCAGCGGCACCGAAGCATTCGTTCCTTCGGGATTGAAGCGGTGCGCTTCGATACACGGTTTCACTGGGACGGGAACCACCAAGAGGCCGACGCCTCGCGAGGCGAGTTGCCTTTCAAATTCCACGATGGCGGTAAGGGAATCTGGTGAGACCGAAGTGGCGCGGGCTCTGTCGGCTTGGACGGCTGGATCGAGAAAGGGTCTGCCGTTAAGGTAGTCGAGGTCTTTGCGGAAAAAAAGCCAGCCATCTGGCGCCGGAACCGCCTGCTCGTTGCCGGTGCCTGCCGTCCGGTAGAGTAAAGCTTGGAGGCGTGGGCGTAGGGCGTTTGTGAGGCTGGAGCGCTCCTCGAGGGCCTTTTCCGCCGAGCGTGTCGATTCCGGCGAGGGCAGAAGGCGCCACAAATCTAGCGGGCCGGAGACCTCCGCAATTGCAGCCTTGCTTGGGAGAAGCCCGAGCAGGAGTCCCAGTGCGGAAGGGGGGCGGGTGGTGCTTTGCTTTAAAAACGACTCCCAAAAGGACGCCGCGATGCCCGAGACCGAAAGCGCCACAAACCCGGCCAAAAGCAGGGCACGCGCACCCAAAGAAAAATGGGTCGAATTCAGTGCGGCCGCTGCCTCTTCTTCCCGCGAAGGCGGGGAGGTTGAGGGAGGCGAAGGAGCGGTTTGCTGAGGCGGTGGACTCATTTAAAAGATGAAATAAATGAAGGGATTATAGTCCTGCGTCAGCAGTGCGACGACCGCCACTCCTCCCAGCACGAGCGAGAGGGCAGCCTTGGTCGGCGAAAGAGACTGGGTCCAGTCCCATGTCTGTTGCCCCAAGGTCACCACCCCCAGTGCGAGTGCTAGGCAGGCGAGTGCAAAGGGTTGTTGAAGGGGCGAGCCTACAATCCGGGGGGCCCATTGGGTGGAGGAGAGGTCTGCCATGGAGCGCAGGTAGGACAGGGCGTCTGGCAGAGATTGCGCGCGAAAAAATACCCAGCCGACCAGCACCACCAATAGGGTGAGCAGCCTCGAGAGAAGCGGCGGAAGACTGAACGATGGAGCATTTCTGGCGAAAGCCCGTTCGAGGGCAAGGGAGCCGCCGTGGAGAGCGCCCCAGAGCACAAAGTTCCAGGACGCACCGTGCCAGAGCCCGCCCAAGAGCATGGTGAGAAAGAGGTTGAAATAGGTGCGCGCGTCTCCGAGACGGTTTCCTCCAAGGGGAATGTAGAGGTAATCGCGCAACCAACTCGAAAGGGAGATGTGCCACCGTCGCCAGAAGTCGGTGAGCGAGTTGGCGGAGTAGGGGGCGTTAAAGTTGCGGGCGAAAACAAACCCGAACATGAGGCCTAGTCCGATGGCCATATCCGAGTAGCCGCTGAAATCGAAGTAAATCTGGAGCGCATAAGCAGTCGCCCCGGCCCATGCTTCGCCAACGCTGCGCGTGGCCGCACCGAAGGAGGCGTCGGCGATTTTTCCGCAGGCGTTTGCGAGGAGGACTTTTTTGCTCAGGCCTAGGAGAAAAAAAGCAACGCCCCGGGCGAACTTATCAAGGGTAAGCGTGCGGTGGCGGAGTTGTTCGGCAAGGAAGGAAAACTTCAGGATCGGACCGGCCACCAAGTGTGGGAACATGGAAACGAAGCACGAAAAGTCTATGAAGTTCTCCACCGCCTCCGCCTCTCCTCGGTAGACGTCTATGATGTAGCTGAGCGCCTGAAATGTGTAAAAGCTGATCCCGAGGGGAAGCACGACATGGAGCGTGGTGTGGACCGTAACGGAGTCTAATCTGAGGACTGCTGCCAACGCGTTCCACGTATCGATGCCGAAGTGGAAGTATTTGAAGAAGCCCAGCGCGCAAAGGTTGCTTAGAACCGAAAGTGCCAGAGCTGACTGTTGAGGGCGCGAGCGGCGGACTTGGGCCGATTGCCTCGGAAGGGGGTGGCCCGGGGTGTTGACGCGCCAAAAGTCCCAGCGGTTGCGGGCAATCACAAGGCCTAGGACCCAATCCAGCGTGGTTGTAGCCCACATCAGAGCAAGAAAGCGCGGCTCGGCCCAGCCGTAAAACGTGTACCCTGTGAGCACCAACCACAGATTGCGCCAGCGCTGCGGCGCGCGCAGTAGAAGACAGTGCCCGCTCAGCGCGAGGGGCAGAAAGTAAAACAGAAACAAGTGCGAACTGAAAACCATGTGGGACTATCCTTGGACGCTCTGGAAAAACTGGATTGTATGCTTATCTCAGGTCCGCCTTATATTGCATTGCTAGATGACGAATATTCAATGAAGACGGGCGGCCTCAGACATTCAAAAGGCGAGCTTTTTGCAGGAGTGCGCACTGCGTTGTTTGCTGCCTTGTGCATCCCGGTGTTTCTTTTAGGCAATCCCCCTGCCCAGTCTCCCGTTAAAGTACAGGCTCAATCGGCAGTGGTGGAAGGGCAGCAGGGGTGGCTTTTTCTTGGTGCTGAACTACGTTTTCTTGGAGTTGAGAAGTTTTGGGGGATGGGGTCTCAGAAAGAAGGCTCGGTAGCTTTGCCCTCTTCTGGAGGCGGGGCCCCGCTGCCTGCCATCGTGGATTTCGACCGGCAGTTGAAGGCCGCTGGAGTGCACTTGCTTCTGGTGCCCGTGCCTCCAAAGGCGTGGAGTTCAACTCATGCCCCTGCGGGCCAGTGGGCGGGTGTGAAAGCAGATTCTCTCGGGGGCTTCTATCGGGAACTGGCTGCACAGGGGGTGGAACTACTGGATTTGCGACCGGCTTTCGCCGCGCGCGAGGCTTCCGGCGAAGCCATGTTTTGCAGGACCGACTCGCACTGGTCAGGGCGCGGTTGCGTGGTCGCCGCGCAGCTTGTCGCTCAACGAGTGCGTGCCTTGTTGCCAAAGGCGCCCCCTTCCTTCCTTGAGCAATGGCGGGAGTTCTCCATCAGGGGGGATTTGGAGGAACTTGCCCAGCGTAAGGGAAGCGGTGGCGAGTCCCTCCTATTGCGGCAGGTTTCGGATGCCCAGGGCAACGCTTTGTCCTCGGACCCGGCCAGCCCTCTCCTTTTGATCGGCGACAGCCACACGCTGGTTTTCCGTGACTTTCAGGGCGAGCGTGCGGGATTGGCCGACCAGTTGGCGCTGGAGACCGGAACCGTTCCCGAGGTGATCGGTACGCGCGGTTCGGGGGCAAACGCGGTACGCTTGAGTTTGTTCCGACGCAGCGTGAAGGATGCTCGCTACCTCGGCTCTAAAAAGGTGTTGGTCTGGTGTTTTGCCGCCCGAGAGTTCACCGAGGCGGACCAAGGTTGGCAGTTGATTCCGTTGAGTCGCCCGGAGGTGAGGCTGAAGTGAGTGGCTTTTCCCGTTGCCGTGCTCAGTTCTTTGTCGTGCGCTTTGTTGGCTGGACGAGGACGGCTGTCGTGCTGGCAGGGCTGTTTCTGAATTTGGCGGTCTCGCGGCCAATCACTGCTGAAGGTGGGCGGGAGGTTGGGGAAACCGAGGCGGCGGTCTGCGCCTGTGTCTCTACGGGGGAGGTCTCTGTGGGTGGGGTGGGGGACCTTTCGGATTCCGCCAGTGAGTTGGATCCGTTAGTTCCGCCCAAAGTCACCAGGGTGGAGCGGCCTCGGCACGGGCTGCGCGTGTTGGTTTTTGGGGATTCGCTCGCACTCTGCGGGTTTGGAAAAGCACTGGATTCCAGACTCCGGAAGCTTCCCCAGGTAGAATCCGTATCAACCTACATGGCCTGCGGCTCGGTTCCCACGACTTGGCTGATGAGCGGTCCCTTGGCCAATGCGCGGACAACCTGCGGATTTTGGAGCATTGAAGGAGAGAGAGGACAGACTCTGAAGGAGGTGCGTGACACCTTTGGCATGGAAAAAGGACGGCGTCCCGGCACGTATACTGTGCCCAAGTTCGAGTATCTTGCGGATGTCCTAAAGCCAGACATTCTCGTGATGCAGAACGGCACAAACTTGCTCAGCTTGTTTTCTGACGGAAAAACAATCCTGCCTGCTCGCCATGGAAGCCAGATCCGCTCCTACATGAGCCCCTTTGTGCATCAACTGGCACAGCGGGGGCAGTCGCTCAAAAAAGTCTACTGGGTCGCGCCACCTGTGACTGAGCGCGTGTCAAAAGAGGTGCAGGATTTCCTCTTCAAGCGGATGGATGCCTACGCATCCCCTCTCATCGAGTTTATCGACAGCAGGACGCTGGTCTCGCACCCCTACAAAAATCCCATGGCAGACAGGGAGCACTTTATCGGGAAGGACATGGATGTCTGGGCGGACAAAGTTTTTAAGCGGGTGCAAGACGACATCCTGAGCGATGGGTACGCAAACCGCTCAGTGCAGGCTGGGGGCGCACCTGCCTCAGTGGCAGACCCAGAACTGGCCGTAGTTGGTCATCCAACGGCACGGGCAAGGCTGAGTGTGCGCGTCCGTCTTCTGGCCAAATCGCGTCCTCTGCCTCTTGAGAAAATCACACCCTATCAGGAGTCGATGGTTGGATTTCTCTACCGGGTCGAGCAGGTCTTTGGGGGAGCTTACCCGGAGAAAGAGCTCCTCGTAATGCATCCCGCCCACATCGCACAGAAGCCTGAACCGCTCGAAAAGTATACCGTAGGTGAAGTCTACCGCATGGACTTGATTGAGTTCGAGGGCTCACCATGGGAAGCGATCAAGCGCAGCGAGCAGACCGGACGCTTGGAGTTGCTGCCCTTTATTCGGAAAGAGGACGAAGCGCGGTTTCCCTCTGGCGGCCGATAAGGCAGTGTCATGAGCAAAATTTGCAAACCGGTCTCTCGGCGCTCCTTTCTGTGCCGTGTGCTTGGGGCAGCCTTGCCTGCGCCCACCCTCCATGCAACCTACGGAATCGGCGGCGCGGTGAGTTTAAGGCGGGTCCTGATGTTGGGAGACTCGCTTTCCGTGGGCCCTTTCGGTCAGGAAATGCAGCATTTTCTAATCGAAAGATTCGGGGAGTCCCGCGTCTACCTGCTTGCCTCCTGCGGTTCCAGTCCTGAGCACTGGCTGGGTTCTGAGCCCGAGTTTGTTGCCAAGTGCGGTTACCGAGTGAAAACGCCGAGACAGTACATGCTTGGCGAGTACGAAAAAGGGCGCAGGCCAGAGCCGTTTCCAACGCCAAAACTAGAACAAATTCTGGCCCAGACCCATCCCGATCTGGTTTTGGTGCAGCTCGGCACCAACTGGTTTGATCTTCTCGAGCAGAGCTCGGCCCCGGAAGTACTTGATCGTCTGGAGGCGATTGCAGACCGGTTTGCAGCTACGCTTCTGAGTGCTGATCCCAGACCGCAGTTGGTTTGGATCACCCCCCCGGATTCCGCCCGTTTTCGCAAAGTTCAGGGAATGGTCACCGAATTGCTCCAGCGCTCGGGGCGTCGCCGCCGCTTTGACTGCATCGTTTCCTCCGCCTTGGTACATTACATTCCAGGGCAATCCGGGGGCGACGGAGTTCACTACGCCTCTGCCGCTGCCGAAAAGTGGGCAAGCGGTGTGAAGGGGTGCCTGCTTAAAATACTCTAGCTTTAAAGAAAGGCAGGGGCTTCCCGAAGGCCCCGGCGCCGCACCTCACTGTTGGCCTTTGCTACGCTGGGGTAGCTGGTTGCGCTCGTAGGCGTGGATGAGTTGCTCTAGGTACTTTACAGAGTGCCTCAGCTCCCTTCCATGCAAGCTGTCGCTCACGCGCTTTGGAGCGGTCCACTCACGCACGGGGGTGATGGTGGGCACAATATCGCTCCCTTTCAAAATCGCCGCTTCCACGGACTCGAAGTGGTGGTGCTTTGCCAAAAAAGTTCCGTGGGGCTCGATGACCAGAGTGAACCCATGGTCGCCGTACGCCTCGGAAAATGCCCCGTCGATGGTGATCGCCTTGCCGCAGCGCTTCAGCGGCGACTCTCCCTTTTCCAGTCGCACCGGGACATGCCCGTTTACTATAAGGCCCACGGAGGTGCAGACCCCAAATTCGGCCAGTACCTTTTCACAAAACCAGCTCTCGTGAATCAGCGAAAAATACGGACTTTTTGTCTCATGATGGGTCGCGGGATCGGCGATGAGATCCCGCTCAAAGGTCGTGATCTTGTCCTTGCCAAAAAGCGGCGAGCGCGGCCCGCTCCACAGGTACCAAAGCAGGTCGAGTCCCTGGGGCTCGGGATGCTCGATGGTCCGGTACACCACCCTTTCAATGGCATCCAACATGGCGCGTCCAGCCACCTGCTTTCCTTCAATGTGTAGCGGTAAAAACTCTCCCCCCTCGTCGACGGCGAGACAGCCGTGGAAAATGAGGTTTTCTTCCCTGCACAGATACATTGACCCATGCGAAACCATCCAGCGCATCTGCTGCCAAAGCACCTTGCTGGCCCTGAATGAGCCCCTGATCCGGTCGAGGCATTGGATTTCGTCTTCTGAGAGCTGGTAGGGATCCGCCGGGTCGATTGTAGGAAAATGACGGTCCTTGAGCGGGTAGAGGACTCCGTCAATCTCGATGCATCCCTCCGCTGTAATCCGGTGAAGCAACCGCCGCGACTCCATCTCCCATTTGGGGTTCCTCGCGATGGCCTGCCCCTCAAGCTTAAACTGCATCACCGCCGCGGCTTTCTGCATCCGTGCAATGGTGAGCGGTTCGCGCATGCCTCCTGCCTTGCTCACAAAACAGTCAGCAGCGTCGTCTGCGTAGACTTTTCGCACCAGCACTTCCAGCGGTTGGACTGGAATCCCGTAGCCCTCCTCCAGTTGAGAAAGCCTCCGGTAGCGTAGTGAAATGCGCAGCACGTGACAAATGAGCGCCTCGTGCCCGAGGCACGCTCCGAGCCAGGCCATGTCGTGGTTGCCCCAGACGAACGCCACATTGGGCTGCTGCATGAGGTAATCCACGACCTTGTCTCCACGGGGACCTCGGTCCCAGCAGTCTCCTGCAATGATGATTTCGTCCACAGCAAGGTTCCGGATGACCCGGCCCGTGAGGTGGATGAGATGCAGTACTCGACCGCGGGCGACCAACGCCTTGGTGATGGCGTCCACATAGCCGCTTTCCCTTTCCGCAGAGGGCGCATGAAGAATCTCGGTGAGGAGTTCCCGGTATTGGGAAGGAAACACGCGCACCACGTTTTTGATGCTGTGCCGCGATGCCAATTCTCGAACAACTTCAAAAAGGTAACAGAGCGAGCGTTTGGCATAGGCGCTCTGCTCTGCGGGCGTGGTCAGCACGCGCTGGAGGCGCTCGACCACTTCCGCGGGATAGAAAATGAGGGTCAGCAGGTCCTCAAACTCCTTGAGAGGAAGTTTGTGCAGCAGGAGTCGCTCCACCAGAGGGCGAAGCGAACCAGAGGCGTTGTTGATAATATGCCTGAGCTTTCTGTCTTCGCCGTGAATATCGCTAATGACGTGGATGGTCCCCATTGGCAGGGTCAGCTCTGCCTCCAACCGGGCGATTTCGGCCACGGCGCAGTCAATGTCGGGGATAGACCGGGAAAGGGCGCGCAGTCCGAGTTGGCCGGAGTCTGTAGCGTCAGGGGGGTGTGGGACTGAGGCTGTGTGCATGTGGGGCGGTGAGGGGTGGCGCGTGCCGCACCGAGGGACGAGCCTCGGGCGCGCTTTCGCAGCGAAGAGCTTCGCGGGTTGTTAAAATAACTCCATTTGCCTCGGGCCATCTTCCGGGCCGGCCTCGCCGGTGGGCTCGGGACCTATGGGCACGCTGGAGTAAAGGGGCGCTTCCAGTTGCGGCATCCGGTCGTGCCCGAACACCTCCACCTCGGCGACGGTCGCGGGTCGCGTCACGATAAGGATTTGGGGGATGGGGCCGCTTGCGTCCCACAGACCCCGGATTACGTGCCCTTCAGGAACATCTCCCCAGTGTAGCCGGCCGTCCTTATGCGAGCGTTCGGCAAATCGGGTGGCGGGGACATCGACAGGCAGACAGCCCTTGCTTTGCCACCAGCCCAGCCTTTCGCTCCGCGCAAAGCCGCCCCATAGCACGCGCTCAAACCGGCTGCCGCGCCAGATTGGGATCAGTCGTCCGGGTCTGTGTTGGGTTCCCGTAGATTCAAAGGTGGCGCACATCGAGGGAAAGGGTTGGCGGATAATCCAAATCCACACCCTTTTTGCCATGTTATTTTGGATGTGTTAGATTCAGCACATGGTCCCTCCCGCTACCCACCAAGGCCCTGAGGCGCAAAAAAAACGTGATGTGGCGGTCGAGGTCCCAGTCGAAGTGCTGGGGGCTGCTTCTGCATCCGAGCGAGTGCCACCCGTGGGGGCTGAGGCGGAGCGGGGAGGCTTTCGGAAGTCCGCCGCTTTCAAGGCGATGGTCAGCCTTGCCGTGGCTGGTGCGGCGGACGCGCTTGAAGTGGCTTTTCCTCCTGCGTGGCTGTTGATTGACGCCTGCGCGACCACTGCTTTCTTTTTGATTTGGGGACTCCGTTGGGAGATTGCCGTGGTTTTACTGCCCGAACTTATCCCGGGAATGAACGTTTTTCCGAGTTGGACGCTGCTGGCCCTGTATCTGGGCAAGAAGGGAGCCGGAAATGGGTAGGCCGGGCAGTTCCCCTCCCTCTGGGGGCTGTTGGTTGCCCTTCGTTCAGCTTTCGGATAGAGTCGAACCGTGAAGGATTTTGTCCTCTACTTCCAGCCTGCGGGGCCCACCGCTCATGACCCCACTCCCATCGTGCTCTGCGTCGGACCGAGGGAGCAGTGCGAGAAGATGCAGGCGACCCTTCTTGCCTCACCAGATTTTGTGGCAATCCTCGCCAGAGAACGTCATGGCAGGCTGCAGATCGCCCCTTCCGCAGGAGCCACTCATCCAGTCCCCTCGCGGATCAAGTATTATCAAAGCCGCGTCGGAAGTATTTCAGCGGTCCAGCCTGTGTGATCCCTTCGCCCGCCGCAGTTGCCTGATCAGACCACCCCTTTTCCTAATGCGTCAATACCACGAGCTTCTCCGGCTGGTTCTCGAGAAGGGCCACCCAAAGCAGGACCGCACCGGGACCGGCACGCTCTCCGTTTTTGGCGCACAGGCCCGGTTCGATCTCACGGAGGGCTTTCCTTTGGTCACCACCAAAAAGGTGCACCTCAAAAGCATCATCCATGAGTTGCTTTGGTTTTTGCGTGGAGAAACCAACATTGCTTCCCTGCAGGACGTCGGAGTGAGCATCTGGAACGAGTGGGCCGATGCCGAGGGCAATCTGGGGCGCGTCTACGGCGCTCAATGGACTGACTGGCGTTCTCCAGACGGGCGCTCTCTCAACCAGATCACCGAACTCGTTGCCCGGCTCAAAGCAGATCCGGACAGCCGGCGCCACATTGTTTCTGCATGGAATCCTGGAGAGCTCCACTTGATGGCCCTACCGCCGTGTCATACTTTGTTCCAGTTTTATGTCGCTGGCGGCCGGCTCAGTTGCCAGCTCTACCAGCGTAGCGCGGACCTCTTTTTGGGCGTGCCGTTTAACATCGCCTCTTATGCGTTGCTGACTCTCATGGTTGCGCAGGTTTGTGGCCTCCAGCCGGGCGATTTCGTACACACCTTTGGCGACTTGCACATTTACAACAACCACGCCGAGCAGGTCGCTCTGCAACTCAGCCGCGAACCAAGGCCTCTGCCGGTGATGCGTCTGAATCCTGCTGTGCGTGAGTTGGAACGGTTTCAGTTTTCGGACTTCA
>CAMCIN010000079.1 GCA_945874745.1 Akkermansia muciniphila | reverse complement strand
CCCCCAAACTGCTGGGCCACTTCCGGCTCGAGCTCACGCAGGCGCGCCGAGGCGAAGGAAAGCGCCAGCGGAGAGCGGTCCGAAAGACTCACCGTGCGAAAAAGTCCGGGCCAGTGCGAAAGGACCGTGCGCGAGGCAATTCCGCTCCCGCAGCCCCAGTCCACCAGCAACTCCGCAGACGGCTTCCAGCCCCGGAGACTCAGTTCCCCGAGAACAGCCTCCCATTTCCAGCCGATGCGCTGCGCAAAGGTGCGGTCGTAAAGCTCCACATCCCCGGCCGATTGCCAGTAATCAGCCGCCCCCGCGTTGCCGGAGAGAAAGCCGTCCCGCAACCGGGTCAGTGTCCGAAGTTCTGAAGAAAGCCATTCGCTCATACCGGTACCTCCCCAAGTAGTTTCGCCAGTTGTTGTGACTTGAGGCCGAACGCGGCCCACAGGGAGCGGATTTCCTCGCGGATTGCCTCCTTTGGACGGCCGCCGGCTGTACGCCTGACCCCGGCGAGCATCAGGTTCTTGCCGGAATGTTCCGGTTCTACAAATTCGAAAACGCGTGCGGAGTAGCCCCGTAGCTCTAGGAGGTGCGCGCGCAGGGCGTCGGTGAGGATTTCCGCCTGCCGTTCGGCAAGAATCCCGTGTCCTGACACGGCTGCAAGGGCGGGCGGAAAATGGAGTTGGGGCCGCAGCTCTTGGTGGCAACAGGGCGAGGTGAGCAACAATTCGGCGCCCTTCTCCAAGCCAAGGAACAGCGCGTCGTCAGTGGCGGTGTTGCAGGCGTGCAGGGCGACGAGGACGTCCAACTCCGCTGGAGCGTCCCAGGCTCCGATGGTTCCTGCCACAAAGCGGAGTTGGGCGAATCCGAGCTCCTCAGCCGCACGGTTGGCCTCCTGGACCAGTTCGGGGCGTGCTTCGACACCAGTCACCTCGGCATCCAGCCCCCGCAGCCGCAGGGCGTGTGCGAGCGCAAAGGTGAGGTATCCCTTGCCTGCACCCATGTCGGCGATGCGCAGCGTGCGTTGCGGCTTGGTGGTCCAATCAGCAAGCAGGTGTCCCAAGATTTCCACAAACCGTTGCACCTGCCGCAGCTTCCCGGACATCCCCGGCCGCGGCGCGCCCTGAAGCGTGGTCACCCCCAAGCGTTGCAAAAAAGGTTCATCCGCCAGCGCCTTCCGGAGTGGGTTGCGCCGGTCGTGTTCCAACGCGGGCGCTGCGGTAAAGGCGGGCCGCGCCGCCCGCACCGAGACTTTTCCCGAGGACTCCCGGCGGAACTGGAAGTCCCCCGCGGTGGTGAAGAGATTCGCCCGGGTCCAGGAGTGTGCGAAGCTGTCGGCCAACGTGCGAATCCCATCCTCTGGAAGCAGGTTGAGGGTGATTTCGCGCGTGGCAAAGCACTGTGTCAGGCAGATGCGGCGGCCGTCCTTGAGTGCTACAGGGCGCGCTTTGATGTTGCGCAAACCGGGCTCGAGCTCCTCGGGTGAACTGAGGGTGAGCTTCACAAAAGTAGAGGCATCCCAGGCCTTGCGAAGGGCGTTGAGCAGGGGGCAGACGGGATTTACAACCATGGCAGAGCGCAGCAATGCACCCGATTGCCCAGCGGCACAAAGAAATTCTCTTTGCTTCGGGCCAGTGCTCCGGTCAGACAAGCTGCCATGATCACACCCCCATCCACCCGCCGCTCCTGGCTGGCCACCACCCTGGCCGCCGGTTGCGCCACCGCGGTTCTCTCCATGCACAGTCCCCTAGCCTTTGCGGCGGAATCCCCCGCCCCCACCTCCGACGACCGTCTTTTTGAGCGCCGGATTTACGTCACCAACGAGGGCAAGCTTCCCGACCTGCTCGCTCGGTTCCGCGACCACACCGTCAAACTCTTCCACAAGCACGGTATTGAAAACATCGGTTACTGGGTGCCCGTTGAAAAAGAAGAAGGCGCCGACACCACCCTCTACTACATCATCGCCCACAAATCCCGCGAAGGCGCGGACGCCTCCTGGGCGGCGTTCCGCAAAGATCCCGACTGGCAGGCCGCAGCGAAGGCCAGCGAAGCCAACGGCAAGATTCTGGCGCAAAAGCCGGAGGTCATTTTCCTGAAGGCCACGGACTTTTCCTGCCCCATTAAGGCTGCGAGCGGGACCGGTGGGCGGGTCTTTGAACTGCGCACCTACACCACCCCCGAGGGCAGGCTGCCCGCGCTGCATGACCGGTTCCGCAACCACACCATGGGGCTTTTCAGCCGCCACGGCATGAGCCACACAGGCTACTGGACTCCAACGGATCCCAAGGACTCCCCCAGCACCAAACTGCTTTATATTCTGAGCCACGAAAGCAAGTCAGCCGGCCTGAAGTCGTTCGAGTCGTTCAGAGCGGACCCGGAATGGATCGCGGCCAAAAATGCCAGCGAAGCCAAAGCGGGCGGCTCCCTGACCGTCCCGCAGCCGGAGGGAGTGAAGTCCGTTTACATGAAGGCCACGGACTTTTCGCCGATCCGCTAGCCGTTAGTCAGTTGGCATAGGCGCCCGGCTGGTTAGACCTGCCGGGCGCTTTTGTTGCGCACCACATCACACCTCACCCCACGCCGCCAAAACAATGGAACTTCTCTCCGATCCTCAAACCTGGATTTCTCTGTTCACCCTGACCGTTTTGGAAGTGGTGCTGGGTATCGACAACATCATCTTCATCTCGATTCTGGCGGGAAAGCTTCCCGCAAACGAACAAGGCAAGGCGAGGACACTCGGACTGGCGGCGGCCCTCTTCGCGCGGATCGGGCTATTGTGTTCGATTTTCTGGCTCATGGGGTTGACCAAACCCTTCGCGGAGGTACTCGGGCATCCTCTTTCGGGAAAGGATCTGGTGCTGCTTACGGGGGGCCTCTTTCTCCTTTGGAAAAGCGTCCATGAAATTCACAGCACCATGGAAGGCCCCGACCACTCCCCCAAACCGGGCGGGCGCGCCTCGCTGCGGGCGGTTGTGCTCCAGATTCTGCTGATCGACATCGTGTTTTCTTTGGACTCGGTCATCACGGCGGTTGGTTTGGCGCAAAGGGTCGAGGTCATGATCACCGCGGTCGTTCTGGCGCTGGGCGTGATGCTCTTCGCCGCCAAGCCCATCGGGGACTTTGTCGGCCGGCATCGCACCGTCAAAATGCTGGCGCTCGCCTTTCTGCTCATGGTGGGACTCATGCTCGTGGCCGAGGGTCTGGGCCAACACATCCCGAAGGGCTACATCTATTTCGCCATGGCCTTCTCCTTTGCCGTTGAGATGCTCAACCTGCGCTCGAACAAGGCCGCCTCTCCGGATTCCCACTAGGCGTCCCAGGCACCGCCCCCTCCCATGCAGTGGCGCATCTTTGCCATCGGCAAACCCAAGCTCTCCTACGCCAAGGCCGGCATCGCGGAATACTCCGACCGGCTCCGGCACTGCGGGGGGCTTCAGCTCGAGTACCTCAAAGCCGGTACGCGCGAGAATGAAAGCGCCGCCCTCTTGGAGCGCAGCGCCGGCATGCGGCGTGTGGTGCTGGATGAGCGCGGCGGGTTGGTAGACAGCCGGGCTCTGGCCGCGCGCGTGACCTCCTGGGAGAACCAGGGCAACAGCAAGGGCGTTGCATTGCTCATCGGTGGGGCGGATGGACACACCGAAGCCCTGCGCCAGAGTGCCGATTGGCTCTGGTCACTCACCCCCCTGACCCTACAGCACGAACTGGCTCTCGTGGTGGTCCTCGAACAACTTTACCGGGCGTACTCCATCAAAAGCGGTTCGCCCTACCACCGGGACTGAGGGGAATTTCCGAAAATTCGCCTCCGGCGCGGGCAAATCCTTTCGCCCGCCCTGTTTTTGCTCATCATGAAGGGGCATGTTTGAACTGCTGCTGACCGATCCCACCTCCAAAGCCCGGCGAGGCCGCCTGACCACCCGTCACGGCGTCGTGGAAACCCCAATTTTCATGCCCGTGGGCACCCAGGGCACGGTCAAGGCCGTCTCTCCGGCGGAACTCCGGGAGCTCAACGCCCAGATTATTCTGGGCAACACCTACCATCTGTTTTTGCGGCCCGGCCTTGAGATCCTTTCCGAGTTCGGCGGCCTCCACGGCTTTTCCCGCTGGCAGGGACCCATCCTGACAGATTCGGGCGGCTTCCAGGTGTTCTCCCTGGCGCGGTTGCGCAAAATCACGGACGCGGGAGTCCATTTTCAAAGCCACATCGACGGGGCCGCCTGCTTCATCGGACCCCGCGAAGCCATGCAGATTCAGGCGGTGCTCGGTTCTGACATCGCGATGCTTTTCGACGAGTGTCCGCCCTACCCTTGCGAAAAGGAGTACGCGGCAAAAAGCCTCCAGCGCACGCTGCTCTGGGCGCAACAGTGCAAGGAGGTCCCCACGCCCGGCGCGAAGTTCGGCATCATCCAAGGCGCGACCTTTGCCGATTTGCGCAGGGAAAGCGCCGAAGCCTTGGTCCAGATGGATTTTGATGGCTACGCGGTCGGCGGTGTCTCCGTGGGCGAACCCGAAGAGGAAATGCTCGCTGCGGTCGAAAACAGCGAACCTTACCTGCCTGCGCAAAAAGCCCGCTACGCCATGGGACTGGGCACCCCGCCCCAAATGGTCGAGATGGTGGCGCGCGGCATCGACATGTTCGACTGTGTGCTGCCGACCCGGGTGGCGCGCAACGGCACCGCCTATACCGGCCACGGCACGGTCAACCTCAAGAACGCCTGCCACACGCGCGCCCACGGCCCCATCGAAGAGGGCTGCACCTGCCCCGCCTGCCGAGAGTTTTCACGCGCCTACATCCGGCACCTGCTTAAAGCCGAGGAGATCCTTGGGCTCCGCCTCGTCACCCTGCACAACCTCCACTTTTACCTGAACCTCATGCAGCGCATCCGCACCGCTCTCGAACTCGGTACTTTCGCACAGTTCCGGAGGGAGTTCCACGGCACCTACAGCCCGTCTACCCTGCCTGAGGAAGCAGACGAATAGCCTGCCTTGCCGCCCCCCCACCCCATGGCAGCCCTACCCCGTCTCTTGGGATTGCTTCGCCGCCTGTTTCTGAAGGCGGTGTGGTCTGCCGCACTGCTGCTTTGCATTGCCAACTGGAGCGTCCTGCGTCTCGGCAGCCGCAACGTCGTTGAGGAGATGTCGCTTCTTCCAAACGGGGCAACGGCCCTGGTCTTGGGCACCTCCCCCCGCTCCCTGCGGGGTGGCGGACCAAGCCCTTTTTTTGAAGGGCGAATGGATGTTGCCGCCCAGCTTTACCACTCTGGCCACGCTTCCCATTTGGTCCTAAGCGGAGACAACCGGACCGTCGAATACAACGAGCCCGCAGCCATGCGGGACGCGCTACGTCAACGCGGTGTTCCCGATTCGGCCCTGACGCTCGACCCCGCAGGCATCCGCACTTGGGAATCCATCCTGCGCGCGCGCGTCGTCTTCAAACTCCAAAAGACCATCGTCGTAACGGACGACTTCCACCTCCCCCGTGCCCTTTTCCTCTGCACTTCCACTGGCTTGGAAGCAGTGGGCTACGCGTCCGCGCCCGTACCCTGGCGCCTGTCCTACCGGGCCCGCGTGAGGGAGAGCCTCTCCCGGGTGCTCGCCCTAAAGGAAGCTTTCCTCCGCGCCTCGTTAAGGCCCGCGGCCCCACCTTCGCCTTCTGCCGATGACACCCCTGCTCGCAACTAGCCTGCCCCTTTTGGCCGCCGCGGTTTACGCGCTTTCCGCCCTCTACCTAAAGCAGGCCACCATGGCTGGCGGAGGGTTGTGGCGGATTACTTTTCTTACCACCTGGGGACAGGCGCTGCTTTTTTTGCCGCTGTTGCTTACGGGAAACGGCTCCCTCTTTGATACCCATTGGGGCCACGTGTTTTTGACCGCGCTCCTTTTTTATGTCGGCCAGCTCTGCGTGTTTGCGGGCATGCGCTTTGGAGACGTCTCGGTCGTAACTCCCGTCATGGGAGTGAAGGTGCTGCTCGTGGCCGCCCTCGTGGTGGGCATCACCCGCGAACAGTTGCCCTCCATCTGGTGGGTAGCCGCAGGACTGAGCACCGCAGCCGCCGTACTACTTGGCGGCGGCCGTCCTTCGGGGGGGCGTAGCCTCCTTCCCGGATTACTAGGTGGGCTCGGGGCGGCCCTGGCTTTTGCAGGGGTGGATGTGCTTTTCCAACTCTGGGCTGACGGCCCGGGCGTGTGGCGTTTTTCGGCACTGGTGGCCCTCTGCATGGGGGGGCTTTCCCTCACGCTGCTTCCCTTTCTGGAAGGCCCCGTATGGCAGCTTTCTCCGGCCGTCCTGCGTGCCTTTGTCCCAGGGCTTCTGGCGACCCTCGCGCAAGTGTTGCTCATGGCCTATTGCGTCGTGAAGCTCAAGGGCGCCGCCTGGGCCAACCTCCTTTACAGCTCGCGCGGCGTGTGGAGCGTGCTGCTTGTGTGGAAGGCTGGCAGCCTCTTTGGCAATACGGAAAATGAGATTGGGCGGGCACTCATGCTCCGCCGCCTTGCGGGAGCCACCCTTATGCTGGTGGCCATCGCCCTCGTGCTGATTTAAAACCTGGGCGCCACCCAGCTGCAGGCTTGCATCCAGGGGCGTTCTTCCGCGGAATGCCCTCTGTAACGTATCCCGGCCACCCAGGGGCTCTGCGCGTCCAACCATGTACCGCTTATGACCACGCTAGATCTGTCCGCCCTCGGCCTCCGGGTGAGTGAAATCCTGCGGAACGCCCCGGCCCCTGTCCTCTACGAACACGCCATCCGGTTTGAACCCGGCACGCGCATTTCGGCAGACGGCGCACTGGTGGCCTACTCAGGCGCAAAGACCGGCCGCTCCCCAGGTGACAAGCGCGTCGTGCGCCATCCCGAATCCGAAGCCGACGTGTGGTGGGGCAGCGTCAACCGCTCCATGGACGCACATTCCTTCGCGATCAATCGCGAGCGGGCCATCGACTACCTCAACACCCGCGACCGACTTTATGTGGTCGACGGTTTCGCCGGCTGGCACCCCCAGCATCGTCTCAAGATCCGGGTCCTCTGCTCCCGTCCCTACCACGCGCTTTTTATGCGCACGATGCTCATCCGTCCGAGTGCGGCCGAGTTGGCCGTGTTTGGAGAGCCTGACTTCACCCTCATCAATGCGGGCGCTTTTCCCGCCAACCGACTCAGTGAGGGGATGAGTTCCAAGACCTCCATCGCCCTTTCTTTCGAGGAGAAACAAATGGTGATTCTGGGGAGCGAATACGCTGGGGAGATGAAAAAAGGGGTTTTCACCCTGATGAATTACCTCATGCCCAAACAGGGCCTCCTTTCGATGCACTGCTCGGCCACAGCCGATCACACAGGCAGGCATTCCTCCGTCTTGTTCGGGCTTTCGGGCACCGGCAAAACGACCCTTTCCGCCGATCCCAAGCGCCATCTGATCGGCGACGACGAGCACGTCTGGGGGGACGACGGCATCTTCAACATCGAAGGCGGCTGCTACGCCAAGACCATCGACCTGACTCCGGAAGCGGAGCCCGAGATCTACAGAGCACTCCACTTTGGCGCCGTTTTAGAGAACGTGGTTCTCAACGAGGACGGACTGGAAGTCGACTTTCACGACACCTCCATCACCCAAAACACCCGCGGAGCCTATCCCATCGAATTTATCCAGAACGCGCGGATTCCCTGCGTGGCCGGCCATCCGACCGACCTGATCTTCCTTACGTGCGACGCGTTCGGCGTCCTACCGCCCGTTTCAAAGCTCACCACGGCGCAGGCCATGTACCATTTCATCTCGGGCTACACCGCCAAGGTGGCCGGAACCGAAGAAGGGGTCACCGAACCTTCGACCACCTTCAGCGCCTGTTTTGGAGCGCCCTTTTTGGTGTGGCACCCGGGCAAGTACGCCGAGTTGCTCGCCGAAAAGCTGCGCGAACACCGGGTCAATGTCTGGCTGGTAAACACGGGCTGGACCGGCGGCAGTTACGGTGTTGGCACACGCGTCCCCCTAGCCCACACCCGGGCGATTCTCGACGCCATCCACGGGGGAGTGCTCGCCCATGCGCCCACCGAATTGGACCCCATCTTCGGAGTGGCGGCAGTCTCCCACGTACCACGTGTCCCGGAGCAGTTGCTCGTCCCAGCTCGTGCGTGGAGTGACGGGGCAGCCTACCACGCCACGGCCAGCAAGCTCGCAGCCGCATTCACCGCCAATTTCAAACAGTTTGAAGCCGGGGTCTCCGACGAGGTGCGCGCCGCCGGTCCCCGGTGAATGGACCGTCCCCTTTTCAAAAGTTCCCATCCTTTCCAACGCGCAAGCAGCGCTCTTGCTTGGAGCTGCTTTCGCGGCGCAACGGGAAAGTCTCTAGACCGCCGGTCAACCGCAGATTCCAGAGACGGCAGACGTTTTTATGTCCTCTCGCATCTGTGAAATCTTTCACATCTGCGGATAAAGCCGTGTCGTCACCGACTCACCTCAGCGCTTATCCACTGGTGCAGGCAAGGGATTCCCGGACTTCGTCTTGACGACATCGCCCGCACCGGTCACGTCCTCCACTCTGAATGGGGTGCCGTTGGCGTGTTTCAGGAAGCGGGCCATGTCAGCCACATTGAAGGGCTTCGCGCCGCGGCGCCCGAACACCACTGTCTGTCCTCCAGTCTCGTCCACCACCCTGTCCCGGTCCAGTCCCCTCGATACCGCCAGCATCGGCGTGTGCGTGGGATAGGTTGCAATGAGCCGAGGCGCGGGGTCCGGGCTGAATCCCGCGGCACCGTCAACCGTGTCGGGGGAGATCATCTGCAGCACGCGCAGACCGTTTTTGCCGTCGGCGATCAACGCATACATCGACGCAGCGATCGAACCGATCTGCACGGAATGCGTGTCGTTGAGCACCCCGTCCGCGTTGAACATCCGATGCAGGCCTGGCTTTGTGGGCCTTTCAATGTTGATGATCGCGAGTCCTTCCGGTCCGTTCGCCACGTAGGCGTAGGTGCGGGCCACATACAACTTCCGCGCATGCCCCAGCGCCACGAAGGCCCCGGGAACCAGCTTTGGTCTTTGGGGGTCCTCCAAATTAACAACCTTGAGCCCGTCGTCGTCGGTCACAAAGGCGTACTGGAACTGAATGGCCACGGCCTTGGGATTGCGCAGCGCCCCGACGGGCAGCTCGCCCACCAACAGGGGGCGCTCCGGCTGATCCACGTCGACCACGGCCAAACCCCTCTTGGTGCAAATGTAGAGCCGGTGCCCCGCGCACACGGCGTACTCCGCGCCGGAAAGCACCCCGCCAGGATTGAAGTGGTCGCCTATGGCCGCTCCTGATGCGTCCTTGAGCTTGCTGCGCACCAGGAAATTGTTCTTTGGATCGCCGTCCAGCAACGCCGTGGCCTTCACAATAAGGAGCCCTTCGACCCGGTCGGTCACATAGACGTAGCCGTAGGCCGGGTGGATCGGCGTCTCCTCATTCCTCGCCAGGTGGGTGCGTTCCGGGTCAATCATCAGCGTGCTGGGCAGCGCAACGGAGGTGGCAAACTTGGAACGCACCACCGTGTTTTGCCCGCCAACAGGAGACACGGGCGAGCTGATGATCCGCTCGCTGAACCCCTTGTTATCAATATTGGCCACGTCAAAGACCTCCAGCCCGCCGGGACCGTTGGCAGTGTAAAGATACTCTCCCCGGAGCGTCAGATCGTTGATCGTGTGGGCGTGGTGCTCGTAGCCCTCGTCCAGACGGCGGTTTCGCTTCAAGTGCTGCTCAAAATTTCTCGGATAGGCAATCTTTTGGAAAGAACTCCCCAATGCACTCTGTGGCTCCTCCTGCTCCGTCCAGACGACTCCATGCAAAGCCTTTTCCCCGCCCACCCAAGCGTACCGTCCAAAGAAGTTGACCGTGCCGGTCCCAAAACCGAGCAACTGCGTCATCCATGCGTTGTTGTCGCCCGCCTTGGAAAGATGGCAGTCTGTGCAGTTCTTGGTGGTACCCTTCCCACTGGTGGTGTGCGCAAAGTGGGGGTTGAACGCCTGCCCGCTGTAACCCTCGGCACTGACCGTCTGCTGCTGCGAATAAACCCATTCCCGGTTGTTATTCTGGCTGCCCACCAGCAACGCGCTCGAGGAGCGAATCACCGCCAACCGGTTCTTTTTGACCGTTCCGTCGAGGCCTAGCATGAACACGTCATCCCGCACCACCTGCGGATTGTAGGTGATGAAGTTGCGGTCCACTGCCCCCTCGTACTTGTTCTGGGCGACCCGGGTGTTGGCTTTCATCGGGAGGTGGCAACCGAAACAACTCGTCACCCAAGAGGTGTGGCAGATCTGGCAGTCCATCGACTTGTTGCTGTGCGCCATCCGGTCGCACGCGGCCGTGTCCGTCTGCGGCGAAGCTCCCCAGCTCGTCCCGTCCCTTTCGATGGTTTTTGCGTAACGCGCCTTGGCGTTGTAGCGATGCGAGGACGGATCAATCACGTCCACCGTCTGCGGCACCTCCCAGCGGATGTCGGGCGCCATGGTGGAGTTTTGATAAAGCTTGTCCCCTTCCCACTCAAAACGCGGGCGCCAGGAAGTCTTGGTCGTCATCAAATCCACAGGCTTGATCGTACGCCGATCCTGAGGCGTGGTGTCCCCACTCGGACCCGAGGTGGGCATGGTGACCCGCCCGTCCACTATTTTACGCGGCCGCTCCGACACGGTTCCATGACAGTCGATGCACTGGATGGTTTCCGCGGCGCGCACCTCTGCATAGAGGTTGCCGTTGCCGTGCACGTCCACGTTGAAGTGGCAGTCTACGCACTGCATGCCCTTGGCCAGATGAATGTCCTGCAGATGGACCGCCCGCTTGAAGTCGGAATGCGCCACGATCTTGTCCTCCAAATCCAGCCGGTTGCCCTTGCGGTCCTGCTTGAAAATCGCCCGAAACACCCAGCCGTGACCGTGGTAGTCCGCAAACTGGGTGTGCTTGAGCTTGGGATTTAACTCCGCCACCTTTTCCAGAAATTCCAGGTCGCCCCACAGCCCGCGAGCAGCCGCCGCCTCGGGGTTTTTCACCGTCGCTTGGACCAACTCCTCGTCCGAAGGGTCATGCTGTTTCTTGGGGTACATGAACTCGCCGTCGGTCTCCTGGTCCCACCAGGTGTATCCCAGGTACGGGTTCACAAAGGCGTTCCCCTGGTGCATATGGCAGTTCATACACTGGCTGGAAGGCACGGCGCGGCTAAACTGGTGAACGATGGGGTGGCCACGCTCGTTTTTTGGAATCGTCGGGTCCTTTGAAAAACTCAGCCCCTGGTTGCCGTACTTGCTCCACCAACCGGAATTGCTGGGCGAACGGTCGTTGGCGTACACGACGTGGCAGGCGCTGCAGCCGCTGGAGCGGTAGTCGCCGGGCCTGTCGTTGGACCCAAGAAAACCCAACAGCGGATCGTGCAGCCGCGTCTTGTGCGCGCCCAGAAAGACCGGATCAATCCGGTTGAGCGTCCCCAGACCGCGCTGGGAAAGCCGTCGCTCCGGCTTGCCAGGAGGCTCGTCGGCTGTGGGCACTCCCAGTGTCAGCTGGTCGCTGCCGCCCTTTTCAAAGATCCGGAAAATGTTCCCAGGTTGGGTAATGTTGAACCGAGGCAGAGGACTGAGGGAAGGCACGATCCCCAGTGTCTTGGTTTCCTCAGCCGTCGGCTCAAAGGGATTCTTGAGCGCCAGCGCCACGCCGTCCGCCCCGTAGGCTTGCCCAACGACGGCGTCCTTGATGTTGATCGCCCCGTTGTTGTAGGCCGCGGCATTCCACAGCATCCCCCCGTGGTTCATCATCGAGTTGGAAACCCGGTCGACGATGTCGCCGTGGCAGAGGCCGCAGGCCGCCTTGGCCACACGCAGATCCCCAGGATTCATAAACCGGATGAACTCCGGCGACTCGTGGTTGAGGGCCACCGTCGAGTTGGGCGGATTGGCCGACCCCTTCCAGAACTCGGGATGCAGCGGGTGGACGTGCGCCTGCAGGATGGTCAGCCCCTTGGCCGAATCTCCCCCGTGACAGTCCGTACACCCCAGAATCACGGCCGGGGACGCGTGCATGGTGTGAGCGTCGGTTTGCGTGTGACATTCCATGCACCCTACGCTCTTGCGTCTGGCCTCCTCCGGGCTCTGATCAATCCAGTTTTTCGGGGGCCTGGGCGCCGCGTGGACGGGTGGAACCTTGCCGGCAATGTCCGGCCCATGCCCGCGGCCCGTTGCCACAACCGGGGCGTCGTACGCCCGGTAGGCGGCACGCCCCTTGCCCGCTGGCGCCGGTTTGGGAGACTCGGCCGACGCCTTCTTCGTTGCTTCATCCGGCGAGGAGGAGGGAGCAGCGGTGGCCGGCCCTTCGCCCGGGCGCGCCGGGGACTGCGCCAGAGCGCAGAAGGCTCCAACGAGCAAAGCCAAAAGCGGTAAAACTACCCGCAGCGCCTTGAAATTTAAGAACGGACGGAAACGGCTCATCAAAATTAGTAGTTTAACGTCAGGGTCAGCAGGGCGTTGTACAGATAGGAGTCGGTTTTGCCTGCCCGCTCCTGCGAATCAAACCCGGGTACACGGGTAGTGTTCTGGCGGTAGAGATCCTTGTAGCCGCCGCCCGGAAAGAAGAATCCAACTCCCGCCGACACAATCACGTTCTCCGTCAGGAACGGCCGGAACTTCATACCAACGCTCGCGTCCACTCCCAAATCCGACCGCGCCCGGTCGGTTTGCAGCGCATACTTTACGGGCGCCGTCTCAGCGAACTGCACGTAGTTGAGGTTCCCGAATGCCTTGAGCTTGGGCGTCACGTCCAAGTCCGTTCCCAGCCCCACGATGAGCACGCCCGGATTGACAAAGTTGGACTGCCCCTGCGTCTTGCTGCTGCGCAGCCCCGTCACCAAGGAGTTGCGCTCCTTCACGTTGACCGCCGTCCCCGGCAGGTTGATCCCCTCCCGCACGTACCAACTGAAAGGCCCTCCGAAGAAGAACGGGTTGTCCAAAATCGAGTCAAATCCCCGCGCCACCCCGTCGGTCGGATCCGCGTCCCCGCTGGCGTAGAAGCCGGAAACCTTCCAGCGCACCCAGTCCCGGTCCAGGCTCACTTCCAACGCGGCCATCTGCGCATTGATGGATACACTGCGCCCCGCCAATTGGTTAAGTTCGTCGCGACCTAAGGCTTGGTAGAAGGCGTGGTTGATGTTGAACTTCCCGATGTGCCCATCCCCGGACCAGCCCAGATAGTAGGACTGGAGTTTGTGGCCGAGAGGCGACCCGTCCGCCTCGCTCTGCGGCACGGTACCAATCGGGGCGGGACGCACTAGGAATCCGTTCCGATCGTACTTCGCCTTCGCCCCGTCCAGATTCGCGTGAAAGCTGAGCTGAGTCGTGTAGCCCTTTTGCAGGAAATCCTGCCTGTAGAGGTTTGCGATGAAGACCTGCTGGTCTCTCGAGTCAAACGTGTTGAGGTCGGAGAAGGTGTCCTTCTCCCGCATGTTGAAGTACAGGAAGTTGTACTGCGCCTTGTTGTTGAGGGCGCTGCCGAAAACCCGGGCTCCCAGGTTGCTGTCGGAAAAAATAAAGCCCCGAAAGTCGGAGGAAAAGGGCTGAATCCCCAGCTTGCTGCTCACAAAATCGTAGTTGTGCGAGAGGTCCCGCAGGTGCATTTCCAAAAACGCCTCCTGCAGCGCGAGTGTGTTTTTGTGCCGGTAATTGTAGCGCGTCGGATTGCCGGAGGAGGCCGCGGTTGGAGTGACCCCTTGGTTGCCCAAATACTGGAAGACGTCCCCGGGGTTGAGCGTTGGTCCCAATATCGAGGGGATGCCGCCGGGGCTTGGGGTCGACACCGGGTTAAAATTTCCCGTGCTTCCCGGCACCGCTCCAGTGGCGGAAGTATTTGGCAGCGCTCCCGAATCGTTAAAATGACTACCACGCGGATCCGGGTTGAGCAGGTTGTTTTCCCGTGTGCGCACCCAGTTCTCATTTTCCACCAGATTGATGCGCAGGAGCCATTGGACCGGTTTGAAGGCAGTCTCACCCTTGAACAAATCGACCGAAAGCGAAGTGTCGGTTGACACCATCGACTGCCCCCCTTTTCCAAAAAATTCGGCACTGCCGGGGTTCATCGTGCTCACTCCACTGGGCACCGGCAGTCGGCGGAACTCCGAAAAGGTGAAGCTCTTGGCAGTGATGTTCGCAAAAATATCCTCGCCTAGAATGGGAAGATCTCCTTTGAGCACGCTCTGTTGGTAGGGGTGCCAGAGCCTCGGCTTCTCCTGAGAATAGGCAGTCTCCATGCTGGGGTCTTGATACCGCTGCCAGTGCGGGAGAGGAACCTTCCAACGGTTGGGCACCGGCGTGCTGTTGAGCAACAGTCCCTTGCCCTCCTTGGAGAGCGGGTAATCCCGCAAATCAAACTCGCCGGGCTTCCGGTTTACGCCAACTAAAGGCTCCCGTTTGATATCCACCGGAGTCAAGACGCCTAGCGTCCGCATTGCCTCAGACAGGGGGGGCGGCTCCACACTGTCCGCCACTTTCTGAGAGGAAGGTGCCGCCCAGGAGCCGGGATCCGGATTGAAAACAACGGGACCCGGCTTTCCAGTGCCTTTGGCTCCCTTCTTCACGCTCGCGTCGTTTGAGTCCGCAGATACGCAGAAGATCCCAGACAGCGCGCAAACCGCTAGCAGGCTCCTCACGTTCGACGTGCGCAAAATGTGTGTTTGTCTCATTTTTCTACTAAGCCGGAGGACGAAAACAACTCGGCAAGACCCTCAGTTAAAGGTTTGCTTCTTGAAACAGAAAGGAATTTGGGCAAATAAATGACAAATGTCAGAGCTGTCATCTTTGTGCAGATTTACCCCCGCCCTACCGCGGGCTGGTGCGTGCGTGGCACTCTCCCTCACCCTTTCACTCGGCGGCTTGGCTGCCGAATTATCGGCTCCCGACGTGCACAGGATCCTGGCCCAAGCCTCTGCCTACGCAAAGCAGGCCAACACAAGGTCTGTGGTTGCAGTTGTGGACAGGGAAGGATTTGTCCTCGGCGTTCTAAACGTTGCCGCGCGGACCGACCTGACTCCCGGCATCACCGCCGGGGCGGTGTCACGGGCCGGTACGGCGGCCCTTCTGAGCAGCAACGAGAATGCGTTCACCTCGCGAACCGCGGGCTACATCATCCAGCAGCACTTTCCCCCGGGCGTGCGCAACGCGCCTCCCGGACCCCTCGTGGGGGTGGGTTTCTCCAACCTCTTCTTCTCGGACTGCAACCGGCTCAAACAGATCCCGCTGGGATTCAACCCAGCCGCGACCGTAAGCGGCTCCCCGGGGGCCAGAACGCCTGCGGTTTCCCTCACCTCTCTGGCAGATTCCCCCGGCGGCGTCCCCCTTTACAAGGACGGCGAACTGGTCGGAGGCGTTGGCGTCACTGGCGACTCGAGCCCTTCGGACTTGAGTCCCGCCGCCTTCCTGCTCAGCGCCACGCCTCCCGCAACCTCCACCGCCGGTTTCAAAGTCGCAGCCGACACGGATGAAGCCGTTGCACTTGCCGCACAGAGTGGGTACCGGCCCTCCCCCAAAATTGTGGCCACCAACGTGCTCCTCGGCGGCATCCGCGCGCCCTACGTTGTGGCCAACATGGCCCGCCTCCCCGAACCGCCGCAACCCCTCCCCCTGAGTGGGGGAATCCTCACGGCTGCTGCGGGAACCATCGTCACCGACCAATCTCCTCTCCCCCCAGTTTACACCTAC
>CAMCIN010000078.1 GCA_945874745.1 Akkermansia muciniphila | reverse complement strand
GTATTTGTTCAACGGAACCAATACCGCCACCAACGGGGCTGCGCCTTACGTGGAAAGCGGCACCTCTCCTTTTGCCCTGACAGCTCCAAGTGCCCCTGTCGTGAAGACCCCGGCGACGGTCACCTCGGGGAGCACCACCGTGACCGTGAGTGCTGTTGGGCTTTCGGTGGGGCAGACGGTTTCCGGCGTGGGAATCCCGCTTGGGACCACGATTGAGTCAATTGATCCCAGCAATTTAACGTTGGTGCTGAGTGCCGCACCGACTTCCAGCACCGCAACCAGTCTGACATTTGCGAATGATGGAGCCCTGATCAAGCTTTCGCCTAGCGTCACCGTCGCTGCGTTCACCAGCGGAGACGCGAACTCGAAGATTGGCGGCTTTATCCGCAACATTGCGGCGCTGTTGGATGCATTGAATACAGACTCGACCTCTGGGATTTCCACGGCGCAGTCCAACCTCCTGTCCTCTGAGGACCATCTGGTTTCCATCATTGCTGACAATGCTTCCAACCAGACGCGCCTGGAATCCGTCAAGATCCAGAACACCGAGAGGGTTAACAATCTGCAGACCTTGATCGCGCGGGACGCAGACGTGGATATTGCGCAGGCCATGGTAAATCTGACCCGTGCGCGGACCTCCTATCAGGCGGCGCTTGAGGCTGGGGCTCAGGTGCTTAAGTTGTCCCTTCTGGACTACATTCGCTAGTTCGTCGGGACTCTTTTTGTTTTTCTTCAGCTTTTTGGTTGCAGTTCCTTGGGGGACAGTTAGCATGTCCCTCCCGCAAGAGACCCTATCGTCCAGTGGCCTAGGACACTCCCCTTTCACGGGAGTAACACGGGTTCGAATCCCGTTAGGGTCGCCACTTTAACCCCCTCAAGCCGAGGGGTTTTTTCTATGGCCGCAAACTGTGGGCTGGATTTTTCGGACAGTTTTCGGACAGTGTGTCCCTGTTTTCCTGCTGCCAGCGTAGCCATTTGCCCTATTGTGTAGGATTGACATGCAACTCGTCCGACGAGAGCCGCTCTACAATATCACCGTACCCGCCCCGACGGTTGCAGTGCGGAGGGCTACGTCAATGATGATTTCCGCACGACCGAAGGGTTCCACGGAACAGGCGCTCAGGGGGTGTCGGTATCTTAAGGCTCATTCCTCGCGGAGAGGCTCAAAAGGCTAACCCCCTTGCCTGCAGTATGCCGACTGAGAAGGGCGCCGCCCCGGCAGCCCCCGGCCTGAATTTCGCTCTCGGGGTGCCGGCTTGTCTGAAGGATTTGGTTCCGAAGGTGAGGAAGCAAAAAGGGATAAAGACTCGTTTGATGGCGCTGCAGGTATGACTAGTTCCGGGTTAGTTGTCGCACGAAGACAACCCCCGTGACGGATACAAGCCTTTTTGCAGGCGGTGGACGGCACTCCTATGTCGGGGTTCTGCCCGCATCGCGAAGTGATCTCGACGTCCAAGGGGGCGATATAGTGAGGTGCTCCCCGAAATTCATTAAAGTGAAAAACTTCCCTCGTTCTGCATTGATTGCGCAACCAGAGTGCGTATTATTCACTAAAATGAAGATAGACCCGCGAAACTTGGCTGCTGTTGTGTCCTCACGACTCCGAGAGCGGCGACAGAGTCTAGGTATCCGACAGAAGGACCTTGCAGACCTGGCGGAGATCGCGGTTCACACCCTCAGCAATATCGAATCCGGCAAGGGCAATCCATCCCTCGAGGTGTTGGGGCGGTTGATGGACTGCCTAGGGCTGAAAATGACAATTGAACCAAACGTTCCAAGGGACACCTCCCCTGCAACGTCAGCGACCACGCAACACCCATGAGCCGAGTTGGAAGAGTCTTCTACGGGGATACGCTGGCGGGCCATATTGAGCGGCAGGACGATGGAGGCTATTGCTTTGTTTACCAGCCTGACTATCTGGCACGCCCCGGTTCTCGGCCTGTGAGCCTGACGCTGCCGCTTAGGCGAGAGGAATACCACTCGACCGTGCTTTTCCCATTCTTTTCGGGACTGCTCGCGGAGGGAAATCTCAAGGACCTCCAGTGCCGTTTGCACCGCATTGATCCCGATGACGATTTCACCCGACTGCTCAAGACGACACGCCACGACGTTATTGGTGCGGTTACCGTTGAGGAGGTTGTGTCGTGAGAACCCCAGACAACATCTGTCTGAGCACGTTACGCCCCACGCGCGGCCAGTCCTATAGTGCCGGAGCGGTGCGTGCGCTATGGGGCGGAAAGCGAATAGACCCGGTGTTGCCATTCGAACAGAAAGTCTTCGCCGACTTTCGTCGTGAGGCCGCTCCTCGCATCTCGATCTCCGGCGTGCAGGACAAGATTTCGCTCCGCCTCGTGAATGGCGTATTCTCTCCCACCGACCGGGACGGCGAGTTCATACTCAAGCCAGTCCCGCGTGCGCTTACGGGCAGTCTCAATCTCCTCGATGACGTCCCCGCGAATGAGCACGTGACCATGCAAATCGCGGCACAAGTTTTCGGGCTACGCAGCGCAGCGTGCGGCCTCGTTTTTTTTCCAGACGGCGAACCTGCCTACATCGTACGCCGTTTTGATCGTGACACTGCCACCGGACGCAAGCTCTCCCAAGAAGACTTCTGCCAGCTTGCCGGAAAAAGCCGCGGCACCCACGGGGAGAACTACAAATACGACGGCAGCTACGAAGAACTTGGACGCCTCCTCCGACAGTATAGCCCGGCCTGGCGAGTCGAGGCCGAGAGGCTTTTCACGCTCATCGCCTTCAACTACGTCTGCGGCAACGGAGACGCGCACCTGAAGAACTTCTCGCTCCTGGAAACTCCCTTCGGTGACCACGCGCTTAGTCCTGCCTACGACCTCCTCTGCACGACGCTGCACCTCCCTTCAGAGAGCCGCACCGCCCTAGAGATGTTTGATGAATTCATAACACCAAGCTTCGAGATCAACGCTTTTGCCAAGCGTTCGGATTTCATGGAACTCGCCAACCGCTTTGGACTGCGCGCGCCTCGTGTGACGGCCATCCTTGACCGATTCACCAGCGAACGCCCCAAGGTTGAAGCACTGTTGGAGCGCTCGCTTCTTTCACCCGAAAGTAAGGCACGCTACCGCGCTGTGTTCGCCGACCGCCTGATAGCCCTCGCGGATTAAGGTGTTTTGGCAACAATTTTGACCATTGACGGTCGATCGCTGGTCGCAGTGAATTTGGGATTTTTGCCCGTCCTGCTGGAGATCAAAACGGTCAGGCTACAGGCGCTGGGGCGCCGATTATGTGGGGGCAGTGAGGTTTTCGGACAAATTTGGACAACTTTTCGCGTAAATCGGCGCAAGAACGGAAATGCCGAAATTGGATAAAAAGGTTCCTCGCTGTTTTCGGTGGGTACCTTTTCACTCGCTCCGGAGAGAGCGGGCAGGCATCCACAGATGGCTCAGATTTTCGCAGATGTTTTTAGGGTTTCCACTCCGCTGCTCGTGCTGAGAAAGCTGCGGCTCGTAATCCAAAGCTGCCAAAGCTGCCAAAGCTGCCAAAGCTGCCAAAGCTGCCAAAGCTGCCAAAGCCGCCGAAGTTTCACATAGCGCGAGGGGCGCTCGCGCTCCCGGAGGGAGCGGAGATAGTTCGCCGGGCGGCAGCGAGGCTTTGCGAGCGCCCCCGGTCCCTTCCAACGAGAGCGCCGGCCCCGGCGGGGCCGGAGAACCAGACCGCGCGCACAGCGGGGCGGTCTTGCGCCCCTTGCCGGGGCGGGCGGTCGTTTTTGGCGAGACCGGTGGCGGCGCTCGCGAGGCTCGCTTGCCGACCGGTTAGCTATCGGCGGGCCCGCAGGGCCCGGCAAGCACGGCCAGTTTTTCATAGAAAGGGAGCCGAACATTGGACTGCTTTGGGGGGCTAGTCGTGTAAACAATAGGCCCACTTAAATATCTGTAAATGAGCGCTTTTTATCGGTTTTGGCGCTGATGCTCACATGCCCGCTTTCGGTTTCGGATCCCGTTAGGGTCGCCATTTTCAGCGAGGGTGGTTTCCAGTGAACAGTCTGCTTGTGGTTGTCCGTTCAAGTGCGTTTGCACGGTCAACTAAGCCAGATTCCGGTAGTTGGCAGGCGCCTGGGCCTGGCAGTGATTCGCCCGCAAGTCTTTCGTTCAGGGGGTACAGGCAGGTGGCTAAGATTTGGCAGATGAGTGAAAACAGTCACCACCAGTTGTGACGCTCTGTCATCTGTGGCTTGCTTTCCGTTCCTTGGGAAGTCCGCGAAAACTTACCCAGAGTGAACACTGCCTGGAGCAGCCTAGAGAAAAGTTGCCAGCGGTGGCAAAAGGTGGGGGCAGCCTTTTCCACCGAGTCCCAAGAGGGAAGGGCGAGAGGTGCTTCAGGGAGGCCTTCAGGCGCCGTGGCTCGCAGGGTTGCAGCAAAGCCCTTTGCCGCAAGCTTCTCAGCCTCCAGCGCGCAGGGGATTGCGTTTAGGAAAGCCAGCGCCGCAGAACGGCGGGCAGCCTCGGCCGCGTGTCTGGTTTGGGCGCGGATGAGGGTTTGGCGGAACGCGGAGTCCACCCGACAGCCTTCGGTGGAGAGTTGTCCGAGCAACGTTTCGGAAATTTGGACGCACATTGGATGCAGACCAGCTTCGGCCGGTTGGTGCTTGTGGTCGTAGCCCGTGCCTCCGTCGACCTGACAGACGCGCTCGGGCTCCAAACGGCGAAACACTTCTGCTAGCATGCCAATCTCCAACGCCCAGCCCTCCCACACTGGCAGGCTGGAGGCAAGGGAAGCTCGCAGTGCACATTCGCCGGAAAGCGGGTAACGGAAGCTTTGGAGGAAATCCAGCAGAGGATGGTGTCCGGCCACTTGAATGAGCGACTGGAGCAGGGGGGCGAGGAAGAGGCGGCTGACCCGGCCGTAAAGCCTGTCGGTGACGCGGCTGTAGTACATCTTCGCGAAATCAAACCCCAAGTTCGGTTCGGCCACCGCAAGACAAAGCCTGGCAAGGGTGCTGCGTTGGAAGGAAAGGACGTCGGCGTCTTGAAACACGTAGGAGCCGTGGATCCGCGCCGCATGGAGGATCCCCAACGCCGCCCAAACGTTCAGGCCTTTGCCGGGAAGGAGGGAGGCGTCTGAGCGGCCTGCCGCAGCGCTCAGGAGGGAGCGCAGGGCGGGCTCGTCGGTGGAGAAGACCGACACCTTACCGGGAAGCTGGGCCGAGAGACGGCGGGTGAGCGCTGGGAGTTCGGCGAGGGGGAGGCCGTTGACTGGAACGAGCACGCGGGTCAGCCAACGGGCGCCTGCGAGTTGCTGGCAAATATGTTGCAGCGCAGGGCGCTCCAGATCCGGCGCGTGGCAGGGCAGAATCAGTGAAATGGGAGAGTCTGCGGCCAGGCGCGGGAGCAGCTGGGTGTCGAGGGGTTCGAGATGTGTCTCGTTGAGCCGGGGCAGCGTGCAGATTACCCCGTTTTGAGTGAAGTCACTCATGGCGCGCTAAGGAAAAGCTGCGCAAAAGGGCTTTGTGCCTGGCGCGTGGCACCTCAGTGAGAGGTGTTGGATTCATCCTCTTCCTCCTCCTCAATGTCCCGTTTCATTTCGCGCGAGAGGAAGGGCCTGAGAAAGCCGTACAGCAGGTAACTGACAAACAGCAAAAACGGCATCCACTCAAAGTTGAGGGCCGTGACCACAGCGACGATCAGGATGCCGACGAAGCGGGAAAGCGAGCGGGTGGAACGCCAGGAAACGCTCTTGAAGCTGGGATATTTGAACTTGCTGAACATCATCCAGGCAAGGAACAGCATCAGCGGAGGCAGCACCCACTTGCTGGCGCCCAGGGGCCTGTCGTGCTCGTTGAGAAAGAGCATGAAGAGGGTCAGCGAGGCGATCATGCCCGCCGCCGCGGGGATGGGAAAGCCGGTGAACTCCTTGTTGGCAGAGGTGGAATTTAGTGCGGCAAGGCAGTTGAACCTGGCGAGGCGGAGCGCTCCACACACCAGATAAATGGAGGCGATGATCCAGCCGGTGCGCGGGAACTCGAACAGCACGATTTTATAAACCATGAGGGCGGGAGCCACCCCGAAGGACACGATGTCCGCAAGAGAGTCAAACTCGCGTCCAAAGGGGCTCTCGCTTCCGCCGAGGCGCGCGAGGCGGCCGTCGAGGAGGTCGAAAATGCACGAGGCCAGAATGAGCCAGATCGCGCGGTGGATATTGTCGGCGGCCAGCATGATGGTCGCCTCGCCCGCACCGGCGGAGACCATGGCGCTCTCGACAATCTTGAGTGAGGCAGCAAACCCGCAGAACAGGTTCCCTGCCGTCATTAGATTGGGCAGCAGATAGATTTTAACGCCTTGATCGTCCGCCATGAATGGTCCTCGGAGTGTGGTTAGGGCATGCGCGCGATGACCGTCTCCCCCCCTTTGACTTTCTGTCCGGGCTGGACGGTGATCACGAAGTCCAGCGGCACAAAAACCTCGGTTCGCGAGCCGAAGCGGATCATGCCAAAGCGCTCCCCTTTTTTGACAATATCGTTGAGCTGCCGCCAGGGAACAATCCGGCGAGCGATAGCCCCGGTGATCTGGCGCACCACCAAAGTCGCCTTCTCCCCCTCAAACGCCCAGGTGAGGGCCTCGTTTTTTGTCGAAACCTCCTTGTGGCGCGCGTCCAGGTAGGGCCCGGGATACGTCCCAGGGAAGTGGTTCATATAGGTCACCTTTCCGTCCATGGGCATCCGGTTGGTGTGCACATCCAAGACGGAGAGAAACACTCCGATCCTCCGCATGGGGCGCTTGAGGAATTCGCCCTCCTCCATCTCCACGATTTCGGTTACCACCCCGTCCGCTGCGGAAAGAATGTCCCGCGGGTCCTGTGAGCCCTTGCGTTCGGGGTCGCGGAAAAAGTTGAGGCAAAAACAAAACGCG
This sequence comes from Akkermansia muciniphila, assembly GCA_945874745.1. Taxonomy (GTDB): domain Bacteria; phylum Verrucomicrobiota; class Verrucomicrobiia; order Chthoniobacterales; family Chthoniobacteraceae; genus Chth-196. The sequence goes on along the minus strand of CAMCIN010000078.1, from coordinate 8,801 downwards.
CCCCCTGCGAGCGCCACCAGCCATGGCCAGTGGAGCGCATAGCCCGCCGCACCCAACACCAAGACCACCGCAAAGATAGCCCGGCCCTCCCAAAGAGTCTGAAATCGCATTTGCGCCTATCTTCGGCCTCACGGCGCGGCGGTCAAGCGGTTAAAGGTTGGTGCAATTGCGCCGGATTGCGCTGTTTTACGGCAGAAGGGGCGGTTTGCGCCGTTGTCAGTGGGGGCCGGAGCGAGTAGGTTGCACCTATGTCTGACAACTCGGCCTCCATCACTGCGTCAATCCGGGCGGAAACCACGATGCAGGAGCTGCTCACGCTTTTCCCCGGGGTGCAACGCGCTTTGTTTCGGGGCTATCACATCGGGGGCTGTTCCAGCTGTGGCTTCCAAGGGGAGGAAACGCTTGCCCAAGTGTGTGAGCGCAACGGCGGATTGCCGGTGGAGGAAGTCATCGGGTTTTTGGGGCAGGCCCGTGAAACAGATGCGCGGATGGAGATTTCTCCAGTGGAGGCCGCTGCGCTCCTCGCCAGCGGCGGGGCGGTGCTCCTCGATATTCGTTCCCGCGAGGAATTCGACGCCGTTCAAATTCCCGGCTCTACCTTCTTCACGGAGGACCTGATGCACGAAATTTCAGGCTGGGACCGATCTAAACCGGTGGTTTTTGTGTGCCACCACGGGGTCCGGAGCATGGACGCCGCCGCTTATTTCGCGGGTCACGGCAGGGAGAATGCCCGCAGTCTCCGGGGCGGGATCGACGCCTGGAGTTGCGAAGTCGACTCCAACCTGCCTCGCTACGACCTCGCCTAGCGACAGGGTGTTCCTCTCCAAACGAAAACTTTCCCATGAGCGATCTCCAGCAGCGCATAGCCGACGCGGTGGCCAAGCCTAGAAACCTCGGTGAAATGTCAGATGCCGATGCGGTGGGGACCGCCGGTTCGGAGGGGTGCGGCGACATGCTCCGGATGTGGGTGAAATTCCGCCAGGATGCGCAGGGCCGAAAGGTCATCGACCGTGCAACTTTCCAGACCTTTGGGTGCGAGACGGCCATTGCGGTGGCCAGCGTGGCGACGGAACTGGTGGCAGGGAAAACGGTTGCCGAGGCGCTGGATCTTTCGGGGGCCGATCTGGCTTCCTCGTTGGGGGCCTTGCCTCCCATGAAAATTCACTGCGCGCAACTGGTTGAAGGCGCGCTGCGTTCCGCCTTGCAGGGGAATTCCGCTTCCGAGAAACCGACGCCCTCTGCGGCACCTCCCGCAGCCAGTCCCACCTTGAGGGACAGCTTCAAACCCACGGGGCAAGACGGGCGGAAGCCGAGCATTGTCTTCAAGCAAGCCGGTGCCCCGGACGCTCCGGCGGGTCTCTGAGATTAGCGCACCTTTTTTGACACACTTTTCATGCACGAAAATACCGAGAAAGTTTTAACACGGGACTGCGAGGCAGTCCGGATTCCCAGTGGAGAGGTGAGGTTGCTGCCCAAGGGGACGGTGGTCATGATCACGCAGGCCCTAGGGGGGAGTTACACTGTGGCGACGCCCGACGGGTTGGCTCGCATTTCCGATGGAGATGCAGACGCCCTGGGACTGGAGTCCTTGGTGGCCCCCCGGAGCGAGCACGTCCCCCAAGCGGGGGTGGTGGTCAAACCCGAGGCTGTTTGGGCGGAGTTGAAGACCTGTTATGACCCGGAAATCCCAGTCAACATTGTAGACCTGGGACTCGTCTACGATTGTGCTGTCGAGCAGCCTGAGGGGGTGCCTGCGGATGTGCGGGTGAAGATGACCCTGACCGCGCCCGGTTGCGGGATGGGTCCGGTCATCGCCCGGGAGGCGGAACAGAAGATCCTGGCCCTTGCAGGCGTCGCTACTGCGGAGGTTGAAGTCGTCTGGGATCCGGCGTGGAACCAGTCCATGATCAGCGAAGTGGGCAAGATGAAGCTGGGTCTGATTTAGGCCTGCGAAAACACCGTTCCTCACCTTTCCTTTTCCGCCGACTTTAACGTGTGGATGGGCGGCGTCTGATCAGTGAGCTATCCGCAGACCTCACGAAGCTAACAGATGGCAGGAGCCCCTCGGAGCCTCTCCGTGCTCTGCACCTTCTGGGAACAGCCCTAGTCTGGATAGAGAATCCGGTTGCACTGCTCGCAGTGCACGATGGATTTTCTCGCCTTCACCGCCGTCACGGTTGCAACGGTGACTTTCATGTGGCAGCCGCTACAGACTTCGGTGCGCAGTGCGACAACGGCTTCGTTTTTGGTGGTAAACAGCCGCTTGTAGTCGTCAAGAAGGTCTTCATCCAGGTCTGCAGTGAACTTCTCCCGGGAGGCATCCAGTTCCGCGAGTTGGGCGGTCAGCTGCTTTGACTTTTCTTCCAAGTCTGCCAACTGCCGCTGCACCAAGTCTGCCGCCGCTGCTGCTGCCTTGTCGGCTTCGGCCACCTGGGGCTTGAGTTCGTCCAAGGTTTCCATCAGCTGGAGCTGGCGGTCTTCGATTCCAGAAATCTCCCCGCGCACGTGTGCGATGGAATGGTTGAGCGCCTGATACTCCTCGTTCTTGCGAGTCTGCATCTTCTGGGTCTCGTACTTTGCGATCTGCTCTTTGCGGCTGCGGATTTCGTTCTCGAGACGGGCCTGCTCCACCTCTGCCGCCCGCTGGCGGTGGTGGGTGTCTTGCGACAGTTGCTTTGCGGTGGCTAGCTTTTCTTCGAGCGCCTTGCGCTCAAGGGGAACGGTTTTGAGCTCGCCCCGCAGGGAACGTGCTTTCTTGTCGCGGTCTTGGAGTAACAGGAGGCGTTCAATCTCGGGGAGCATCATTAACAGTCTTGATTGGATTGAGCGCAGTTGCAACGTCTCAGGCAGTTTGGCCCCGCCCGTCTAGAAAAGCATCGCCTCTTCCGGCGGCTTGGTTTGCTGCACGGAGGTGGCCTGCAGCACTCCGATGCGCTTCCCGTTCTCCAGAGGAAAGGTGGCCTTCCCAATAATCCGTACCCAGCTCATTTCCGGTAAGTCGGGCAGGACCGAAGCCTCTACCAGTGTCGAGACCGGACGGGAATCGGCGGCGCAGCACGTCATGAACATGCGAACGGCTTTGAAGCGGGAGGCGCCGCCGGCGTCCGACGGACCGGCTCCTTTTTCACCGAGGGGCATCATTTGCGCGATGAGTTGCACGGTTCTGCCCTCAAAATCTTTGCGGAGCTGCGAGTCCTGCACCGCGTACAAAAGATCCAGCACTTCGGCCACGATGTACCCCTCTGGCGTTTTTTGGAGGTACTCTGGAATCGCCTCAGCGCCCGCAGCGGCCGGCGCAGCCACCGGCGGTTCCGCGAGGGAAGGGTCGCCCTCCTTGAGCGCAGCGGTAGTTGGCGGCGCTGGGGACTGTTCGGTGCGCGAAATCTGGGGTTGCGCGTTTGTCTGGACCTTGCGCTGTCTCTCTCCGAGGGAACTCGCGTCGGTTACTTCCGCCCTTTGCTCAAAGGCCTGCTTGCTGAATTGCTCGGGCGACAGCCATGCGGCGACGCTGACCGGGAGCACCAGCACCAAAAAGGTGGTCCATCGCCCTGCTTTGGTTCGGGAGAGGGGATGGGTACATGTTTCGTCCGCACAACACTCCGGAGGGGTGGGCCGCGACGCAAACAAGAGCGCCAGCGCCGCGAGGCCGACTCCGGCCCACAGAACCCCAGGCCGGAAGGACGGATGCAGAAAGGAGGCCACCCGGCCCGTGAAATAGGTTCCCAGCAGGACGGTGCTCCAAATTCCGAGCGTCAGGGAGGGAATCCAGCGAGTAAATAACGACGTCATAACAGGTGAAGGAGAACGATGGCGTGTTGGCAGTGTTAGAACCCTAGAGTTTGCAGCCGCCAGCAGATGAGTCCGATGCCTGCAAACAGCCCCAGACCAAGCAGGACGACGACCTTCCGTTTGAACAAGAGGCCGTACAGCCAGTAGAGCTTCAGGTCAAACATCGGGCCGAAAACAAGAAACGCGAGTTTGGCCGTCATGGGGAAGCCGGGAAAACTCGTAGCGGCAATGAAGGCATCCGTAGTGCTGCAAAGCGCGAGCGCTACCGCCGCGGACATCATCGCAAAGATGGCGAGGAGCGGGGTGGCTGCGAGCGGCTCAAGCAGGGAGCGGTCCACCGCTGTGCCAAGTACCGCAGTGATGCCCGCGCCAATGACAAAGAAGACCGCCACATCCAGAAAATCCGTTGCGGCACTATAGACGGCTCTCAGGAACTTTGTGCTGACGGAGAGCGGCAGGGGACTGTCCAGTGCGCCGGGAGTTGTTCCCACGCTGAGTCCGCTCCGTGCCTGCCGCGGAGCGGGGGGCGCCTCGGGCGAGGCCACGCCGCTTTGCAGAATGGAGCGCACCGGCAGGCGATCGAAAAGAAGTCCCACGCAGATGGCGATCACCAAGCCGAGCCCCAGCCTGAGCATCGTCATTTCAGCGGGGTTCTGTCCGCGAAATGCGGCGAAGGTGCTCAGTGCGACGATGGGACTGACGATCGGGGCCCCTAGCATGTAGGTCACGGCGCAGCCGACTGGCAGGCCTTTGCGCAGAAATCTGCGGATCACCACCACGCTGCCGCACTCGCACATGGGGAAGGCCAGGCCGAGCAGGCCGCTAACGAAAACGGCTGCCGTCCGGTTTTTGGGAAGAACCTGCGCCAGTTTTTCCGGTGAAACAAACGCATCGACCAAGCCCGAAATCACCGAACCTAAGAGCAGGAACGGGATGCCTTCGAGCAGTACGCTGAGGAAGGCGACAGCGAAATCGCCGGCATTAAAGGAGAACCAGGACATGGGTGGATGGGATCGAGGCGGAGTCCGCCCCACTGTTTTTTAGGGGGGAAGGGAGAGTCCTTAGCGCAGCTTGAGCAGCAGCGCGTCGACAGTGCTGTAACGGACGGTGCTGGTCCAGTGTTGTTCGGGTACAAATTCATGGCGGTACCCAGTCAGGGGCAACGTGTCGACCATAGTGCGCGCCGGTCTGCCGGGCCCGCCGGGTACCGTGTACCGGCGTGTTTCAAAGCGGGTAAAAGTGCGGGTTTCCCAGTGGGCCGGCACGTGATGGGTTTGCGGGAATTGTCCTTCGCCAAGGCCCCGCACCCAAACGGCGTCGGCGCCGACCCTTCTCGCGTTGTGCTCGATGCTGCGCATGGCAAAATCGTTGCCGCGTTCGGTGCTAAATTGGAACACTCCAAGGACGCGGCTTCCCTTGGGCACCTTGTCCAAAAAGGGAATACTTTCCGTCTCGGGCTTGGGAGGGAGCCGTTCCAGCGAGGTTGCCTTGTAGTAAAGCTCGGTGCGCCGGAGTGCGGCTTTCTCAAAAGAGGCGCATCCGCCGACCCCCAGCAGGACAAGGGCGAGGGCTCCGAGGCGCGCGAGAGAAGCAAAGGCCCCCGCCCGGTTTCCGCAATGGTTGCTCTGTGTTTTCATGGCATCAACAAGCGGCCAACGGTTTGCGGGGTGCTTTTTTCAAAAAAGTTTCAAGCGTACCAAGCACGTTTTGGCGGTCTTCCCCCTGGGGGGCCTCCTACGTCGCTGTAAAAGCCTGTGCGGATGGGGCTCTTTCGGCAATCTTGCATTTCCAACCACTCCCTTGCTGGCATCCTCATTCGAAGCGCTCCTTTCCGGGGCGTTGGGACCGGTTTTTTCTCAAACTGCATGTTGCGGCGCGCGGACGGTCGCCTGCTCCAGTTCCCACGCCCTTGCCTCCACGATCCGGTTGCCGATCTCGTTGACCATCTGTTCCAAAATAAGGCGCAGATGGCTGCCCGCGCGGAAGTCTGCCGGTGCGATGTGACGCACCCGGTCGGCGTGCGTGGAGAGTTGGTAGCACTTTCTGAAGGAGCCGCGGCTGGGATCCTCGGGATTGTACACGGCAATGGCGTGGCCCCCATTCTGGCGCACCACCGTAAAGCAGGGCACGTCGGTAGGGCCGTCGCCGATGTAGATCATGTTTTGAAAGGGAACCGGCCGTACGGCTGGTGGCATGTGGTCGTTGACGTCCTGCGCCATGGAGAGAAGCCCTTTGTTGATCCGAAACAGGTACTGGGTCTTCTGCGTGTGTGAGATGACCCGCTTGGGAAAGGTGATGCGACCGGATTCGTCCTCGGCGAACTCACAGCCAAAGATCCCCTGCACGTGCGGCGCGAGGCGACTGCCCTCGATCAGGATTTTCAGGCCACTGGAGATAATGAAGTGTTCCACTTTGATCCCGTGGGTTTCGTGCTGGGAGGAAAGGAGGCCCTTGGCAAATTCCTCAAACATCTGGGGTAAACCCGGATAAAAGCGCAGGCTCCCGCCGAGCTCCTTGAGCCGCGCGTTTGTGGGGCGGTCCATGCCCAGGCAGTCCAGCAGCACCTTCATGTAGGCCAGTTCGTTGTCGTAGCCCTGTTCACGTACCAATTCCTGGGCACGCTTCCAAAAGGCCCGCGAATCAATGCCGAAGGCTGGAAAAATCACCTCCTCCTGCATGTAGTTCGGACTGAGCGTCTGGTCGTAATCGTAAACAATGGCAATGACGTTCTGCGGTACAGACATAGTGGGCAGGGCAGGGGTGGGGTGGTGCGGACGCTGCGAGTGGGCCAGCCGATACGCTCACTGGCCAATATACTGCCAAAACCCAGAAAATCCTCCACTAAATGGAGAGGCTTCGCAGGCCAGAAGCCTACTTTCCCTGCGGGCCGCCCAGCGGCCCCCGGTTTTTAGAGCAAATGTTTCAACGCCGCCGGTAGCTCTGGAAATTCAAAGGGAAAACCCTGCGCGCTGGCCACGCCGGGCAACACCCGTTTGCTGCCTAGCAGTTCATCGGAAAACTCTCCCAACAAACGCAAGGCAAAGGCGGGTGCGTTAAAAAGGGCGGGCCTGTGTACGGCGCTGGCAAGGAAGCGCGTGAAATCCTCATTCCTTACCGGCCAGGGCGCTGTGCCATTTACCGGCCCGGCGATGCTCTGGTTTTCCACGCAGAAAAGGATCAGCCGCGCCAGATCGTCCAGATGGATCCAGGACATCCACTGCTTGCCGGTGCCCAGCCTTCCTCCCAGTCCCAGCCGGAAAAATCGGCGCATCAAAGGAAATGCCCCCCCCTCCCTGGCCAGCACAATGCCGGTGCGCAGCAGCACGGTTCTGGGCGTGGGGGAGCGTTGCGCCTCCCTTTCCCAGGCCACGGCCGTCTCCGCCAGAAAACCCCTCCCAGCAGGAGCCTCCTCAAGGAGCTCCGCATCCCCGGAATCCGGATAGATACCAATGGCCGAGCCGCTCACAAAAACCTCCGGACGGTTGCGCAGGGCCAGCATCCCCTCCACCACTCTTCTGGTCCCCTCAATCCGGCTTCGGGAGATGCGCTCTTTTTTGGAGCGGGTCCAGAGGCCGAGGACGCTTTCCCCGGCCAGATGCACCACGGCCTCGCAACCGGTGCAGTCCGGGGGGGCGTCCTTTGGAAATAAGCGCATGGTGCAGCCGGCGATAGGCTTCTCCGGGCTGCGCGAAAATGCTGTGATGTCATAGCCCCGGCGCAGGGCCAGATCTACGAGGCGCCTTCCAATGAGGCCGCTCGCGCCGGTGATGCCAATATTCATGGGCAATGAGGCTAGCGTAAAAGGACGTCGCCGGCAAAGGTCCAGCGGCGGCAGCCGTGGAGCGGCGTGGTCAGAGACAGCTTTGGAATGTATTGACTCAAATTGGGCGGAGGCTTAGCAAAGTCAGGTCTGTCGAAGATGGTGCCCCTAGGTAAAGTTGTGGGATCCCCCCCCATCATTTCACTGAGCATGTTAGCGGAGATTACAGCACTCTTATTTTCAGTTATCGCATTGGCGCTCAGCGCTTGGCTCTACGTATCCAGCGTGGCCAATCGCTCAGCTTTGGTCCGTACCCAGAGGCTGGAAGCAAAGGCCGAGGCGCTGCAGGTGCAGTTGGGCGTATTGAAGAAAAGTCTCCAGGAGCAGCAGGAGAAAATGGCCGCGGTTCCTGCTCCTGAAAAAGGGCGCCCGGCGGTGGTTAGCGATGCGGTCACCATTGCGGACTGGAATAACAATGCCAAGTTGAAGGAGCTGTTGGTCAAGCACGGCTATGGTGGGACGGGCTCTGTGCCCAAGGGCAAGCAGGCGGCCGGTCAATAGCGGGCCCCCTCTCTAATCAGGATTCCATGTACCCCTCTGGACAAAACACTCGCAGCAGTTTGTTAGAATGGTCCGTCGCGACTCTGGGGGCGGCTGCGGCAGTGTATCTTGCGTCTCAGGTACACCTGAACCTGCTGGACAAGGAGCGGCTGCAGGCCGGACACGAGGAGGTGCGCCGAAACGTGGCTTCTCTCTCGGGCTCAGTCAAACAGGGGGAGGAGGCCTTTCAAAAGCGCGAGATTTACCTCCAGAAATTGGAGGCTCAGGAGGCACGCCATGCCGCTTTCCTCAGGGGGCTTCTGGAGCTCTCCAAGACTGATCCGGACGCCCGGTCTCTGGTTTTCCGCCACAAGGTGGGGGAAGATGTCGTCTTGCCGGAGGTTGCGCCGCCCCGGACGCCTCCTGCCAGTCCGGCTCCGCAGCGGGCGCCGGAGTCGGCGCCCTCCAAGCCAAAGTCCGCCGGCACAGGACGCTGACCGGCAGCTTGGCGCTAGTTATCGCGAGGTGCGCTTTGCTTGGGCGCTCTCGAGCGGGAGCGGACTTCCTCCAGTGCGCGCTCAATATCCCAGTGTGCTTCGCGCTGGCGCAGGTCGAGTTCCGCCTGATCCAAGGCACGCTTGACCGCTGCGGAGACCGGCGGGCGCGCATCCAGAATCCGGTAGAACTCTGCAAGCCGCGCGGAGGGGAGGCG
>CAMCIN010000077.1 GCA_945874745.1 Akkermansia muciniphila | reverse complement strand
GGTGCCTATCCACTCGCTCCGGAGAGAGTGGGCAGTCATCCACAGATTGCTCAGATTTCCGCAGATTTTTTTATGGTTTCCACTCGGCTGTTCGTGTCGAGAAACCTGCGGAACACAACCCAAAGCTGCCAGAGGTTCCCATAGCGAGCGGCTTTCTATCGGCGGGCCTACAGGGGCCTGCTACCCGCCGTTGTTTTTTTTGTTAGGGATCGGCGCCAGATAAGAGCAGGCGCCGTGGGTGCGTAGCCTGCGTTTGTAGAGCTTGTCGCCGCACGCAGCGTACAGGACGTCGCCCTGGGGACCGCCGAAAGCCATATTGGCAAGTTTGCCGTTGGGAGTCGGGAGAATGCAGGCAACCCGGCCGGCTGGATCGCATACCTGCACGCCTAGGCGCGTCGCGACAAAGAGACGGCCCTCGTGGTCCACCTCAAGGCCGTCGGCGCCAGCGTCGTCTGCTGTATCCGGAGCGAGGATTTGGAAGAAGCGCTGTTTGTGGGCGAGCCGGCCGTCGGCCTGAATCTGGTAGCTGTAGACCCAGTGACTGCGGGTGTCGGCCACGTATAGGAGGGACTGGTCAGGGGAAAGGGCGATCCCGTTGGAAAATTTCAGCCCCGTATCCACGACCTCTTTGGTGCCATCTTTTTGGATCAGCCAGATTTTACTCGGTGATTTGCCATCCCAGCCGGGCTCGGTCACGTAGATCCTGCCGTCGGAGCGGACGACCAGGTCGTTTCCGCGGAAGCCTTCGGCGATGATCTCCATTGAGCCATCCGTTTGGTAGGCGACGATTTTGTGTTCTCCGCCGGCGGCGGCGTAGAGGCGGCCATCGGGGCCGAACGCTTGGCCATCGCCCTTGCCGCTTTCCTCGATAAAGGTTTCAGCGTCGCCCGACGCGTTGAGGCGGTAGGTTTTGCTGGTAGGCACATCGTTGAAGTAAAGCTCGCCCTTGGCGTTTACCGCGGGCCCTTCGAGGAATTTGTGCCCTTCGCTGACCAATTCCCAGCCCTCTCCGGGAAGAAGAAGCTTTTGGAACGCATCCGAGCCAGCCCCCGCCTTTACAGGTTGAGGCCAGTCCTTCCACAAAAAGCGCATCGCATCCGGGAAAATCACGGCGATTTCCTTTCCGTTGTGTCCACCCACACCCCAGGAATGGGCTACTTCATAGCCAGCGAAGGTTAGGGCCCGCTCTAGGGTTTGATTGGCCATCCACCAGTCTCCATAGGGATTGTTCAGGTCCTGCGCGCCGTCCTGCACAAACACGCGCAGCGGCTTGGGTTCCGTTTTTCGAATCAGCGAAGAGAATTTATCGCCTCCACGGATGTCGGTGAAACTGCCGATGCCCGAGAAGACGCGCCGGAAGAGGTCGGGCCGCTCGAAGGCGGCGTTGAGCGCGGCCATGGCTCCGGAGCTGTGGCCACCGATGGCGCGGTCGTTGGGATTGGTGGAAAGGCGGATGGGCCGGCCGTCGGTGGCGCTCTTGGTCTCGACAGCCGGGAGCAGTTCGGTGGCGAGGAAGCGTGCGTAGTCCGGGGAAAGAGAGTCGTATTCGAAGGACCGGTTGAGCCGGTCGCCTGTGTCCGGCGCGCCGGCCTTGACCCTGCCGGGTTGGACGAACACGCCGATGGTGACCGGCATTTCGCCCTTGGCGATCAGCGCGTCAAACACTTCGGGGGCTTTGTTTGCGACACCATCCTGGTGGACGTAAAGGCAGGCGGGCTTGCTCGGGGCGTACCCGGCTGGAATGTAGATCCAAAACTGGCGGGTGGTGCCCGGAAAAACCTTGCTGTTTTCGTGGGTGAACTGGAGCACCTCGCCCTTGACGGGCAGCGGGTTGGGCGCTGGGGTTTGGGCGCCAAGCGCGCCAGGAAAAAGAGCGATGGCAAGGAGGGGGATGGATTTCATCTGGGGTTGGCAGGGAGCACGAAACGTGTACCGGCAGGGTTCTTGCCGCCGTATGCAGGGGAAGAAAAAACAGGATCAAGACGTGCAGGGGCCGTACGTATCGCGGACCCAGGCCATGGCCTCCTCGCGACCGTGCAAGGCGCCCTCGAGTTGCCTGCTCTGGACTGAGTCGAGGATCTCCTTAAAGAGCGGCCCTGCCTCGAGCCCCATCGCTAGCAGGTCCCGGCCGCTGAGCAGCGGAGGAGGGATGAGGGGCTCCTTGGAGAATTCTTCAATCTTGCGGACGAGAAAATCGTAATTGGAAAAGTCCTGATTGCTTCCGGCGCAGTCGACCCTGTGCAGGAGCAGTTCGTCCGGCATGGTGGGGCGCGCTAGAAATCGCTTCAGCCGCGAGACCCGCATTTGCTGCACGTCCTTGAAGGCCATGTGCTGGGCAATGCACTCGACGGTGGACTCGATCTCCTTTTTGGGAAAGCGCAGGCGGCCAAGGATTTCTGCGGCCATTTCCGCACCTAGCTTGTCGTGCCCGTTAAACCGAATTCTGCCCTCGGCGGGATCCAGAGAAAAAGTGGCCGGCTTTGCGATGTCGTGCAGCAGAACAGCAAAGAGCAGGGGGGTAGAGACTTCCTCTGGGAGAAGGCTGAGCATGAGGCGGGTGTGGATCCAGACGTCGCCCTCGGGATGAAACTGAGGCGGCTGCTGGCAGCCCTTGAGCGCCTCCATTTCCGGGAGGATTTGTCCAAGAAGACCGCTCTGGTCGAGCATGTCGAGCCCACGCACCCGCGCGGGAGAGTGGAGGGTCTTGAGCAGTTCGTCGCGGATGCGCTCGGCGCTGACCTCCACGAGGGAGGTGGCGTGTTTTTGCACTGCCGCCCATGTGGCTGGATCAATCTCAAAGCCCAGTACTGTGGCAAAGCGGACCGCCCTGAGCATCCGCAACCGGTCCTCGGCAAAGCGCGCTTCCGGATCGCCAATGGCGCGCAGGATTTTGGCGTCCAAATCCGCCTGGCCTCCCACATAGTCCCGCAACTGCCTGCGGACGGGATCGTAGAACAGCCCGTTGACGGTAAAGTCCCGACGGCGGGCGTCCTCCTCGGCATTGGAAAAATGCACGGACTCGGGGTGCCTTCCGTCGGAGTAGACACCGTCGGAGCGGAACGTCGCGACCTGAAAGTCGGCGCCGTTTAGCAGGACCGAGATCACCCCGAACTGGGCGCCCACCGCGACAGTCCGCCGAAACAGGGCTTGCACCTCCTCCGGGCGGGCGCTGGTGGCGATGTCGTAGTCGTGCGGGGGCACGCCTCGGAGCATATCCCGCACGCAACCGCCAGCGTACATCGCTTCGAAACCAGCTTCCTGGAGGCGCTGGACGATGTGGTGGGCAGACGTTTCGCTATGCTCCGGAAGGGGCATGTTGTTTTGGCGGACGCGCCGGGGGCGGGCGCGCGCTTAACGTTTTTTCTGAGTGGCGGCGGTGAACCAGTCGACCGTTGGCGCTGAGTTGCGGCCAGAAGAGTGACGCTGCACGTCTCGTTGGTTGGCACCTCCGGTGGTGCCGGGAGCTCCCTTGGGGGCGCGCGGACCGACCTCAGGGTTGCTCTTGAGCGAAAGCGAAATGCGTTTTCGAGGAATGTCGACCTCCAGTACGGTGGCGCGTACGCGCTGGCCCACCTTCATGATGTCCGCGGGGTTCTTTACGAACTCGTCAGAAATCTGGGAGATGTGCACCAGTCCGTCCTGATGGACTCCCACGTCCACAAACAAACCGAACGCTGTGACGTTGGTGACGATGCCCGGCAGCTTCATTCCGGGGGTCAAATGCTCGACCTTGTCGATTCCTTCTGCGAATGAAAAAGCCTCGAATTGCTGGCGCGGGTCTCTGCCCGGCTTGGAAAGCTCGGACAAAATGTCCTGCAGGGTGGGGAGGCCGATTTCGTCGGAGGCGTACTTTTTCGGGTCGATTTGTGCCCGTTTGGCAGAGTCCCTGAGGAGGTCGCCCACCGAACACTTTGCATCGGCCGCCATGCGGTCGACCACGGCGTAGCGCTCGGGATGAACCGCACTCGAGTCGAGGGGGTGTTCGCCGTCCCGGATCCGCAAAAAGCCAGCCGCCTGCTCATAGGTTTTGGGGCCGAGGCCTGCGACCTTGAGCAACTCCTTGCGCGACTTGAAGGGACCGGACTCGTCGCGGTGCGCGACAATGCTGGCGGCGGTGCGCAGGTTAAGTCCGGACACGTAGGCCAGGAGATGCTTGCTTGCGGTGTTCAACTCCACGCCGACTTTGTTTACGGAGGAGATAACCACGTCATCGAGGCAGCGCTTGAGCGCATTCTGGTCGACGTCGTGTTGGTACTGGCCGACGCCGATGGACTTCGGATCCAGCTTTACCAGTTCCGCCAGAGGGTCCATCAGCCGGCGGCCGATGGAAACAGAGCCCCGCACCGTCAAATCGTGGTTGGGAAACTCTTCGCGGGCGGCCTCGCTGGCCGAATAGATGGAGGCGCCGCTTTCGTTGACCATCACCACTGGAATGTTGCCGGGCAACCCCAGTCCCCGGATAAAGCTTTCCGTTTCGCGCGAGGCGGTCCCATTCCCGATCGCAATGGCTTCCACTTTGAATTTACTGACCACTGCGCGCACCATCCCGGCGGCTTCCTGCTGCTCGCGCTCGCTCTTCTCAGGGTAAATAATGTCGTTTGCCAGCAGTTTGCCCTGCCTGTCGAGGAGCACCACCTTGCACCCGCTCCGGAAGCCCGGGTCGATGGCCAGGACAGTCTTCTGCCCGAGTGCTGGCGCCAGTAGCAGTTCGCGTAGGTTGTCGGCAAAAACGCGAACGGCCTCCTCATCGGCAAGCTTCTTGAAGTGGACCCGGGCTTCTCCCTCCATCGCAAAGCCGAGGAGCCTTTTGTAGCAGTCCTGCACGGCGGTCTTCACTTGCAGACCCGCGGGAGAGCTGTTTTTGACAAATACGCCTTCCAAAATTCCAACCGCCTGCTCCTCGGGGGGCGTTAGGCGCGTAAATAAAAAGCCTTCTTCCTCCCCGCGGCGCATCGCCAGAATCCGGTGTGAAGGCGCTTTGATCGCCGGCTCGCTCCAGTCAAAGTAGTCTTTGAACTTGGCTCCTTCGTCCTCCTTGCCCGAGATGACTTTGGAGCGGATCACTCCCTGGTGGATATAGAGTTCCCGCAGTTTGGCCCGCGCGCCTGCATCGTCGTTGATGCGTTCCGCCAGAATGTCTCGGGCCCCCGCCAGAGCGCCGGCCGCATCGGGCACCTCTTTGGCTGCATCCACAAAAGCTGCGGCGGCGAGTTCCGGATTGGTCTCTGGCGCCTGCGCCCAGAGCACATCGGCAAGCGGCTCCAGACCGCGCTCGCGTGCGATGGTTGCCTTGGTGCGCTTCTTGGGACGGTAGGGCAGATACAAGTCTTCCAGTGCCGAGAGAGTTTCTGAGGCGTCGATTTTGGCCTTCAACACATCGGTTAACAGGCTGCGTTCCAGAAGTGAGTGCAGGATGGAATCCCGGCGCTTGTCTAGTTCAGCAAGCTGCTCAAGCCGGTCGCGCACCGCGGTAATTTGGACCTCGTCCAGCTCTCCGGTCTTTTCTTTGCGGTAGCGGGCAATGAAGGGAACGGTCGCACCCTCTTCAAGCAGAACGGCGGTGGCGGCGACTTGGCGCACCTGCAGTTTGAGTTCCTGGGTGATTTTGAGAATGTGCTTTTCGATCATGCGGATGGCGGCTGGTGGGATAGTTTTGTGGTGCTCCCGCGGGGAGTCAATTGGAGGTTGCTGTCTTTTGGCGCCGCCCGTTGGGAGGTGCCATTGTCGAATAGCGGGGCGGGGAACTGCGGCAGCAGAAAGGGCAGTCCCCTTGGCGTCCGGTTCTACCGGAACTGCACCCAGGGGCTGCCCTCATTTTCTGCTTACACGGCTTTAGTCAACCGTGAGGCCGGCTAGCCTTCGATCTTGTTGCCGGTCCGCTTCCGCAGGTTGGCATCGAGGATTTTCTTGCGCAGGCGCAAGCTCTTCGGCGTCGCCTCCACGTATTCGTCCGGCCCGATGTATTCGATGGAGCGTTCCAGCGTCATGACCAGAGGCGGTTGGAGCGAGATGCCCTTGCCGTCGCCCTGCGAACGCATATTGGTCAGCTTCTTTGCCTTGCACGGATTCACAGGCATGTCTTCGGGGCGGGCGTTTTCGCCGATGATCATGCCCTCGTAAATCTCCTCTTGGGTACCGATGAACAGGCGACCGCGCTCCTGGATGGACTCCAAGGCGTAGGCCGTGCTGATGCCACCTTCCATGGCAACGAGCACCCCGTTGTTGCGGGAAGGAATTTCGCCCTTGTGTTCTGCGTACTCCTTGAAGAGGTGCGACATGATCCCGTGGCCTTTGGTGCAGTTGACCAGGTCGGTTTCAAACCCGATCAGGCCGCGCGTCGGGGCAACCGCCTGGACGCTCACCGTGGTGGCCAAATGTTCCATGCTCACGATCTCCGCCTTTCGCCCAGCGAGGGACTGGAGGATATCGCCCAAGTTTTCGGTAGGGACTTCCACGTAGACTGACTCCATAGGCTCGAGGATGCTGCCATTCTCAGCCCGCCGGAAGATGACTTCCGGCCGGGAAACCAGGATCTCAAAGCCCTCGCGGCGCATTTGCTCCACCAAAATGGCGATCTGCATTTCACCGCGTGCCTTGATCTCAAAGTGACCCGCCGAGTCGGTTTCAGCCACCTGGATCGACACGTTGGTGCGTGATTCGCGAATGAGCCGCTCCTTGACCTGGCGCGCTGTCAGCAACTTGCCCTCGCGCCCTGCCAGCGGTCCGTCGTTGATGCAGATGCGCATCGTAATCGTCGGAGGGTCAATGTCCACGAAGGGAAGCGGTTCGCGGTTGTCTGCATCCGTGATGGTTTCCCCGATGAAGACGTCTTCGAAGCCGCAGATGCCCACGATGTCACCCGCCGAGGCCTCCTGCAGCTCGATCTTTGCGAGGCCCTGATGCCCGAAGAGAGCGGTAACTGTGCCTTTTTCACGGGTGCCGTTGGCATGCATGCACCAAACGGTTTCGCCTTTGGCGATTTTCCCGGAAACGATGCGCCCGTAGGCGATCCGGCCTAGGTAGTCAGAGTAGTCGAGGTTGGAGACCAGGAACTGGAGGTAATCGATGCCGGTGGGCTTGGGCGCAGGGATGTGCTTTATGATTGAATCAAAAAGAGGGACCATGTCGGAGCTTTCCTGGTCGATCTCCAACTTAGCAAAGCCGTCGCGCGCACTGGCGTAGACCACAGGAAAGTCCAACTGCTGATCGTCCGCTCCAAGTTCCATGAAGAGCTCAAAAACCATGTCCAACACCTTGTGGGGGCGGGCGTTTTCACGGTCGATCTTGTTGATGACCACGATGGGCTTGGCACCGTTGGCCAGGGCCTTCTTGAGCACAAACTTGGTTTGCGCCTGCGGCCCGTCATGGGCGTCTACGACCAGCAACACGCCGTCGATCATCTTCATGATGCGCTCCACTTCCCCGCCGAAATCGGCGTGGCCGGGGGTGTCCACGATGTTAACGTGGTAATCTTTGTACCGGAAAGCGGCGTTTTTGGCGCGAATGGTAATCCCTTTTTCCCGTTCCAGGTCCATCGAGTCCATGATGCGGATCTCGGAGGAAATGGCCTGGTTGGCGCGGAAAGTCCCCGATTGTTTGAGAAGCTGATCCACGAGCGTAGTCTTGCCGTGGTCAACGTGTGCGATGATTGCGATGTTTCGGATGTGGTCCATGATCTGACGAAAGGGAGGCTGCTGCCCTGGGGGAGGCGGTTCCTACACCTGTTAAAAAGGCCAACCGGGCTGCGAAACGCAATGAACGTGACACCCCCCCGGCTGAAAGAGGCTCGGGAATATGCCCTTGGTGGGGTTCAGAAGCAAGGGGGGAGACAAGTTTCGGTGTTTGGACCTGCCTGATTTGGCTTGGACCCTGTGGGCGGATGCCCTAAAGCGCGCTGGGCAATACACTCAAATACTCGCTTCCTATAACCTGGTGGGGTGCCTGAAAGTGACAGCGGGTGACGGTGGAAGCCTGTGCTAGTCGCTGGCATTCAGCTTTTAGGCGATGGCTAGGGACGTTTGCTGTGCAAGTTTTGCGCCTGTTCGGAGTTCGTACTGGTCCGTCTGCGACCCGGGTGCCAAGCGGAGGGCAGCAAGTGTTCGCTATCGGCTTCCAACATGAATGTTTTGTTGGGAACCCTTCGTGGATGGCCTGGGCGGACTTGATTTTTGGACTGGGACGGGCGGGGTGTCCGCCTCGCTTCTTTCCCAATGGCAGGCGCGGAAGAAAATCCCAAAAAACCTGCGCGCAATTCCGGACGGCTCGAGGTTTGTTTGGAGTCATGTCCGGCTCAAAGACTCCAGCATCCGCTCCACGCACCCTGCACACCTGTCCCCTCAGCCTGGCGCAGGTGGAGAAACTGCGGACTATTCTTTTGGCGCAGGGGTGGGAGTTGGAGAAGCGGCCCTACATGCACTTTTTTGGCCAGCGCGAGCGGCTCAGCGTTTCCGCTTATGAAAAGGGGCCAAAGGTTTTGCTGCAGGGAAAAGGGGTGGAGGAATTTATGGAATTCACCATGGAGCCTCAGGTGCTTTGCGAGGCGCGGGTCGCGGGGGTAGAGGAAAAATCACAGGAAATTCCTTCCGAGTGGTTTGCGCCGCATTTTGGGATAGACGAAAGCGGAAAGGGCGATTTGTTCGGGCCCTTGGTAATTGCCGGCGCCTATGTGGATGCGGACATTGCCCGGCACTGGCGGGCGGCGGGGGTGCAGGACAGCAAGGCGATCGGCAACGATGCGCGCATTCGGGATCTGGCGCAGTTGATTCTTGAGACTCCCGGGGCGGTGACCAGTGTGGTGGTGATTGGGCCGGAGCGATACAATGCGCTTTATGAAAAGTTCAAGAACTTAAACAGGCTCCTGGCTTGGGGCCATGCGCGGGTCATTGAGAATCTACTCGAACTGAAACCGGATTGCCCACGGGCTCTGAGTGACCAATTTGCAAATCCCCGGTTAATTCAAAGTGCTTTGATGGAAAAAGGCCGTGGAATCCAATTGGATCAAAGAACAAAGGCGGAAAGCGATCCCGCGGTCGCTGCTGCTTCTATATTGGCGCGGGCACAATTCGTGGGCTGGCTGGCGAAGGAAGGTCGGGTGCTTGGAATGCCCCTTCCAAAGGGCGCATCCGCCGCGGTGAAGGCCGCCGGTTGCGATTTGGTGCGGCGTGAAGGGCCGGCTGTATTAGGAAAAGTTGCCAAGCTGCACTTTAAAACGGCTCACGAAATTTTATCTCAAACTTCCTGCACACAACTCTTGCCCGAAACTGACAAATACGATTAAGTCCGATCTCCTTATGGGGACACTAACTAAAAGAGACCTTGTTGTTCAGATCAGTCAAGATACGGGCGAAGTTCAGCAGACCGTATTCAAAGTGGTTCAGCTCACTCTTGACCACATCACCGAAGCTCTAGCTCGGGGTGAAAATGTCGAATTGCGCAACTTCGGTGTTTTGGAAGTACGGCTTACCAAACCACGTGTGGGGCGCAATCCGAACAAACCAGAAAGCTCCTTCGTAATTCCAGCTCGGGCCACGGTGAAGTTTAAGCCCGGCAAAGTGATGCGCGAGCGCGTTTTGAAGCTTTCTGATGGGATGAAGAAGAAAGAGGCTGGTGGAAAGAAGGTTGCTGCAAAAGCAGTCGCAAAGCCGGCCAAGGCATCTGCGAAACCCGCCGCCAAGCCGCCCGCAAAGGCAGCCGCCAAGGCAACAGGGAAATCCAAAAAGTAGTTTCCCGGTCAATCTAAACCTCGTTTGAGGCGGGATCCCTGATGATAGGGGATTCCGCCTCCTTTCTTTTTGAGATGCTTGGGGAAGGCAGCTCAGGAGCCACTTTTTTCGAGACGCTCCATCTTTTTGTGGAAAAGACTTTTGTCCCGCGCGGCGAGGGAGGCGGGGGGCGGCGGGTTGACTGCAATTTCTGCCAACTTTCCCCTTTGGAGCCGGATGGTTGCCTCTAGGTTTCTGCCGTAGAGTGCAGCTTCCTCCGGAAGGTTGGCGCGTCGTGCTTGTTCGTGGAGTCTGAGGAAAATGGTCCGTGCCTCGGCTGCTTCCTTCTGCCACAGATCTGGCTCGTTGTTGTCGAGCCGCAGGGCATAGGCGGCATAGTAAAGCCCAAGGGCGCAGGTGGCGTTGGCCTCGGCTCTGAGCGGCTTGGGGAGAGTCTTTCCGGGAGAAGCGGCAAGGAGCTGCTCCATTTTTTCAACTCCCTCAAATGCTTCGCCTTGCAGGATGGCGACCCTTGCGGCGTCAATTTTGACTCGGGCCTGTAGCAGCAGGTCGTCAGCGAGGGCTGTCGCCTCCGCCGTTCTGTAGTATTGGGCTGCCTTTTGGAGCCTGCCTTCCTGTTCAAAGCCCACGGCTTGGGTTCTCGAAAGCATTGCGCTCTCTGCGCCGCGCCAGCGCTCTCCCTTTGTAAAATGTAGTAAAAGGACTGAGAGCGGATAAAGGCACCACACCAGTAACAAGGGGGTGATGTGACGCTTCATGACTGGAATTCGGGCGGTGCAGGTTCCTCTTGCGCGTGCGGGGTTTGTGCAGAGATTGCCAGGTCCATGTACGGTTTGAGGATCTGGTTGATTTCTTCCGGCTCAATTTTGGAGTCAGGCTGGTAGAGCCACTCTTCAACGGTGCGAAGGAGCGCCCCTGCCTCTTTGTGTTCGAGGATCCGGCGCAGTTGCTCGACGCTATTGAGGTGGTCCAGCTGGAGAAGTGCACCCCAGTACTGGAAAAGGATCTGCTCCATGCGTGCTTTTTCCTGTGGGGTGATGGTCTTTTTTGCCGCGCTTTCAACAAGGGGACGCAGGAGATCCTCGAGCGTGTGGGCGGTTTCGTCTAGCGGCTGCGGTGGTGCGGGCGCGACTGGTTTGCGCCGTGCTCCTCTGGGCAAGAACAGCCAGAGTCCGCTGCCGAGCCAGGCGGCGGCGGATACCAGTAGTCCGGCGGTGTAGGGCAGGGGGGTGGGGTGTTTTGGAACGGGTAGATTTCTGATCGCGTACTCTGCCGAGTCCGAAATATAGCTGTTCACCTCTACGGGGGTGATGGGTTCACGGAGGCGCTCCCCGTTTGGCTTGCAGAGGTAGTCGGTGAGGTTGAACGTGCCCTTTTCGACTCCGGAGTAGGCAACCAGATAGGAGAACTGTTGGTTCTCCGCGGGCTGGATGGATTTTATCCGGACAAAAAGCGGGGCGTTATCCGTTTGTGGGGCGGCGGCGACGTCGCCTCGCGGGAGGAGGAGTGTGTAGAACGCCTCGGCACCGACGCTGGGAGCGCCGCTGGGGTCGAGAAGGGCAGGACGTTGGGGCTTGCTGCCGGTTGAAAGAGCGAGGGCGAAGGCCACAGCGACCGCGAGGGCGATGAGTGCCCAGGCACTCAGGGAGACGGGTGCGGACGTGCTGGACTCCTCCTGGAGCGGTGGCTGAGCGGGGAGGGAATCTACCATGGCAGAAGGAGCGTTACCGCTTCTGGTTGCCTGTCGCTTGGGGATAGGCTGTCCAGAAATCGTGCGCGCTTTGCGCGGGGGTGCCGTAGCTTTCCTTGGTGGAAAGGCGCTGGAGGGATGGAAGGGACTTGAGGAGTTCTACGTTGCGGGCTGGCTCCGGAAGCACGAGTTGTTCGAGTCTTTGGCAGGTGGCCAGGGGGGTGAGATCGGGCTGTTTGGTGCGGGCGAGATTCAGTTGGCGGAGGGGCAGTCCTTGCAGCGGGGTGAGGTCCGAAACCGGGTTATCGGAAAGGTCGAGCACCTCGATGCGGGAGCCTTCGAGAAAACTCAGGTCCACCAGTGTACAGGACCGGAGGGAGAGGCTTCTAAGAGGGAGCCTTGGAAGGGTGTCGAGCCACTCGGCTTCCGCAGAGAGGGGCATGGAGTCGATTTTCAAGTCCGAGATGGGCAGGTGGTCGAGGGAGGCGGGGGACGCGATCTTCAGATTGGCGGCGTTCAGGCTGAAGGTCCCGTCCGGCAGGCTGCGCAGCCGCGAGGGATTCCAGCCCGGTATTTTCTCCAACAGTTCCTCGATCTGACGCGCATTATGTGGGGCGTTTCTTTGGAGCTCGGCGGCCAGATCCGTGGCGTCCTTGGAGCGGGCTTGTTGGTGGAGGGCAAGCAGCAGGATAGCCTTGGCGGACTGGGGCAACTCGGAATTGCCAAACCGGCGCAGCAGGCGTTCGCACAAGTTAAGGTTTTCCTCCGCCAACAGGTCTTTGCGGGCCTGACTGACCCTGCGGAAAGCGGCGGCAGCCTCTTCAAGGCGGGCTTGGCCCTGCAGCACACGGGCTGCAAAAAGTTGGTAGTCGGCGTTATTCGGGTCGACCTCGGTCGCAAACTGCAGCTTTTCCAGGGCGTCCTGAAGGAGGCCTGCATCCAGCTTGGCTGCCGCTTGTTCGGCGAAGGTGGGCGCGGCCTTGCGCAGCCGGCGCAGGGCTTGTTCAGAGCGGTAGGACTGGATGCCAAAGGCCACGGCAAAACAGGCGGATACCAGAGCTACCGCAGACACGGCCCGATTCCGCTTGAGGAAAAGGTAGAGTAGCTTTATGCGGCCGGCATGCTCTGCGGTGGTGGCGTACCCATGCTGGTAGGCGGCTATTTCTTCCTGTAATTCGCCGACACTGGCGTAGCGGTCCTCCGGATGGATGGCCAGCGCCTTGAGGACGACTGCCTCGAGGGATTGGGGGATATGGCCTGCAGGCAGGTGGGGCAAGTGACTCAGCGCGTGCTCTTGGTCAAGGTCTAGGCTGTCCGTCTCGGCGGCAGATCCTTCCTTTGAAGATGCGCCGGTTTCGAGGTCCTGCTTGTGTGGGGATTTGGCGGAGCGCCCTGAATGGCGTTGCTGGACGGCTTCCGTGGGGGGGGTGATCTCGCCTGAGCGCACCCGTTGGAGCATTTGCTCTTTGGAACCGGGCCTGACTGGGGGCTCGAGCGTCAGGATGTGGTAGAGAATCGCGCCTAGGGAGTAGATGTCGGCGCGTTCGTCCAAAAGGTCGACGTCCCCACGTGCCTGTTCGGGTGGCATGTACTGGGGCGTACCAAGGATGTCGCCCATCAGGGTATGTGCGTCCCTTTGGTCGAAAAAATCGGAGGAGGAGCGCAGCGTTTCGGCATTCTCAGCAGAGTCCTCTGGAGGGGATGGGGTTGCGGCGGAGGGGGAAATGTCCTTTGCCAGCCCCCAGTCCATCACCAGCACCTCTCCGTAGCTGCCGAGCATGACGTTGTCGGGCTTGAGGTCGCGGTGGATGATCTTCTGGGAATGGGCGAAGCGGATGCCGTCACAGACTTTTTGGAAGATGGTGAGCAGGTTGGAAAGGGGGTGCGAGCGGATGGCGTCCTCCTCGCCGTGTGCGAGGGCGTTGAGGACTTCTTTGAGGGTCGAGCCGCGCACCAGTTTCATGGTGTAAAAAGGCAGACCGTGTTCGTCCGCTCCCAGAGTGTGCACGGGGACAATGTGGGGGTGCTCCAGGCGACCGGTGATTCTTGCCTCGTTGATAAACCGCAGCACATCGCCCGAGGAGTCCCCTTGAGGGAGAACTTTCATGGCGACCTTTCTCTGGAGGGAAGCATCCTCAGCCTCGAGCACCGCGCCCATCCCCCCGCGCCCAATAAGCTGACCGATCTCATAGCCGCTGTGGTGGAAGCGTACATCTTCGGGAAGCGCCTCCATGACGACGCTCTGCGCGGGGGCCAGCGAGGCTCCGTGCTCGGTGTCGGCGACGATTTTGCGTAGCTTGAGGGAGACGTGTCCGAGTTGGATCCGTTGGCCGTGCCAAATCTGTGTTTTGCCTTTGATCCGCCCGGAGTTGACGGTCGTGCCGTTGAAACTGTCGAGGTCTTCCAAAAACAGGTTGCTGTAGTTGACCGTGAGCTTCGCGTGTTTGCGCGAGACAGTGGTGGAGTTCACGCACAGCTCGCAGGCCGGGGTACGGCCGATGAAGTATTCGCCGGGACGCACCACCCGCCGGAGTAGTTCCTGACCCTCGAGGCTGAAGATGACCTCTGTTTCAGGGATGAGCATGGCGTAAGAGGGGAAGTGCGAAGGCGGTTGGCAGAGCTTGAGTGAGATGCTTCAAGAAGGGGGAAGCGCGGCGGGAAAATCAGCGGCCGGGCTCCTTCTTCCAGTCGAGGCACACCAGCAGCGCCTCATCTCGGAGGTAGAGTCTGTGGTGGGCGAGCACGGGGCCCGTCCAAGCGGGATACTGCAATCCCGGCACCTGCCAGAAACCGAGTTCCCGCGGCTTTTCGGCGTCGGTGGTAAAGAGACCCAGGCGGCCGCATTCGCCGAGGGCGATCAACTTATCTTCCGCCCAGATGAGGGAGCCTCTGCCGTAGTATTCCGGGGGCTTTTCGCCGGGGGCGAGCTTGGCGTGGCCGCCGTTGGGCCAGCCTTCCATGCGGTCCCAGCGGAGGCGTCCGTCCGCCCAGTCGACGCAACGGAATCGTCCGTCCGGCTCGTTGCGGCCGCTGAAGCCAAAGAGGTGGCCCTGGTCTAGAACCGGGCGGCTCCAGTGCATCTCCAACTGCGTGCCACGCCAGACCTCCACGAAGCTCTTGCCATCAGGCTGGACCTTGAGAAGCACCGAACCGCTGCGGAAGTAGGCGGAGGAGACGAGCACGCAATCGTCCTGTACCACCGGGGACATCGCGTTGACTGAGGAGTCCTGGCGGGCGCGGAACCAGAAGGCGAACCGCTTTTCGCCGGTGGCCGGATTGAGTGAAAGCAGGCCCTGGCGTGTGCAGCAAAGCAGGTGGCGCTGACCGTGAATGGTGGCCAGAACAGGGGAGCAGTAGCTGGCCTGCTTTTGAAAAGCCGGATCCGCTTCGTTCCACTGGATGGTGCGTTCCCCGGGCCAGCCGACCATGGGTTCGCCGTTCCAGGTCTTTTCACCGCCGTTCTGCCACAGGGTTTTTCCCGTGGCCGCGTCGAAGGCCACGACTGCAGCGTTGGGTTGGCCGCCGAGCATGACCAGCAGACGGCCGTCCTCGAGCACTGGGGAACTGCCTACGCCAAAGAAGGCTTCCGGCACGTTGAAGTCCGCCTGCGTTTCACGGCGCCAGACGACGGCGCCGTCGTTGAGGCGGAGGCAGAGCAGGATGCCCTCGGCGCCCAGAGTGTAGCACAAGTCGGCGGTGAGCAGCGGTGAGCAGCGCGGGCCGTTGTTGTAGCCGAATGGGTCGACAAAACGGGTGGGGTAGGCGTGCTTCCAGAGGGTGGCACCTGTGGCGGCGTCCATTGCCTCGATGATTTCCTCGTTGCCCAGACGGTGGTGCAGCACGAGGCGTCCCTCGCGGATGCTGGGCGCGCTGTAACCGGTGCCCACCGGCCTTTTCCAAAGAATGGGGGCCCCTTCGGATGGCAAGGTTTCCCGCAGACCGGTTTCCGCGGAGCGATTGTCGCGGCTGGGGCCCAGAAATTCGGGCCAGTCCGCTCCGAAAGCGGAAACGCCAGGCCCACGCGCCCGTCCGGCGCCACATAACTGCCGGCATCATCCGGGCCGCGGTGCGCAATCAGGTCACGCATGCGCGCCAAGAGTTCCCCGTTCACCGGCGCACCGCCACCCACCTGCAGCATTCCACAAATTCCGCACATGGCTAGTTCACTGCACAGCGGGCGTATACCGGCAGCCAATCGCGCGCAATGCTATCCCAGCCAAAATTCTCCAGTACATACCGCCGGCCGGCCGCCGATCGGGCAGCCAGTTCCGGCACAGGCTGCTGCAGCACTCGCACGATCTCAGCCTGCAATGCAGCCGTATCGC
>CAMCIN010000076.1 GCA_945874745.1 Akkermansia muciniphila | reverse complement strand
CCCATGGCGTTGCCATGGGCTGAAAGAGAAGTGCCCCTTGCGGGGCGTCAGAGTTGCCGCAAATCCGTGCCGGTTTTCTGAACAATGCGGGACCATTCGATCAAGGGATTCCCTTCGCAAATCATCCAGAAAAATGACAGAGGTGGTATCAGTCCTCTGCTCGTGTGTGCCGCCGTCGGAAACGCTTCGACACACGCTCAGCCGCCGCATGAGCCTCGTGAGCGCCACGGGACAACCAATCTGCGCCCCGCAAAATAAGCGGGCAAAAATACCCGAAGCACGCGGGTGCCCCGCCTTTAGTGTGCTGAAGCGCCCGGGCTGGCGGCCTGTCCCGGCTTCCTCGCCGTCACATACAGGCCCAGTGCGAGCGCCAGAAGCCCGCACATCCAGAAGATTTTGCCGCTGCTCAGCTGGGTGTGCAGCAGGCGCTGGACTCCGGCGGAGGCGAGGATTCCCACGAAGGAGAGGACGCTCGCAGCCCCCTGAACGGCCCCCTTGTCCTCGGGCGCCGGCCGGTTTTGCAGCACGGCGCACACCGGCACGATGAAAAGCCCGGCACCGAAGCCGAGCAGGAGCAGCATGCCGGTGAAGACCGGGGTGCTGATGGAGGCCAGCCCCATCGGGACCGTGCTCAACGCCATGAGCAGCGAGCCGAGCGAAATGAGCCTGTACTCGATTTTTCCGCGGGAGCCGTACCCGGCGGTGACGCTTCCGATGCCGATGCCAATGGCGAGCGCGGCGTTGAGGAGGGCGTTTTTGGACTCGCTCAAATGCAGGACGTCGTGGGCGAAGAGCACCAGGTTCATCTGCACGAGGGCGGCGATGAAAAAGAAGCCTGTGTTGCCCAGGTTGGCGCGCCAAAGGAGCGGATCGGGCGCCATCTTGCGCAACTGGGCCAGCAGGTCCTTGGCCGGGTTGAGTTGCAGCGTCCGTTCGGGGTTGGCCGGCGGGACCCTCGGGATGAATGCGCTGACAGCCCAGCCGCCAAGCGCGAGGACCGCCAGCAGAAGGCCCGAAATCCAGGGTTGCTCTGCAAAACGACCTGCAAGGATTCCCCCAGAGAGCGTGCCCAGAATGATCCCCACAAAGGTGAGCAACTCCACGATGCCGTTCCCCCAGGACAATTTGTCGAGGGGGAGGATCTCCGGCAGGATGCCGTATTTGGAGGGGCCGAAAAACGCGGAGTGGCAACCCATGAGAAACACCGCGCCCAGTTGCAGCGGGAGGCTGTGGAGGCCGAGGGCGAGGGCGGCAAAAAGCATGATGAAGATCTCCGTGAGCTTCACTCCCGCCATGACGCGCTGCTTGCTGAACCGGTCTGCCAGCCAGCCGCCAAACATCGAAAAGGTGATAAAGGGCAGGGCGAAGAGGGCACCCGCCAGAGCCACGGCGTTGTCACGTTCCGACTGCGACATGTCCCGGCTCAGGACGAGCAGGATCACCAGGTTTTTAAGCGCGTTGTCGCTGAAGGCGTTCTGGCACTGCGTGGCCATCAGGCACCAGAAGCCGCGGCGCCAGGGAGGCTGGGGGGTCATGCGCTTTGTTGCTGTACCACCACGCGAGCGGTCGAGTCGGCGAAGGCGGGTTCGGGGGCGTCTGCGAGGGAGAGTGGCAGCAGGTTTTCCTGCAGGAGTTTTTGGAGCTCCCTGTGGTTGATCTTGCCACTGCCCAGAACCGGCATGTGGGTCACGATCCGCACCTCGCTGGGGACGCACAGGTTGGAGAGTCCGTGCGCATGAATGGCCAGACGCACCTCGTTGCGCCCCAGCCTGGGGGCGTTGGTCACGGCCACGAGGGTTTCGCCCCGCTTTGGGTCCGGCCGCGACACGACCGCGACATGGCAGTGTGTGCCGTGCTGCGGGAAGGCGCCTGAAAGGGCGTCCTCCACGGCGGCGAGGCTGACCATCTCGCCGCCCACCTTGGCGAAACGTTTCATCCTCCCGAGGATGTAAAGAAAGCCGTCGTCGTCGACCTTCGCGATGTCGCCGGTGTCGTACCAGCCGTCAGGCGGGGCAGCGGGTGCCGGGGCACCGAGCTGCAGGTAGCCCGTCATGATGTTGGGGCCCTTTACAAACAGGCGCCCCCCGGTCTCGACGCCCGGGACCGTCTCCAGGCGCCATTCGATCCCCGGCAAGAAGCGTCCCGCGGAGCCGTGGCGGGAGGAGAGGGCGACGTTGACGCTGAGGGTCGGGCTGCACTCGGTGGCCCCGTACCCTTCGAGGATGCGGACGCCGAAGCGCTGGGCCCAGGTGGTGAAGGTGTGGTCCTGCACCTTTTCAGCCGCTGCGAAAAGGCAGCGCACCGAGCGGAAGTCGTAGGGGTGTGCCCGGCGGTGGTACCCGTTGAGGAAGGTGTTGGTGGACAGGAAAACGGTGCAGTTTTTGTCGTAGAGGACGTTTGGAATGATCCGATAGTGCAGGGGAGAGGGGTAGAGGAAGACGTAGGAGCCTCTGACCAGACCGAGCAGCGTGCCCACCGTCAGTCCGAAGCTGTGGAAGATCGGGAGCGCGTTGAAGATCCTGTCGGTGTCGTTCAGGTCGTTGACCGCAAGCATTTGGCGGATGTTGGCCAGCAGATTGCGGTGGGAAAGCACCACGCCCTTGGGCACGCCTTCGGAGCCGCTCGTGAAAAGCACCACGGCGGCGGAGTCCGGATCAACCTGCTTGCGGATGAGTTTCTCCGGCGAAAGCCGCGCCTTGGCCACGCTGGAAATCCGGTCCGTGGTGGAGATCTTACTCTTGAGATCCTCCAGGTAGACAATCTGGATGCCCGCCTCGGCGAACGGGCCGACCTCGAGGCGCGCCCTTTTGAGAAACTCCCGCGAGGTGATCAGGGCGCCCACCTTGGCCGCCTTTGCGCTGTGGAGCATCGCCTGAAGGCCCGTGGAAAAGTTAAAGATCGCGGGAACCCTTCCCAGAAACCAGAGCGCAAGGAGGCTGACCGGCGTGGCGTTTATGTTGGGCAACAGCACGCCGACTCCGGCTTGAGCGTTGGGCAGCGTGGCGTGAAAGGACTCGGCAAGGGCGTCGGCCGAGGCGAGCAGGTGCTTGTAGAGAAGAGGTTTTTGGGTGACGTCCTCGAGGATGTGAAAGTCTGGCTGTTCGAGCGCCGTCTCGACGATGGCCGCGGGAAGCGTCTGGGCGCCCAGGACCATTTCCGTTTCGAACTGTTGCTCTACCATCTTCACCCGGAGCCACTCGGTGTGGGCGGAACGGGCGACGCCCGGCTTGAGGTGCGTGAGGTTCGGCGGTTGCAGGGGCTCGCTGAAGTGCGCCGTAACCTTTGGAAACCAGCGCCTCCAACCCGGGTTGCGCGAAAGCTTCATTCGGTCGGCCCCCCTCAGGTAACAGGTGATCACCCGGGCGGGGGACTTAACCAACAGGAAGCCGGTGCCTTCAAACAGCTTCATGAGGCTTCCCGTGAAGGTGATCCGTCCCTCGGCAAAAAGCACCAGCTTCCCGCCCGCCTGCAAATGCTGCGCCATCCGTTTTGCTGCGTAGGGGGAGGTGGGGTCGATTGCGAAGGTGCGCGAATTGAGCATCAGCCTCCGGTGGAGCCAGGAGGTGTCCGCAGCGGCCAGCGACACGACAAAGCGCCACTTCCGGTCGAGGAACATCAGCAAAAAGAGCCAGTCGAGCCACGAAACATGATTGGGCACCAGCAGCAGGGGCCCCTCCGCGTGCAGAGAGCTGAGGCCGAATCCTTCAAATTGGAACAGCCGGCGCAGGAGAAAATGGATGACTTGCTTCATCAAAAAAGGGGTGGCGGTAGTGGGAAATCCCTGGAACCTCTCAGCAGGGGCCTGAGAGCAGGAAGCAACGTAGGGCAATAAGCCGCCTGAAGTTAATGAAAAACGCCTGTCCCTTTCCGAGGTAGACCCGGCTTTACCCAGGCATGCGGTCCCTGAAAGGCGTGCTAAGCCAGGGTGTCTCAGTCCTCAACGGGAGGAGGCGTAGCGTGCAAGCGCGCGGTATTCGGCGTAAATCCGGTCGTAGGCGCCTGTGTGCGAGGTGTCGGGCTGGAAGCGCCGGGCGCTACCAGGCTTGGGAGAGGCCATGGCGGCGATGCCCTCGGCGGGCGAGGGAAAAAGCCCCGCTGCCAGTGCGCCGAGGATCGCCGCACCCAGAGCGGGCCCCTGCTTGGCAGGGTGGACTGTGATTTCGGAGCCAAGGACGTCCGCGTAGACTTGGACGACCAGAGGGTTGTGGTGGGGCAGCCCGCCGGTGGCCACAAACTGGGTGACCGGTACGCCTCCTTCCCTGAGCAGTTCTACAATCCAGCGTAACCCAAAGGCGGACCCTTCCAGCAGCGCGCGGTAGAGGTGGGCGGGGCCGTGGTAGAGCGCAAGGCCTGTGAATGCGCCCCGGAGTGAGCCGTCCATAAGGGGGGTGCGGCAGCCGTTGAGCCAGTCCAGACACAGGAGCCCGTCCGCGCCCGGGGGGAGTGCGGCAGCCGCCTCGCCGAGGGTGGCGAGGCTTTGGCCGGTGAGCCGGGCGAGCCAGTCAAAGGCGTCGCCGACGGCCGCCTGGCCGGTTTCGTAGCCGCAGAGGCCTGGGAGGATTCCGTTGGGAACGATGCCCGCCACCCCTGCAACGCTCCGTTCAGAGAGGCTGTTGAGCATGTGGCAAGCGCTGGTCCCCAGAACCAGCACGAGGGTGCCGGGTTCAGAGGCGCCTGCGCCTGGGACGCCCGCGTGCGCGTCGATGGTGGCCGCGCTCACGGGGGTGCCCTCCACGAGGCCGAGCAGCGCCGCTGCCGAGCCGCTCAGGCCGCCCGCCGAACTGCCCGGAGCCAGAAAGCGGCCGGGGAGTTTATCCGCCGCGATGTTCCGCAGCTCGGGATGCAGCGCGTGGAGAAAGTCCGGCGACGGCCAGCCTTCCGTCGGACTCCACATCCCCTTGTACCCCGCCTGACAGGTGGAACGGACCAGTGCCTCAGCCGGGCCGCCCACCAACTGCCACACCAGCCAGTCGCCTGCTTCGAGCCACACTTCGGCGGCCGCGTAGACTGCGGGCGAGGTTTCAAGGGTCTCGAGGATTTTCGGGAAGAACCACTCCAGTCCAACGGCACCTCCGTAGCGCTGCAGAAAACGCTCCCCCCGGGCGCGTGCCAGGGCGTTGAGGCGGGTCGTCTGGGTTTGCGCGCCGTGGTGTTTCCAGAGTTTCGGCCAGGCCTGGGGGGTCGCACCAAACTCGGGCAGGAGGCAAAGCGGCGTGCCATTGCGAAGGGTTGGCAACATGGTGCAGCTGGTGAAATCCACGCCGATCCCGGCCACGGCGGAGCCGGGCAGCCCGGCTTCCTTCAGCGCTGCTTGGGTCGCCTTGGCGGCGGCAGCGGGCCAGTCCAGCGGATGTTGGAGCGCGTAGTGGGGCGGCAGCAATTGTGTGGCGCCGGGAAGCCGCTGGGTGATCTGGCCGTGGACATACGGCTCGGAGGCGCACGCGAGTTCCGTGCCGTCCAGCGAGACTAAAAGTGCGCGGACGGATTCGGTGCCAAAATCAAGGCCGAGGGTGGTTTTCATCGGGGCAAAAGCAGGAAGAGGAGTCGTGGTTACGCGGGTTGGGGAAGAGGCGTGTGTGAAAGTGCCAGGCAGTGTCCAAGGTGGGTCACTTTTCGCTGACTCCTTGGGGAACGTGGCTTGATCCGCAGGCGGCGCAGAGTTCCAAAGAGGCTCCTGATTGTTTCCTCTTGTCTGTGAAGCCTGCTTGAGGTGCGTGGATGGCTCTGCGTGTCAGGTGTATGGTCTTGCCCGAGAGGGCCGGAGCGTTTCCCTTTCTGAGCCTTGGTTTCATTGCCAGTGAAAACCCGACCTAGGAAAAATTGAGGATGAATTCGCGGTAGAAGGCGGCTGCTTGGGCCACCTGGTCCAGCTCTACATATTCATCCACCGAGTGGGCCTGGTCGATGCTTCCCGGGCCAAAGAGGATGGTCGGGATGCCGGCGCGCGAGAGCTTGCTTGCATCGCTCCCGAAGGGGACGCCGCATACCTCGGGGTTCAACCCGAGCGTGCGTAACACCTGTTGCGCAGTCGTGATGACAGCGGCGCCTGGGGGCGTGTCGAGGGCCTCGTCCACCAGCAGGGGCGGCTCTTCGATTTCGGCGGAGAACCCCGGATGTTCGCGGGCCAGTCTCGCGAGCAGCCGCTGGTAGTCCTCTACAACGACCGAAGCGGCCTCCCCCGGGAGGAGGCGGCGGTCCAGTTCGATTGCGCAGTGGTCGGGCACCAGGTTGACCTGCACCCCTCCTTGGATGACCCCCACGTTGACCGTCGGAGAACCGAGCAGGGGATGGGTCACTCCGGCGAGTTGCCGGTGCTCCTCCTCTAGGGCGAGAACCAGCCGGGCCATGTGCGAGATCGCGTTGTTTCCAAGGTGCGGCTTTGCGCTGTGGGCGGCCTTACCGCGCGTGTGCAGACGGAGGCGCAGCACCCCCTTGCTGGCGATGACCACGCGCATCTCAGTCGGTTCGGCCACGATAGCGGCGTCGGCATTGAGGCCCTCGCAAAGTTTTACGACCCCCCTGTAGCTGAACTCCTCGTCCACCACTGCAGCCAGTAAGACCTCGCAGGGAGGGATGATTCCATCGGCGTGAATCGACGCCACCGCGTGGAGCATGGCCGCCAGACCGGCCTTGTCGTCCACCGCGCCCCTGCCGTACATGCGCCCTTCGCGCACCGCGGGTTCAAAGGGCGGGATGGTCATGCCCTTGATGGAGACCGTGTCGGTGTGCGCCTCGAGCACGAGCCGCCGCTGGGTCCGGCCCGAGAGCCGCGCCAGTAGGTTGTGGCGGCCCGGGAAAACTTCCTGCTCCGTTGTTTCAATGCCGCGTTGGCGGAAAAACTCGCGGAGCAGGGGAAGGGCATTCGCCTCGGTGCCCCCGTCGCCGTAGGCGGGGTTGACCGTGTTGAGGCGGATCAGGTCGGCAAGGGTGTCGTTTAACGCACTCATGGCAGAAGGGACGTGGTGTGGCTTCGCCTTTAGAGCAGCTCGCTGAGGACTTCGAGGAAACGGTGGATCTCCGCCTCCGTGTTGTAGCCGTGGACTGCAATGCGGATGCGCCCTGCGTTGTGCATCACGTGGATGTTCCGGCTTTCGAGTGCGGCGTGGATCTCCACGCTCCGGGGGTGCGTGAAGGCGACGATACCCGTGCCGTTCCAGCGGCAAAGCGGCTGGATGCCGAGCGCGCGGATCCCGGCCTCTGCAGCGGCCGCCAGCGGGTCTGCGTGTGCGGCGATGGCGGGGATCCCGATTTGGTCGAGGTAACGCAGGGACGCGTTGAGCGCGTAGAGAGCGACAAAGTTGGGCATGCCCACCGAGAAGCTCGCCGCGCCGGTGCGGGTGTCGGCGCGCTCGAAGCGGTCGGAGTCGAACGCGTTCTTTAGATGGAGCCACCCGCCCGCACGCGTGGTGAGGCGCTCGGCGCCCGCCGCAGGGACGCCGATGATGCAGCCGCCGTGGATGGCCAGCGTCCACTTGTGGGTACTGGAAATGAGGATGTCCGCGTCCTGACAGTCGAGCACGACCCTCCCGATGGCCTGGGTGATGTCCGCCGAAATGAGCGCGTTGGGGGCCAACCGGCGCACCGTGTCCCGGAAGGCCTGCCATTCAATGCGGTGTCCGTTGTAGAAGCTGACCAGCGAGACCTGGACCAAGCGGGTGCGTTCGTTGAGCAGCGGCACAAGGTCAGCCGGATCCAGCGCGCCTTCGACCGCCTTCCAGAGCTTCAAGCGGGGCGGGTTCGCCGCGCGGAGCCAGGGCGAAACTCCCGCGGGGAAGTCGAGGTCGGTAACGACCACTTCGTCCTCCGCGCCCAGTTCCAGCGCGGTGGCCAGGAGGTTGTAGGCTTCGGAGGTGCAGGAGCAAAAGGACACCTCCGAGGGGAGGAGTCCCAGCATGCGTGCGCTGATTTCGCGGCAGGCCTCCACCTGGGCGAAGTGGCCGTCCCGCCCCTTCATGCCGCGGAGCTTGTCCTGCCAATAGGCCTCGATCGCGAAGCCCGTGCAGAGGGGCGGGATGCTTTCGGCGGCTGTGTTGAGGTAGGTCTGGTTGGTCAGGGCCGGGAAATCCCGGAGACGTGAAGCGTCGGTGAGCATGGTGTTATCGGGTGGTGGACGGGGCCGGCACTTTGGATTGCGGCCACAAAAGTTTTAGGGCAAAGACCCCCAGCCAGGGAGCCAAACCTGCCACGAGCAGCCCGGAGTCGTAGCTGTGGGTGCGGTCGACGAGCAGTCCAAACGCGCTGTGCAAGGGGGAGGTCACGCTCCACACCCAGAGGCTCAACAGCCCGGTAAGCTTGCCGACATGCGCCGCGGAAAGCTCTTGGACAAAACTGTAGTAGCAGGGAAACAGGGCAAGCGCGCCCGCCCCGATGAGGAGCAGTAACATCATCAGCGGCCAGCCCTTGTCCATCCAGGGAAGCAGCACACTCAGCGAGGTGAGCAGGCAGGCGCCCGTGTAGACGGTCCGCTTGGCGCCATGGGCGGAGGCACCCCAGCGGCGCACCAGCCACAGTGAAACGGCGCCCGCCAAAAGGCAGCCGATATCCGTGGCGAGGAAGTAGACCGAATTGAAGTTGAGTGCCTCCTGCTGTCCGTAGCCGCGGCCGGTGACGAGGAACTTCATCAGCCAAACCCGGTAGATATGCCAGACGGTCTGCGCCCCCAGGATGAGTAGGGCCACTGCCCAGAAACGGCCGCTGCCAAGGACTGCGGCAAGGCCGTCCGGCTTGTCCTGTCCGGCAGAGGTGGCAGGTGCATCAGCGGGGGCATCGAGGTCCCTGGGCCGGAGGCATGCAAACCAGAGCACCACCCAAAGCAGCCCCACTGCGCCAACCGCCACAAAGGCGTTGCGCCACGAACCGGGCTGGTCGCTCATCAGCATTCTTAAGATTTGGGGGGTGAGCACGGCCCCAAGCGAGGCGCCGCTTTGGAGCACGCTGTTGCCCATGGTCCGGTCCTTGTCACTCAGCAGCGCAAAGGTGGTTTTGAGCGCGCAGGGCCAGTGGCCGGCCTCGAAAAAACCCAGCAGGCAACGGAAGAGAAGCAGCCCCTCAAACCCGCGCGCCCACCCCGACGCGATCCCCATGAGCGACCAGGCCAAAAGCACGGCGGGGTAGAGGTAGTAAACGCGGATGCGGTCGGCGAGAAAGCCGAACCCCAGAGAACCCGCGGCAAATGCCCAGCCGAACCCCAATTCCAAATGGCCGTACTGCAGCTCGCTCAGCCCCAGCTCGCTGGTGACGCGGACCGAGGCGCCCGAGAGCGTCACCCGGTCCATGTAGTTGATCATCGTGGCGAGCAGCAGCAGGCCGGTGACCCACCATTTCCATGAGGACGAACGCCGGTCCTTCCGGAGAAAGGTTGCCGGAGGGGGAGCGGTTTGGTTGGGTGTGCTCATCGAGGGGGACGGGGCGGGCGTTCCTGCTCAGGCGAGGATCTCTTTTACGACGTGCCCACTCACGTCCGTGAGCCGGAAGTCGCGGCCCGCGTACCGGTGGGTGAGCTTTTCGTGGTCGAGCCCCAGCAGGTGCAGGATAGTGGCGTGCAGATCATGGATGTGCACCTTGTCCTCCTGCGCGAAGTATCCGTAGTCGTCAGTGCTTCCGTAGGCGACGCCCTTTTTGACGCCGCCGCCGGCGAGCCACATGGAGAAGCCGTAGGGGTTGTGGTCCCTGCCGTCGGTGCCCTGTGCCGTCGGGGTGCGCCCGAACTCGCCGCCCCAGATGACCAGGGTGTCCTCCAGGAGCCCGCGCTGTTTGAGATCCGTGAGCAGTCCCGAGATGGGCTTGTCGACTTCGAGCGCGTTTTTGGTGTGGCCCTTGAACAGGTTGCCGTGCTGGTCCCACTGCACCTCTCCGTCGCTGTGGGTCACCTGCACAAAACGCACCCCGCGCTCAAGGAAGCGTCGGGCCATGAGGCATTGGCGGCCGAAGTTGGAAGTGAGGGGCTGGTCCATGCCGTACAGGCTTTTGGTGGCCTCGCTTTCCCCACTCAAATCCTGGGCCTCGGGCATGGTGCTCTGCATCCGGTAGGCCAGTTCAAACGAGTTGATGCGCCCCTCGAGTGCGAGGTCTGGGCCGGAGAGTTCCTGGTGGCCGCGGTTGAGTCGGGCGAGAAAATCCAGCTGCTTGCGCTGGACGGTCCCAGCGGTCTGGGGGTTGACGATGTGCTGCACCAGCGCCTGCTCGGAGGGAATGCTGGCGTTGCCGATGGGCGTGCCCTGGCAGTGCGCGGGGAGGAACG
Source organism: Akkermansia muciniphila (assembly GCA_945874745.1). GTDB lineage: Bacteria > Verrucomicrobiota > Verrucomicrobiia > Chthoniobacterales > Chthoniobacteraceae > Chth-196. The sequence continues at coordinate 5,544 of CAMCIN010000076.1, read as the reverse complement.
CGGCGCCCCAGTTGTTGACGCCGCCGTGGGCGAAGGTCGGGCAAATGGTGATGAACCCGGGCAGGTTCTGGTTTTCAGTGCCGAGGCCGTACATCAGCCAGGAGCCCATGCTGGGGCGCACCTGCGTGTCGCTGCCGGTGTGGAGTTTGAGGCAGGCGCCGCCGTGGGCGGTGTTGGTGCCGTGGAGGGAGCGCAGCACGCACAGCTCGTCCACGTGGCGGGCCACGTTCGGGAACAGTTCGCTAACGGGCAGGCCGCTTTCGCCGTGCTGCTTGAAGCTCCAGGGCGATTTCAACAGCTTGCCGGTCGCGGCGAACTGCACACGGGGCTGCGCGAACGGATAGGCCTTGCCGTCGTCCCGCTGCAGCAGGGGCTTGGGGTCGAACGTGTCCACGTGGCTCGGGCCGCCCTTCATGAAAAGGAAGACCACCCGTTTGGCCCGCGCTGGAAACGGTATGGTGCGGGGCGACAGCGGGTTTGCTGCGGCGGCGCGGAGGGACTCCCCGGCGAGCAGGGCCTGGAGTGCAACGTAACCGAAACCACCCGCGCTGCGTTCAAGCAGTGAGCGGCGCGACAGCGGCTGAAATGGGAGAAGGGGGTTCATGAACGGTTACCTCAGATAGACGAACTCGTTGGCGGCATACAGCGCGTGGCAGAAAAGGGCCCAGGCGCGTTCGGGTTTTTCGGTCTGCGCAAACTCCTCCACGCAGCGGAGCGCCTCCCGGAGCTCCTCGGGTTGAGGCGGCCTGCCGTAAAGGAGCGCGTAGGCCTGTTCGACGCGGTCTTCCGGGGAGGGAAGCCTGGCGAGGCGTTGCCCCAGGCGCTTGCTGGCCTCGAGAACGATCGGCGCGTTTAGCATGAGGAGTGCCTGCGGTGCGATTACCGTGCTGTTCCGGCTGCCCGTGGGCATGGTCGGGTCCGGATAATCGAACTGCTCGAGAATGTCGTAGAGGTGGTTGCGGATGATGGGCAGATACAGGGTGCGGCGCGGGCTCTCGTAGGTGGTGGCGTCCTTGCTGGTGTGGTTGAACACAAACTCCCGGTTGCGCAGGGGGATCGTCTTGCCGCCCATTTCGGGACTGAGCCAGTCGCTGGTGGCCAGCATTGCGTCGCGGATCTGCTCCGCCTCGAGGCGCTGGATGTTGGCCCTCCACAGCAGCTTGTTTTCGGGGTCCACCAACCGCGGATCCTCCTTGTCAGCGGGTAAGGAAGGCAGGCTGCTGCTCTGCTGGTAGACCGCGGAAAGCATGATCTGCCGGTGGAGGTCCTTGATGGACCAACCGGATTCGACAAACCGGCGGGCCAGCCAGTCGAGCAGTTCCGGATGGGAGGGCCTCGCACCCATGGTGCCGAAGTTGTCTGTGGTGCTGACGATGCCCTGCCCGAAATGCCACCTCCACACCCGGTTGACCAGCACGCGCGCCGTCAGCGGATTTTCGCTGGAGGCGAGCCAGCGGGCCAGTTCCAGCCGCCCGCTTTGCTTCTCGGGCAGGATCGGATTGCTAAAGCTGGTCCGCAGCACTTCGGGAAAGCCCCGCTCCACCGGCTTGCCCAAGGTGAGGTGGCTGCCTCGGATGTGCACGGGAAGCGTCTGCAAAATCCGGGCCTCGCCCACCCCCATGGCTGCGGGCAGTTCGGGACGGGCCGCCTCGATTTGTGCGATGTCCTTGCGCAACGCGGCGAGGGCTTCAAGCGCGGGAGGGTCGAGCACCTCGGCGTCCTTGACCGGGAGCGCGAGAAAGCCCTTCGGATCGGTCAGCGCCGCAAATGCCGGCCCCGTCTTGGTTTTGAGCGCCTCAGCAAAGAGGGGCGCGTAGTGATCGCGCACAGCCTGCGGCTCCCGCTTCGGAAAGAGTGCCCACCATTTCTGAAACAGCGGGTGCTCGCGCCGCCCCTCGAGGTGCTTGCGGCAGGACAGGAGGATCTCCGCACGCAAACCGTACGGCTTCGCCGCGGCCGTGGCATCTTTGAGTTGCGCGTCCGCATTGAGCTGGGAGGCAGCGGCCAGGTAATCCGCCGCGAGGGCTTCCGTCTTGCGCTTCACTTCGCTGCGCGCTTTGGAAAGAAAGGACGCCACCTGCGCCTGCTTCTCTTTAAGGACCTCGTCCGTCTGTTTCTTTGTCTCCCGCTGGGCGGGGGTTGCGAGCGAGTGTTCGTACCAGAACTTGATCGCGCCCATCTTTTCCTGGGAAAGGCTGCGGGTGCTCCGGAAGATCGCCGCGAGTCCGTAGTAGTCGTCCTGCGAAATGGGGTCGAACTTGTGGTCGTGACAGCGCACGCAGCCGAGCGTCATGCCAAGGAAGGCTTTGCCGAGGGTGTCGATCTGCTCGTCGATGATGTCCATCTCCAGCTTTTGCACATCCGGCTCGGCCAGCACCCGGGCGCCTAGTGCGAGAAAGCCCGTGGCGACGACGGAATCCTCTCCGCGGGGGAGGAGGTCCCCGGCGATTTGTTCGACAAGAAACGCGTTGAACGGCTTGTCCTCGTTGAAGGCGCGCACCACGTAGTCGCGGTAGCGCCACGCATGGCCGAAGGCCACGTTCTCATCCATCCCGTTGGAATCCGCGTAGCGAACTACGTCCAGCCAGTGGCGGCCCCAGCGCTCGCCGTATTGGGGCGAGGCGAGGAGCGTCTCGACCACGCGCTGGAATGCCTCCGGCGAGGTGTCGGCCACGAACACCTCCGTTTCCTGCGGGGTCGGAGGCAGGCCGGTCAGGTCGAAGGTCGCGCGTCTGAGAAGCGTGCGCTTGTCGGCGGGCGGGGCCGAGGGAAGGCGCTGCTCGCGGAGCTTCGCCTGTACGAAGGCGTCGATGGGGGTTTCGGTTCCGGACACGGCGGGAGGCTGGCTGCGCGACAGGGGCGCAAAACTCCAGAACTTGCGCCCCTCCTTCACATCAATGACCCTGCCCGCCTTCGCGGCACCCGGTCCTGTGCGCGGGTCGGGCGCCCCCATTTTGACCCAGGTTTCCAGCGTTCGGATCTCCCCGTCGGAGAGCCGCTTTTTTGGGGGCATCTGGAGGTCGTGGTTCTTGTACCTGACGGCCTCGATGAGCAGGCTCTTGTCCGGGTCGCCGGCGGAGAGAACCGCTCCGGAGTCGCCCCCTTTGAGGGTGCCCTCCCGGGTGTCCAGCAAGAGACCGCCCTTTGTTTTTGTCTCCGTGCTATGGCAGTCGTAGCAGCGTTCCACCAGAATGGGGCGGACCTGCTTCTCAAAAAAGTCCGACCCGTCGCTGCCCGTCTGGACAGCACAAAGCGCCCGGGTGGCCGTTGCCAGAAACAGGGCACCTGCGGCGAGGTGGGGGAGGGTGGGCGTCATGGCGGGGTGTTTCTCTGGATGTGGTTTGTTGGAAGGCTCAGAGCCCGCCTAGAAGTTCGAGCGCCTTTTGTTCGAACAGCGACTGCCACTGCGGGGCGACCAGGGAGTCGCAATCCTCCTGCGCGTAGCCGGTGTTGTTGCGTTGGGCGGCGGTCGGCGCGTAGTAGATGTACCCGTTGGTGTAGCCGGCTACGAAGACGTTGGATTGCTTGGCGGCCCGCTTGATGTTGAGACCCACCTGCACGGTGAGTTCGCCGGGGAAGGTCACCAGTCTGAAGTCCCCGATGCGTAGGCCGACGATCTCCACCGCGATGGTGGGGCTTGCGGCAGCCTGGTTTTGCGCGAGGTGCTTCCTGAGTAGCGCGAGGTTGGTGTTGAGCCGGGTGAGCTGCTCCATGGTCTGGGTGTTTTTCTGGTAGGCCTCCACTTGACGGCGGTTGTCTGCGTCCAGTTTCGCGATGGTGTCCCGGTTCAAGGACCGTTCGTGGAGGTAGCCTTGGGCGGAGTGCGAGGGGTAATCCGGCGACAGGCTTTGCTGGAGCAGCAGCGGGAGAAAGGTTTTGAAGTTGATGTTCGTGGGCTTCAGCGAGCCCAGCAGCCGGGTCTGTTCTTTCTCGATGGCGCCGATGCGCCGCTCCAGATCGTCCCCCCTCGGGAGCAGGATGCGTTCGCTGCGGATCTTAAGCTCCGCGCCTTCCTTGGTTTGAATTTTGTCCGCAACGTTGCGGACGCACAGCCCCAGCAGGTTTCCCAGCGGCTCCGCGTCCGGGGGGCGGCTGACCTCCTTGTAATGCACCGGGTTGATATCGCCCGCGCAGCCCTGCACAAAAAATGCGACGGCCCCGCCGCCAAGCGTTTCCTCAATCAACCGCGAGGCGAACCCCGGGAAGTCCGCGGAGTTTCCCTTGCCCGGCGGATTCATGATCGGATGACAGGCGAAGTTGTAGAGAACCGCCAGTGGGACTCCGCTTTCGCGGTCGATACGAAGCACGCCGACCTCCGGGTCGATGGGACCGACGCCTGCGACCTCCTGGTCCCAGGGGAGGGAGTAGGCGCGGCGCATGTCGACTTCGCTGCCGTCCTTCATCTGGAGCCGGCGGTTCTCGCTGAGGCGGTCCTCCCGGCCCGTGCCTGTACCCGCCCTGACCGCGACCATGTCGCGAACCGCCTCCCGGACCGCCTGCACGGCAAGTGCCGCAGTGTCGGTCCGCACCACGCCGTGGCAGTGGCTCGCGTTTACCACAACGCTGGCGGGCGGGATGCCAAGTTCGGCCTGCAGTTGGGCGCGCACCTCCGTCAAAAATCCGTCGCCAATGCGCCCGATTTCTCCAACGGCGACGGCGTCCAGCGTGATGAGCACGATGGTGGCCCCTCCCTTCCTGAGCACCAGTGCCTTCGCATACAAGGGATCGTTGACCGGACCGGCAGCCCGGTCGGTGATTTCAATCTTGGCGACACCAGCGCGGAGTGGAGGCGTTTGGGCCGCCTCGGTACGGGGCGCGAAGAAACAGCAGAACAAGACGAGCAGAAGGGGGGCGGGTTTCATTCGGGGCGGGAATGGGGGGGCAGGGTTTGGAGGCGGCTCACTCTGTCCTCCTATTTTGCAAGGCGCTCTATATCCGAGTCCTTCAATGCTTTGGAGTAAATGCTGAATTCGTCCATGTCGCCGATGAAGTTGCGCGCCGGCTGTTTGTAATACTCGGCTTTTGGCGGTGTATTCCAGTGTCCGAGTTCGAGTAGGCCCGGCGTGAGCGCCCTCGCCATTTTGATGGGATGGCGTGAGACGCGGCTCCCGCCGACGTACTGCCGGACATCTCCGGCCGCCGCATCGTAGACGTGTCAGCGATTGCTGTTCAACCCGTGCAGTTGCACCCAGCACGAGGCGCTAAACTGGGCGTGCTCCCCGGGGACCCGCAGACGAACCCGGTCGCTGAGACTCCGGAATTGCAGCGCTTGTTTTCCCGGCCACCGACCGTCGCTCCAGGCGCAGCCCTGCTAACTCTCTCTCCGCCCCCTCCGGGAGCGACAGCGCCCCTTTCGCTATGTGAAACCTTGGCCGCTTCTGATTACGAGCTGCAGATCTCTCAGCACGAGCAGCGGAGTGGAAACCATAAAAACATCTGCGGAAATCTGAGCAATCTGTGGATCGATCCCCGCTCTCTCCGGAACGTAGGCCTCAGTCAGAGAGCGACCAAGCACCAGTGCGCACGCTGGGAAGCACTCCAGCT
>CAMCIN010000075.1 GCA_945874745.1 Akkermansia muciniphila | reverse complement strand
TGCACCGGATGTTCTCGGTGACGACTTTCACGATGTCGCAACAAACTGGGAAAGACAAATCCCACGGGATGGAAAAAGAAAAGCCCCCCCGTCGCGAGGACGGGAGGGCTTTGAGTTCAGACGCTGGACGGGTTGCTTAGAAGGAAACGCTCATCTTTCCACCGAAGTAGAAGTCGTTGCGGCCTTCTTCAACATTCGCCGATGTCGCGGTGTTGTATCGTGCCGAGCCGGAAAGATTCATCGCCGCATAGGGGGTGAACGTGGCTGTTTCAGTGACCTTGACCGGGAAGGACAGAGCAGGGCGGACGGCGGTGAACCCGTCGCGTTTTCCTGGGCCGCCAGTTCCATCAGCTGCTACCGGGTTGGCTCTGAAAGAGTAGTAGTCGAGACCGTACCCGACCGAAACCGACGGAACGATCGAGAACTTGGAGGTGATCTCGATGGGGCAGTCCGCGGAGGACTCGAAGTAGTGACCCCCGATGCGGAAGTCGTACCAGTAACCTGCGTTTACGTTCACAGGACCGAGAGACTTGGAGACCGTGAAACCGAGATCGGAGGACGTCGTAATTTGCGAATCACGATCACCATTACCGAATGATTGACTGTCAGATACTTTGCGACCGGAGAAGGTGTCGTAGAAGTTGTAGTAAGTGTAAACCACACCAAATTTGGCGAATCCTGCGTCATAGGAAGCACCAGTAATCAGATCCAATTCAGAGTATTTCAACGAGGTGTTCAATCCGCCACCCCGGAGGTTGGTGGTCGCGCTGGATGTGTATATCGCCCCGAACATCAGGCTCAACTGGTCGTTGACCGGAAGGTTGAGGGTGAGGCCTTCCCAGACGTTGTTGTTGGAGAACCACAGGCCGCGGAAGTAGTAGCCGCTGTCGTAACCGACATCGACGGATCCGGTCATTTTCTCCAAAATCGAGCCAGCCAGAAGCGAGCTCGCTTCCTTGGGAGCCGCCGGCTTGGCAGGCGCGCCAGCGAAGGCGTTGGAGGTGAGGGTTGCTGCTGTGGCAAGAGCCAGAAGGCTCAACGAACTTAGGGAGGTAGTGGTGTGCTTCATGTGTGTATTGGGCTGAAAGCCGAATTAACGGCGAATTGTGTTAAAGCAATGGGCATGCCAAAGGAAAACAGAAAAGTTCACATAACTTTTACTATTAAATATAAGCCACTCATTGGGAGTTATATGCGACTTGCAAAAAACAGCCTGGCCGGCAGCGGTTACCTCTTGTCTGATTCCTTGCTTACATAAAGCGTGCCATAGTGGTTGCTTAAAAAGAGACAGTCCGATCATAAAAAGCCAGCCAGACTGCCCCGCCGCCTTCTGCGCACCCCGTCCCTCCGTTTTTTGCTGACTCCTCAGGGAACAGGAGGTGCGCCACAGATGCGGGGATGCCCAGATGCTGGTTCCTGTTTCTCCTTATCTGCTAAATCTGGGACATCTGCGGATACTCCTGTGCATAAGGGGTGTACGCGAGGCTCCTTGGAAGGCTCGCGGGTTTCCCTTCGCAAACCTGGGCTTAAATGAGCGCGCCTTAGGGCGCCGGTTCGAGGAGGGTCTGTAGAGTGGGTTCGATGGACTCGGCCCAGAGGGCGTAACCCTGTGTGGTCAGATGCAGCGGGGCAGGGGAGATATTGTGGTTGAGGACGCCTCCAGCATGAAGGAAGGCTTGGTTGAAATTGAGCAGGAAAACGCGCTTGCCATCAGCAAGCGGAGTAAGCAAGTCGTTTACCTCCTCTATTTTGTGGCGCATTTCGCTGCTGGCGAGGAGATCCTGCGGGAAGAGGGCGAGCAGCAGGACTCGGGAGGACGGGCTCTTTTGTCTGATGCGTTCCAGTACGGCCCCGATACCGCCGGCAGTTTGGGCGGGGGTATAGTCGCTGTTCCTCACGTTGGAGCCTCCAGTGAGCAGGACGATGAGCCTGGGGCTGAGTCCGTCCAGCGCACCGTGCTCGATGCGCCAGAGCAGGTGCTGGGTCGAATCCCCCGCGAAGCCGAAGTTGGCGGCGTTTCTGTGTTCGTAGTAGAGCTTCCAAATCTTTGCGCCCGTGTCTTGCCAGCCCTGAGTCAGGGAGTCGCCTAGGAAAAGAAGGTCGGGGCGTGCCCGTTTTGCTTCCTCGAGCCTGCGCGCTGGCCAACCCTGCCACCAACTAGGCAGGCCTGTGGCTTCTTCGCGGGCGCGGGGAACCGCAGCAAGATTTGTGTTTTCCGGCCAGAACCGCGCGAGGTGCAGTCCTCCCTCGCCTTCGTAAAGCAGGGCGATCCGTCCGTCTTTGAGCACGCTCAGGCAGGAGGAACTGCTGGGGCGCGGATCCACGAGGCGCCCGCTGCTCCAGGTTTGGCCACCGTCGAGGCTGGTGCGCACGGTGAGGGTGGAGCGGGTTTTGGAATTGGCTGGATTGGAGAAGAGAAGCGAGCCGTCAGGGTGTCGGAGAAGGCTGGCCTGGCAGGAGGGATCGGGCAGGGAAAACCAAGGTTCGCCCCAGGACATGGTCTTGGGATCAAAGCGGGACCAGGCGCGCTGACCGGAGCGGGATTCGTCCCGCATCGAAAGAAGGATGGAGCCGTCGGCGAGCTCCTCTGCTTGCGCCTCGCTTGTGGGACGGTCCCGGGGGATCGCTGGGGGCGAAGCGGTCCAGGTGGAGCCGTGGTCTCGACTCAAGAGCAGGCAGGCGCGGGGCGTACCGTCCGCCTCGCGAAACTGCGCGGGAAGAACGAGGGCGCCGTCCTTGAGCTGGAGACCAGCGCCCGGGCCCTGCAGGCAGAGGCGCCACTCGGGCTGTTTGACTTGGTGCGTGATGCTTTGGGGAATGGACCAGGTGAGTCCATCGTCATCGCTGTGGCTGAGGACAAGCTGGCCGGTTTGGTCTGGGCGCAGGCCGGGGCCGGAGCCGTTCCACGCACGGTCGCCTTGGGACCAAAGCGCGGCGACAAAAATGCGGCCCGTCTGACGGTCCACCAAAACACAAGGGGAGCTGACCCCGTTACCTCGGGCGTTGGGGGCGGCCGCGTCGTAGTCGAGCATGGTCTGCATGGGCTGCCAGGTCTCGCCGTTGTCGGTGCTGCGCAAGAGACCGATGTCGACGTCTCCTGGCAGATCACCTCCGCTGCTGCGGCGCTGGTCAAACACCGCGAGAAGCGTCCCCTTTGGCGTGGTGGCGAGGGCCGGTTTGCGGTAGGTATGGACGCCTTCGGCTCCGTGTTTGCGCAACAGCTGAGTCGTCAGGCCCGGGAAGCCCGCGGTCTCAGAATGCTGCTCCGCCTGTGGCAGGTCCGTCAGGACGCCCCATTTTTGGAGCAAGTATTTGGAGTGCTCCTCGAGCTCAGCCGAGGAGAGCACGTGCGAGAAGACGAGCATTTCAGCGATATCGCACTTGAGTCCGTTTTTGAGCGAGCCGTTGGCGCCAAGAACAAACCCAGCAAGACCCGAGGTAGTCTGGTCGAAGCGCAGAACGCGCCAGCCCGGGGCGGCGCCGCGCAGCTGGGTAGGCGCCGCTGCGGAGGGGGTGGAGCTGTCGCAAAGAACGCCGGTGGCGCCGTTGGCGATGCGGGCAAAGCACAGAATTGTGCGAGGGGCGGCCACGCTTCCCCAGTCGGAAGAGGACTGCCAAAGGGCGGAGTTTCCATCGAGGCGCAGCACCTCCCTCGGGCCCGCCTTGGTTTGGACCCTCCAGACCCGTGGGTTTCCCACGACGCGGTCGAGCGTTTTACCGGAGGGGGCCAGGCTGCTGTCTTGCCAGGCAGTCACGGTCGCGCCGGTTGTTTGCAGACCGGCGTCTGCCTGGTACCAGGCGTGCAGAGCCGCGGTATTGGGAGCCGCCGCGGAGGCCCGCAGGCTGAGGCTGCACATTAGGATCCAGAGGAGTGAGGGAGGAAACGGTTTCATGCGTGGGGAGCGGCTCATCCGCTTTTCACAGGGGTGAGTGCACGGCAAAACCCAGTGGCTTGGGAAAAGCATTCAAAGCGCAGGCCTCCAAAGAAAAGCCCACAAACCTTTTATTCAGGAGTACACCCGCAGATTTCATGGCGTCACAAATTTAACAGAGCAGAAGAAACCGCAAATATCATCTGTGAACATCTGCTTCACCTGGGGCCCACTGTCCGGTCCCTGACGCGCCGGTGAAAGGTTGCCCGCTGTGAACACACTCTAAGCAGCGCCGCGTGCAAGGGATCCAGCTGGCTTACTCAAGCTCCAAGGTAAGCGGCTTGCACTGCGGGGTTTGAGCGGAGGTTTTCCGAGCGGTCCTCCAGCAGGATGCGGCCCGTCTCGAGGACGTACCCGTAGTGGGAAACTTCGAGGGCGAGGTTTGCGTTTTGTTCGACGAGAAGGACTGTGAGTCCCAGATCCCGATTCACCTGTATGATCTTTTCGAAGATGGTTTTGACCAAAATCGGCGCAATGCCAAGCGAGGGCTCGTCCAGCATGAGACAGCTGGGGCGGCCCATCAGGGCGCGGCCGATGGCAAGCATTTGCTGTTCCCCGCCCGACATGGTTCCCGCCTGCTGGGTCAGGCGTTCTCTCAGCCTGGGAAAGGTTTCGAGCACAAACTCCAGATCCTGCGCAATGGCGCGTTTGTCGCGGCGCAGGTAAGCACCCATCCGCAGGTTTTCAAGCACTGTGAGGTTTGTGAAGATCATCCGGCCCTCGGGGACGTGCGCGAGGCCGAGTGCGACGATTTCGTGGGACTTGCAGTGGGTAATATCCTTTCCCTCGAAGCGGATAGAGCCCTTGCTCGCCCGCACCAGTCCGGAAATAGCGCGTAGCGTCGTGGACTTGCCCGCCCCGTTGGAACCGACCAGCGTGACGATGCTGCCTTTGGTAACCCGCAGGGTGATTCCGTGGAGCGCGTGGATGGACCCGTACGCGACTTCCAGCGCGTCGATTTCAAGCATTTGAAACCTCCTCGCCTAAATAGGCTGCGATGACTCTGCGGTTCCGCTGAATGTCGGAGGGAGTACCCTCGGCAATTTTACAACCGTGTTCGAGAACGGCGATACGTTCGCAGATGCCCATGACCACCTTCATGTCGTGCTCAACCAGCAGGACTGCCAGGCCGAAGCGTTCCCGGATGAAGCGAATGAGCTTCATGAGCTCGACCTTTTCTGTCGGGTTCATGCCGGCTGCGGGCTCGTCTAAAAGGAGCAGCCTGGGCTTGGTGGCGAGTGCGCGCACGATTTCAAGCCGGCGTTGGTCGCCGTAGGCGAGGCTTCGGCAGGGGGCGTGTGCAGCGTCCGCGAGGCCGAAAATCTCGAGCAGTTTCCTGGCCTCTTCGCGGTTTTCTTTTTCCCCGGCGCGGAAGGCTTTGCCTCGCCAGAGGGCACCAAAGAAGCCGCTTTTCGAGTGCAGGTTTAGTGCGCAGATCACGTTGTCCAGCACGCTGAGGGAGGCGAAAAGGCGGATGTTTTGAAAGGTGCGGGCGATGCCGCGTGCAGTGATTCGGAAGGGGGGTTCGCCGCCGACCTCACACTCGGCGAAGTGCACGGAGCCGCTGGTCGGCGCGTAGACGCCGGTGACCACATTGAAGAGGGTGGTTTTACCCGCCCCATTTGGGCCGATCAACCCCACGAGCTCGCCCGGTTGCACATGAAAGTCCACCTCGCTGACGGCCACCAGACCGCCGAAGCGCACCGTGACTTTCTGCATTCTGAGCAGCGCGCTCATGGTTTGAGCCGCCTCCTGCCCGGCAGAAACCTGGCCAAATCTCCGATGAGTCCTTGAGGGCGAGTAATCATCAGGACAATGAGGAGCAGCGAAAAGGCCACCATGCGGTATTCCTGCATCTGGCGCAGAACCTCGTTGAGAAAGGTGAGCCCAATAGCGGCGAGCGTCACTCCCGCAGTGGATCCCATTCCCCCCAAAATCACCATGACCACCACGTCCACCGACTTCATAAAGGAGAAGCCCTCGGGTGAGATGTAACAAATCATGTGGGCGTAAAGGGCGCCGGCCAGGCCTGCGAAAAAGGAGCCAACGACGAAGGCGGTGACCTTGTACGCCGTGGTGTGAATGCCCATGGCCTCGGCAGCGATCTCGTCGTCGCGCACCGCCAGAAAGCCCCTGCCGTAGGTGGAGCGCACCAGCGAACCGACGCAGTAGACGCTTAAAGCGGCGATTGCCCAGGTCCAGCCCAGCGTGGTGCGTGGGGGAATGCCTGTGAGCCCGCGCGCGCCGCCGAGGGACTCAGTGTTTTGGAGCATCACCCGAATGATTTCGCCGAAGCCCAGGGTGACGATTGCGAGATAATCTCCCTTGAGCCTGAGGGACGGGAGCCCGACGGCGAGGCCGGCGAGGGCAGCAAGGATCCCCCCAGCCAACACGGCCAGGGAAAAGAGAAAAACCGGGGCGGCGGCGCCCAGAAAGCCGAAGGTTTCGAGGAGCACCTTGCCCTGAATCTGGGTGATCGCGGCTGAACCGTAGGCGCCGACGGCCATGAAGCCCGCATGGCCCAGGGAGAACTGGCCGGTGTAGCCGTTGACCATGTTGAGACTCACGGCGAGGATGACGTTGATGCCCGCCATTAAGAGGATGTTGAGCAGGTAGTCGTCGAGCTGCGCGAGTGGCCAGGCAGCCTCCGGATGGCCGGTGAAGCAAAAGGAAACGGACGCGAAGGCGGCGATGACCAGCAGCAGTATAATCCGGGGTCTCATTACACCTTTTCGCGCTGCAGTTTGCCGAACAAGCCCGAAGGCTTGAAAAGAAGAATCAAAATCAGCAGGACGAAGGCCACCGCGTCCCTGTAGCCGGGGGAGATCCCGAGGAGGCCGGAGTAGCCCACCACCAGCGTTTCGAGCACGCCCAGAATCAGTCCGCCCGCCATTGCTCCCGGCAGGCTGCCGATGCCCCCCAGCACCGCGGCAACAAAGGCTTTCATCCCGGGCATGACGCCCATGAACGGGTCGATGGCCTGGTAAAGGGAGGCGTAGAAGACAGCAGCAGCAGCAGCCAGCGCAGAGCCGAGCCCGAAGGTGAAGGATATGACGACGCTATTGTTGACCCCCATGAGCATCGCTGCAGTGGGATTGAGCGACATGGCGCGCATCGCCAGGCCCATGCGGGTACGCATGACGATGAAGTGCAGGCCTGCAAGCAGCAGGGCTGAAACGAGAAGGACAAGCGCCTGAATATTGCTGAGGTGCAGTCCTCCCAAGCCGGCGATGGACCGGGTGGTAATCAAGCTGGGAAAGCCTCGGGGAGCTGCGCCAAAAACCAACTGGGCGGTGTATTCGAGCAATTGGGAGACGCCAATAGCGGTGATCAGGACCGTCAGGCGAGGGCGCTCCCGAAGGGGCTTGTAGGCGAGCCGCTCAACAAGGATGCCCAAAAGCGCGCACAGCAGCATGGCTGCTCCAAGCACGCAGAGGGCCGAAAGCCACTGGGGCCACGCTGCGGTGTGGGGCGCCATCCAGCGGGCGGCGTACATGGCGGAGAAGGCGCCCACCATGAAGACGTCGCCGTGGGCGAAGTTGATGAAGCGCAACACGCCGTACACCATCGTGTAGCCAAGCGCTATGAGGGCGTAGATTGCGCCAAGCGAGAGGCCGTTGATGAGTTGCTGCAGGAATTCGTTCACTTTCCGCTTTCAATGCCGAACGGGTCAGAAGGCCGGTCAGGGCGAAACCGTTTCCACGTAGCGAAACTTGCCTTCCTTGACCACAAGCATCACGGCCGGTTTGTCGGCGTTGCGCTGGGCATTGAGCGTGATGTTGCCTGTGACGGCCGGGAAGTTTTTTGTCGCTGCAATCGCTTCTTTGAGCTTGAGCCCGTCTGTTGCTCCCGCCCGCTTGATCGCATCCGCAAGTATCATGGCGGAGTCATATCCCAGGGCGGCCATGGCGTCGGGCTTTTGACCGTACTTGGCCTCAAATTTTTTGAGGAAAGCTTGGATTGAAGGCGCGGCGTCTTCGTCGGAGAAGTGGTTGGAGAAAAAGGAGCCCTCGATGGCCTTGCCTCCCACTTCCACAAGCGCAGGGGCGTCCCAGCCGTCGCCGCCCAGAAGGGGGACGTTCAATTCCAGCTCGCGCGCTTGGGAGGCAATCAAACCTGCTTCGGTGTAGTAGCCGGATGCGAGAATGGCTTCGGGATCCGTTCCTTTGATGGCGGTAAGCTGTGCCTTGAAGTCTTTATCGCCGGAGGAATAGCTCTGTTCGCTGACGACCTGCCCCCCGTTCGCTGCAATGTGGGCCTTGAAAAATTGAGACAGGCCAACGCTGTAGTCTTGCTTGACGTCCGTCAGCACAGCCACCCGCTTCCAACCCTTGGAGAGGGCAAACTTTGAGAGAACCGTGCCCTGGAATGGGTCGATGAAACAGACTCGAAAAATCATGTCTCCCGCCTCGGTGACCTTGGGGTTGGTGGAAGCAGGCGAAATCATGGGAATCCCGGCCTGCTGGCAGATAGGCGCAGCTTCAAGCGAGCGGGAGGAGGCGACTTCCCCAAGAAGAGCGACTATTTTATCCCGTGAAATGAGCTTTCGCACGACGATGGCGGCCTCGCCCGGCTTGCTCTGGTCATCCTCCGTGACCAAGCGCAGCTTCCTGCCCAGAACGCCGCCGCCGGCGTTTATTTCGTCGACTGCCATCTGAGTGCCCTTGTGGGAAGACTGCCCGAAGCTGGCGGTGGCGCCGGTCAGGGAGGCAAACTCCCCGATGGGGATGTCCCCCGAGGCGGACGCATCGGCGGAGTCGGAGGGAGCTTTTTTGCAGGCGGAGAGCGCCAACAGCGGAAGCATCAGGGCGAGAATGCGGAGGCGTTTCATCTGCGCGAAGCTATACACAGCGCGAAAATGAAAGCAATCAGAGGAGCAGGGCAATGTACACGAAGCGGGCGGCACACCTGGGGGAAGTGCCCCTCTTTGGCTGTAAAGGGAGTGCTTGAGTGTTCTTCGATCGCGACTAACTTTTGGCTCACCTCAAAGCATTTCATGAAACAGAAAGTAATCTACCCCCTGCTCAAGCTCGCTGTGGTCAGTGCGGCGTTGTTTTGGCTGAGCCGCAGGGTGGATTTTGCCGGGGTCTGGCGGGTGCTCTCGGAGGCGAAAACCGGCTGGCTCGCTCTGGCGGCCCTGCTTGTTTTGGTTCCGGTCCTGATTGCTGGTTTCCGCTGGAAGATCCTACTCGGCACCCTGGGCATTAGACTGCCTGCGGGTAGGCTGGCGTTGATTTGCCAGATCGGCCAGTTTTTCGGGGTCCTAGTCCCGGGTCTCGCGGGGGACGACGGGACGCGGTTGCTTTATGTCTCGCGCCTAGCTCCGGGGCGGGCCAGTCAGGCCTGCTCAACCGTTCTGCTGGATCGACTCATCGGCTTTTGCTGTCTCTTTGCGCTCTCTCTCGTGTGCATCCCTCTGAACTGGAATTTGCTGAGCACGCAAAGTTCCACACGCGCGGTGGCCATTGGATTTCTTGTGGCGGGTTCCGCGGTGATCGGGAGTTGCGCACTTTTGTTCTGCCTGAGCCGCTCCCAGCTTGAGACATTGGTGCAACTTGTGCGTTGCAGATTCCCTGCGTCGAGGATCGCCGGAGAATGGGCGGCTGCCGCCGACATTTTTGCCCGGAACAAAGCGGCGCTTTCAGTTGTAGCGGTGGCCGCCCTGTGCGCGCAGATCTTGATTTGCGCGATGTACTGGACGGTGGGCATGGCGGTGGGGATCGAAGTGTCCCTGTTGGTATGGACAAGCTTTGTGCCTGTCATTGCGCTGGCGGGGGTGTTGCCGATTACTTTTGCGGGGATTGGCGTTCGAGACTACCTGCTTTTTCTCTTCTTGGGGTCCTCCCTTCATGGGGGGGGGGACAGGCTTGCTGCTCTGTCGCTGTTGCTCCTAGGCTACACCCTGTTCTCCGCCCTCTTGGGAGGGGTGGTATACCTGTTCCACCGTGCCAAACCGGCGTCACAGGTTTTGCCGTCCCCCAGTCCGGTGACTCAATATTAATTCTGGCCGGAAATTTCGCCTACCTTGGTGTTTCTGAGGCGCAAACTTCACCCGAGGCAAGGGGGACGGCTTCTGCGCAGACTTTGTTTTCATAGACACGCACACCCATCAGCCACAGAGCGCTCCCAAGCAGGAGGCCTACGCTCACTTTCGCGAGCCAAAGGGCAGTGCGGTGGGGTGTCGGGTGAAGCGGTTTGTGGGCAGAAGAGATCATACTCTCCTAGATCGCGCTTGAGCGGCTTGGTGGATGCTCCGCCTCTCGGGGGGAGGCCGCAGGGCGGGCGAAGCCTTTTCGCCACCGGCGTATACTTTATCCGCCCTAGGTTTGGATGCCTAGTGATCTGGAAGGTTGGCGACATCCACGGGGACCGGGGGGTATTCGCGGCCGTCGCGCACCACTCCAAGTTGCACGCGTGTGCCCGCCTGCAGGGAGGCCAGAAAGCGCTGCAGGCTGTTGGGATTCTCTAGAATCTCGCCGTTGAAACGGACAATGACATCCCCCGGCTTGATCCCGGCTTGTTCTGCCGGAGAGCCGGGACGGACCTGCGTTACCAGGGCACCGACAACGGCCCGTAGCCCCTTTTGGCGGGCGATGACGGGCGTCAGTGGGCTGGTCACCACCCCCAGGGTCTGGCGCTGGACGCGACCGGTACGGAGGATGCTCTCCATGGAATGACGCGCCACATTCGAGGGGATGGCGAAGGAAATGCCAAGCCAGGCTCCAGTGTTGGCTGAGTAGATGGCGCTGTTGATGCCGATGACCTCCCCCCTAAAGTTCAAGAGGGGCCCGCCCGAGTTGCCTTGGTTGACCGCCGCGTCCGTTTGCAGAAACTCCACGCCGCTGTCGCGCACCGCGCGGCCCTTGGCGCTGATGATGCCCTGCGTCACCGTTTCCTGCAGACCAAAGGGGTTTCCTACCGCCAGAACCGGTTGGCCGACGCGGACATGGTCCGAGTCTGAGAATCCAAGCGAAGGCACCGGGCCCTCGATCTTGAGAACAGCAATGTCGGTGGCTGGGTCGCTGCCGATGAGTTCCGCCGGCGCGACGCGGCCGTCCGTGAGCTGGGCCAAAATCCTTTCCTTGCCTGCAATGACATGGTGGTTGGTGAGGATGTGGCCCTCTTTGGACACGATCACGCCGGAGCCAAGTCCTGTTTCTTTTTGTTCCACCACGCGCTGGCGCGGGCCGAAGAGCACATCAAAGAGGTCTGCGTACATGGTGACCTGTTGCTGGATGCGGGTTTCAGTCGTGATGCTCACCACAGAGGGGACCACGTTCTGGACGAGGCGGGTGTACTCCTCCTCCATGGCGGCGAGGCCTGGAAAACGGGCAATCGAACCGCTGGGCGGAGGGGTGGTGGCCAGACTAGGGAGGTCGCGCCAGCGCTGCCAAGCGAAGGCGACAAGCACTGCCAGCGCGACAAGCGGAAGCAATTTCCTAAGCATGTGTATACCCTAGCCCAGGGGTGGCCGTTCGCCAAGTCGGCGGCTTTTTCCTGAGTAGCCGCAGGTGCTAACCCGTAGTGCGGAGGCCGCTGGCGATCGCGTTGATCGAGAGCAACAGTTCAGGCAGCAGTGCATCGGCGCCCGGAATGTTTCCTGAGTTGAGGCGGCCGCGCCACTCCCGGAGCAGGCCGACCTGTTGGTGGTGCAAAACGCGGAGCGCCTCGCTGCGCAGCCCAAGTGTCTTGAGCATGCGGGGGCGGCTGTTTGCCAAGGATTTCCCGCGGAGTTGTTCCAAGGCGAGGTGGGTGCTGTCCCATTCGGCGCGGATCTGCGCCTTGAAGCGGGCGCGCAAAGCCTCGTCTTCCACCAGCTCGGCGTACAGGTCCATGAGTTCAGGGTCGGCACTGGCCAGGGAGGATTCGACATTGGTGAGCACGTATCCCCAGAAGGGCCATGCCCGCCTGTGCGTGGTGAGGAGCGCCACCTCTTCGGCAGTGAGCGCCTTCAGTGCGCTCCCCATTCCGTACCAGCCCGGAATGTAGTAACGGGCCTGGCTCCAGGAGAAAACCCAGGGAATTGCGCGTAAATCCGCCAGGCTTGGGCGGCCCGTACGGCGTGAGGGGCGGGAGCCAATCCGGCTGTGTTCGAGGGCGTCGATCGGAGTGGCCTGCCGGTAGAAGGACAAAAAGCCGTCCGCATCGAGAAGCTCGCGGTAAGACTTGTGACTGGCCGCAGCGAGCTTTTCCATCAGAGGTCCAAACTCTGGAGCCTCCACAAACTCGGCGCCGTGGTGAATGGTCGTGGCGGTGACTCCAGCCAAAAGAAGCTCCAGGTTATAGGTTGCCGTGGAGGCGTTAGCGTACTTTTGGGCGATGGTTTCGCCCTGTTCGGTGAGGCGCATCTGCCCAGCGAGGGCTCCGTGGGGGAGTGCCTCCAGAAAGCGGTGGGTCGGACCCGCTCCGCGGCTGACCGTTCCACCGCGGCCGTGGAAAAAGCGCAGGGACACCCCCGAGTGGCGTGCGCTCAGGGCGAGTTGCTTTTGCGACCGTTGCAGTGCCCATTGGCTAGCCATGATGCCGCCGTCCTTGTTGCTGTCGCTGTACCCGACCATCACCTGTTGGACCTTTTCTCCAGGCCGGCCGACTCGCGTTGCGGCAAATTTGAGGCTGGTCTGGGTAACGGGTTGCTCCAGAAAAGAGCGGAGCATCCCCGGTGCACCATCCAAATCCTCGATCGTCTCAAACAGCGGTACCACGGGCAGCAAGCACACGATGCCTTCTGGCAGAGCGCGCAGCAGTCCTGCCTCTCTGGCTAGCACGTAGACCACCAACAAATCTGAAAGGCGCCTGGTCATGCTCACGATGAGCGCTCCCAAGCCAGCAGCTCCAAAGCGGTCGATGTGCGAGGCCAGCACGCGGTAACAGCCCAGTACCGCGTCGGCTTCAGGACCCGCCGACGCTGAGGGATGCAGAAACGGGCGGGGCGATCTCAACTCCTTCTCCAGAAAGCGCAGTCGCTCCGTTTCCGACCAGTCCTCCCAGTCGTCGGCCGAGATGCCACTGGCTCCGAGCAGTTGAGAGAGTGCCTTGGCGTGAAACACCGAATTCTGGCGGATGTCCAGCTGCGCGAGGTGGAAGCCAAAAACCTCCAACGCCCTGCGTACCGGCTGGACGTCCGACTCCGCCAGACGTGACGCGCCTATTTCGATCAGCGAAGCATGGAGGCGGTCCAGATCCGCAATGACTTCTGCGGCGTGCCTGTATCGGCCTTCTTCCTGGCACAGCTGTGCCAACTGGCCGGGAGATTCCTCCAAGGGAAGGCGCGCCACCATGAGCTCGACGTACCAGCGCCAGGGTTCGCCAGGGCGAGAGGCGGCCGGTTTGCGGGCACCCAGCGCCGATTCCAGGCGGGCCGTACCCTCTTCCAACAGGGCAGGCGGTTTCTGCATCCAGCTTGAGAGCGAAAGCTGTTCGGCAAGCCCCGCCAGTTGCTGCCGGAGCACAACAAGGGCGTTCACCCGGAGCCGCTCCAGATTTTCTGCGGTCACCTCCGCGGTCACACCCGGGTGGCCGTCCCGGTCTCCTCCCACCCATGTGCCAAAGCGGATGCGGGGCATGGTGCCCGGTGCGCGAAGCAGCTCGGGGTCGAAGCCGGCCTCCATCCAGGCTTCCCTCAAACGCGCATCCAACGTGGGCAGAACCGAGGGGAAAACGTCCCTCAGATAGTGGAGCACGTTGCGTCGTTCGTCGGCTAGCGTGGGCTTTTCAAGCAGGATTTCGCCGGTGCGCCAGAGCCGCTCCAGCGCGGCCTTCACAGAGGAGCGCAAGGTGCGTGCCTCGGGCTCGGGAAGACCCGTGTGGGTGAGTTGTTCCAGCAGGCCGAAAAGAACACGGTGCTGGTCGAGCACCGACAGCCGCTTGGCTTCCGTTGGGTGCGCCGTCAGTACCGGTTCGACCCTGACAGAGCGCAGCACTGCCGCGAGGCTGGCTCCCTCCACGCCCATTTCTTTGAGCCTTTTGAGCTGTGCGCCCCAGGCTCCAGGTTCGTCGCAGACCCCCTCGACCCGGTCGCGCAATGTTCGCGTTTGGGCCGCTGCGTTTTCCTCGACCATGTTGAGCAGCTGGAAGGCCACTGAGAGCGCGAGGCCCAACCGCTGGGGGGCATCCCCCTGAGGAGGGGCCTCACCCTGCCAGGGCAGGTGCGCGGCGAGTTCCGGCAGTCCCAGTTCAGTGAGAACTTCGGAGAAGCAACGGATGAGATAATGGAGGTCTCTTTCCATCCGAGCGAATCCCAACTCAACGTAGTCCGGTGTCTCAGCATTCATAAGCTGGGGCCTAGTCAATTACTCAAGGTGCGCTCCGAAGGAAGCTTCAAATGCCCGAGGCGAGGCTTTCCTAAGCCTTTCGTGAAAGTTCCGCCGAGCTGGGCAGTCAACCGATTAGCAGCCGCTCCGCAGGGCCTGGAGACGACGCGCAAAGCACTTCCACGCCCCCGCCGCCGTCCTGGGCGAGCCGCTCGCGCACCGTGCGAAGCGCCAGTTCTGGGGTGTTGCAGTCTTCGCTTAGATGGCCCAACAGCGCGCGGCGGAGGCCATTGCCCGCAATGCCGGCGAGCACTTCCGCGGCGGCGGCATTGGAGAGATGTCCGTGCCGCGACATGATGCGTTGTTTTGTGGACCAGGGGCGGCGGGTGTCGTCCTGAAGCATTTTTTCGTCATGATTGGCCTCAATCAATAGAGTGTGCACCGACCGCACCCGCTCGATGACCATGCGGGTGGGAAAGCCCAAATCGGTGAGAAAGCCGAGCGACTGTCCTTCGTAGCCGAGCACAAAACCGACAGGTTCGGCCGCATCGTGAGGGATGGAGAAGCTTTGGACCTGAAGGGAGCCCAGTTGAAAGTGGGAACCGGTTTGAAAGAGCTTCCAGTCCACACCTTTGCTAACGCCTGAGAGTGCCTCGGCGGTAAGTCGATTGGCAAAGACGGGAGTGCCGTGCCGGCGCCCCCACACCCCGATGGCAGCGGAGTGGTCGGAATGTTCGTGGGTGAGGAGAATGCCGTCGAGTTGATCTGGCGTGACGCCCGCGGCGGCCAGTCTGTCTGCAACGCGTTTGGCGCTGAGGCCGGCGTCGATCAGCACGCGGGTGCTGGGGGTTTCAACCAGGGCGCAATTGCCCGAGCTGCCGCTTGCAATAACTGTTAGATGAAGCATGTGTGGACCCGCCGCATGGTGGCCGCCATGCCTCCAAAGCGCAACCGAAACACGGGTGGGCCGCACGTGCCCAGCCTCCACTCACGCAGAACCTAATGTTTTGCTGCTGGCTGGCTCACCTAAATGTTAAACTTTGCCTAAACTTTAAGATCGCCGTCCATGGACCAAAAACTAGAGGGAACCCCGAAGGCAACCATCCAGGTGGCCGGCAGCAAAGTCACCCGAACCGAGGTCACCAATGACTGGGGGACGCGCCTCCAGTGGAAGGTGAGCCGTGACGGCAAGGAAATCGCCACGGTTGGGGCCGGCTTGGATCCGGTGTTCGAGCATTCAGAAACCTCCCCCGGCAAATACGAGGTTGTGCTGCAACAGTTTCGCTACGTGAACTACAAGAAAAACGCCGAGGGCAAGTTCACCGAAAGCGCTTACATCGACATCTCAAACCCCGTGTCCTACACGCTGTAACAACCGGTCTCTCCCCAACTCCCCCCCTCCCCATGCTGCACATCGGAAACGAATATTTGCCCCTTTGTTCGGGCGGAAACAGACGGAGCTTTTTACAGGTGGGAGCGGCCGCCATGGCGGGCTTGACGCTCCCGAATTTGCTTAAAATGTACGGTGCGGGGATAGTGGATGAGAAAAAGGCGAAGATCCGCAACTGCATCACCCTGTTTTTGGTGGGTTCGCCCGGCCATCTGGACACCTGGGACATGAAGCCTGATGCGCCCGAGGACATCCGAGGCAAGTTCAAGCC